>CAZEEJ010000064.1:0-27621 GCA_964511155.1 uncultured Planctomycetales bacterium | reverse complement strand
TGGTTAGAGCATGGGATTCATAAACCCAAGGTCACTGGTTCGAGTCCAGTCGCCGCTAATCCTCCGTCTCCCGGGCCGAATCCGGCGGCCGACTGGAGTCATGTCGGGACAGCCATGAGCGAGTGCCCACGCATCCCATCCGACATCGTGGGGGGAGAAGGGAAGCCTCGCGAGATCACCGAGCAAAAGCGTGCCGAACAGATCGCCGAAATGCAGCGACAGCAACTGCTGTCCATCTTCGACAGCATCGACGAGCCGGTGTACGTCAGCGACCCAACGACATTCGAGCTTCTGTACGTCAACGAGGCCTTTCGGCGGCACTGGGGCGACTCCACCGGGTACCCCTGCTTCCGCGTGCTGCAGGGGCGCGACCGGCCTTGCGAGTTCTGCACCAACCCGCTGATCTTTGGTGAGAAAGCCGGCGGGCCGCACATCTGGGAGTTCCAGAACCAGACCAACCAGCGGTGGTACCGGTGCATCGACAAGGCCATCCCCTGGCCGGACGGCCGACTGGTCCGCTACGAGATGGCCGTTGACATCACCGACCACAAGCGGGCCGAGCAAGCCCTCGCCGAGAGCCAGCGCGTGCTCTCCACGCTGATGAGCAACCTGCCCGGCATGGTCTACCGCTGTCTCAATGAACCGGATTGGACGATGGTCTTCGTCAGCACCGGGTGTGCGGAACTGACCGGGTACCAGCAGGCGGACCTGGCCGACAACGCCCGCGTCTCGTACAACCAGATCATCCACCCCGCCGACCGGGCCCACGTCTGGGCAACGGTCCAGGCCGCCTTGCAGGCCCGGCGGCCGTTCCAGATCACCTATCGCATCATCACCGCCCAGAGTACTGAGAAGTGGGTCTGGGAGCAGGGCCGCGGCGTTTTCTCCCCGGAGGGCGAGCTTCTGTTCCTGGAAGGTTTCATCACCGACATCAGCGAGCGCAAACGGCTCGAGGAGCAGTTTCTGCAGGCCCAGAAGCTCGAAAGTATCGGCACGCTGGCGGGGGGCATCGCCCATGATTTCAACAACTTCCTCGCCGTCATCATGGGCAACGCCTCCATCCTGCTGAAAACCCCGGACCTGCCCCCCAAGAAGCGCGAGGCGGCGGCGGACATTATGCACGCCGCCGAACGCGGATCGGCCTTGACGCAGCAACTGCTGGCTTACGCCCGCGGAGGGGCGCTCAAGCCCGTCCCCACCGACCTCAACCGCCTGATCCGATCCGTCCTGCCCATGCTCGAACGGGGGGCACCGCCCGGTATCCGGTTCTCGCTGAAACTCACGGCGGACCTGCCCCTCATCCTGGCGGACCCGCTGCGCATCGAGCAGGTGCTCATGAACCTGGCGCTCAACGCCATCCAGGCCAGCCAGGCCCCGAGCACCATCACCGTCGGGACGGGCCGGCGCATGCTCGGCCCCACACAGGCCGACAAACTCCAGTTGGCACCCGGCCCCTACGCCCACCTCCGCGTCCATGACCGCGGCTGCGGCATCGAGCCGGCGAACATCGATCGGATTTTCGACCCCTTCTTCACCACTAAGAAGAGTGGACGGGGCATGGGGCTGTCCGCGGCGCACGGCATCGTCCGAAGCCACCACGGCCAGATCAAGGTCAGCAGCAAGCCCGGCAAGGGAACGGCCGTTTCCGTCTGGCTGCCGATCACGCACCAGCTCGAGGCCCAGGTCCAGGCCTCGCCGCCCCCGCGAGAGCGCCCGCCCCACGGCAACGAAACCATCCTGGTCATCGACGACGAGCCCGCCGTCAGGCAGACCGTCCAGCAGATGCTCTCCTCGCTCGGCTACTGCGTTGTGGCACAATCGGACGGCGATCACACCCTGGCCTTCCTGGGCAGCAACGCCGAGGACGTGGACCTGGCGCTGTGCGACCTGAACATGCCCAAGTGCAACGGGCGGGAGCTGGCCGACCGGATCGCCGCCCGCCATCCGCACATCGTGGTCCTGCTGACCAGCGGAATCGACGATACCGATCCCGCTCAGACCGCCAACCCACCCAACGTGGTCGGCTTCCTGCAGAAACCCTTCACGCTGATGGACCTCGCCAAGGCCGTTCGCACCGCCCTGGATCAGCGGGCCGCCACCTCACCACCGGCGGATCCGCCCTGAAAGCGAAGCGAATCAGCCGCAGACCAACGAGCTTTGACGGCTGGAGATGGGAACCGTTCCGGCCACTTGGCGTGTTGCGTTATCCCCAATGGAGGATACAATCGGCCGCACCGACCGGGGCAACCTGATGAGCGACTTCTCCTCGTGATGCGTGCGCAGAGGTGTGCCCCATGCCCGATCCGGCCGTCCCCTTACGCCAACGCAACCTTCGGGCCACTCCCACCCTGGCGGGCCTGCGGGTCACGCAGCGGCAGGATGGCTTCCCTGAAGAGGCTGTGCCATGGACGCGGGTGGGCCTGTTGCGCTGGGGAGGCCTGCTGTCACCGGCCGGATGGCTCGTGTACGACAAGCTGGGCAACCTGATCCGAATCGATGGCCGCCCCCTGATGCTGGAGGTTCCGGTGCTGCGGGCCGCACGGCTGGCGAACAGGCTGCACTGCAGAGCGGTGCGCCGGGCCTGGCGCGCGGGCACCTACGCCCATGCCACCAGCTTTGCCCCGCGAGCGCGTTGCCCTTGGCCGTTGCTCCTGGTCGGGGCGGCGGTCATGCTGCTCTTCGGACTGGGAACCATCCAGGGCGGTCCCTGGACCGGCGATCTCGACCCGCTGCTGACCGCACCGCAGCGCCTTCTGGTCCACGTGCTGGCCGTCAATTGGCTGTTGTTGTGCACCGGCCCGTTCCTGCTACTGGCCTGGATCGCCTGGTCCCACAGCCGACGCCCGAACGTCACCGCGGCTCGATTCGACGCGAAGGGGCTCTCCGCCCGGCTCCTGGACGGAACCGAAACGCGGGTGCCGTGGGATAGCGTGTTGAAGACCCGCTGGCTTGGGGGGCTTGCGGAGCTGCGTTTCGCGGACCGGCCGCCGCTGTGGCTGCGTCTCCAGCCGCTGGACCGGCGCACGCGGCTGGTGCTGAAGCTGGCCGCCCGCCCGGACGCATCGGACGCGGAACTCCTCGGCCGCGGGTTGCCGCCCGACGTGCTGCGCCGCTGCCTGTGGTACTGCGTGCTGGGGGCGACCGGCGGGTTTGCGCTGGCGTGGCTGGCCGTTCCGGACCAGCGCCACCTGGCTTGGGTACCAAGCCTCATCATGTTGGCGCTCGGCCTGATGATCGTGCTGCTCGAACGTCTGCCGCGATTCACCGAACGCCTCGAACGCCGACGGCGAAGCCGTAAACGCCGTGCTCGGCACGGAGGGCACGCCAATGTTCCATTGTTTCTGCGGCGTATCATCCGTGTTCATCCGTGGTTTGATTTCAATCGTGAGTAATCCAGACTCACGCAGAGGCGCAGGGACCGCAGAGAAACAAATTCCTGAATTGCTCCGCGGTCTCTGCGCCTCTGCGTGAGCTTCGCCTTGGTTTGCAGGCCGAGCCCACGCCGCGCACGCCCAGGTCAGATACCTCGGCGAAGGGATGCGGCTCAATACGGCGGGTGCGGCGTACACGCGGGGCCGGCGTGGATGCCGGGACCGCTGAAGCAGGCTAGGAACAGGGCCAGATCGTGCCCATCCACGTCGTCATCCGCGTCGAGCCGGGCGGGCACGCACTCCGGGGTGAGCTGGGGCACCTTGTCTCCGCTCAAACAGCGCTGCAGCAGAGCGAAGTCCTCCAGATCCACGTCCCCGTCGCCGTCAACGTCGGCCGGGCGGAAACACTCGATGCGGAAGCGGCGCTCCAACTCGTCCCATAACTCGGGCCGGGTGCCGTCGTAGTTCAGAGCCCACATGCCCACGCCCTGGAGCCGGTGATCCTGGGCCAGTTGGTACTTGAGGCCGAGGCTCTCGGCATTGTCGGCCCAGACCTGGTTCCAGTGGGTGCCGTCGTGCCAGCGATACCACGGCGTCTGCGAAACGGCGTCCCACAGCAGCCCGTGGATCTGGGACTCAGCCTCGGTGTTGCGGAACCGGGTGGAACCGACCCAGGAAACCACCGTGGACCGGGCGCTCGAGGTCTGCGTCCGCCAGTGGCCGCCGTAGTACGGCAGGCCGAGGATCAGCTTCTCCGGGTTGTTCTGCGTCACGGTGCCGTAGTCCAGGGTGGAGGTCACGGTGGTGGTGATGTTGCGGCTTCCGCCGGTCAGCGGGGCATTTGCGCCGCTGGTGGTGCTCCAGCTTCCGCTGAACGCATAGCCCATGATGAAGATGCCGTCACAACTGGCGGCCAGCCCCGGGAGGTTCCAGGCATTGCTCCAGTTGACCGCCGGGCCGGCGAAGGTCACCTCACAGCCGGGAATCTCCGCGTGCAGGTAGGCGGTCAGGTCGGCCATGAAGCCGTTGATGTGGTTGCGCCAGGTGCCCGTGCCCTCAAAGTCGATGTTCACGCCGTCGGCATCGCCGGCCAGCATCTGGTTGCGGATGTTCACGAAGAACGCGTTTTTGTAGGCCGGCGTGGTGATCAGCGTGAGGAGGTCGTCGGGCGTGAAGAGCGTCGCCACGAGGATCACTTTCACGCCGTTTTGATGGGCGGTGTTGATCACCGCCGTCCATGGCCAGCCGCGCAGGTTGCCGAGCGAACCGTTGTCGTTGACCTCCACGGAAAAACAGGCCAAGTGCGTCAGCAGATCCCATCGAATGTTGGCGGAACTCTCCCAGTACGGCAGGTAGCCGAAGATCGTGGCGCAAGGCCCGCTCCCGGCCGGCCGGGGCTGCAGGGACATGATCGACGCAGTGCCGGAGCCGATCAGGTCCGGGGAAACGTCGGCATCCTGGTGGGCCTCCCAGGCCGCCCGGGCCAGACTGGGCGGCTCACTGTCCGGCAGGTCTGCCCAGCCCGGCTGCGCCGCCTCATCCGCCGACAGCATCGCCGCCGAGAGCCACACGACCACGCCGAAAGTCCGGTACGATGCCTTCATCTCGCCTCCTCACCCAAGCCGGCCACAGGTCGGGGGGCGCCTGCCGCAAGACAGACGGCTCCCTTAACCATTATACCCTCCGGGGCATTGAGCGAGCCGAGAGGAATGGAGAATGAGGAATGGAGAATTGAGAAAGCTGCCTGTGACGGGTGCCGCTCTACCCCGCCCGCGGTGAGGTTCAGCGGCTCCTGCCCGAGACGCAGTTTCTCACTTCTCACTTCTCACTTCTCACCTCTCACTTCTCACTTCGTCAACGTCGCCGAATGCAGCGCCGGGGCAAACTCCCCCCCCGTTCCCGGCCTTCCCGCACCCGCGCTCAGCCGACGCCGAAGTCGGTGTTCTCGTAGAGCACTTCGATGGTGGGATGGTCGGCCAGGTCGGCGTAGGCCTCGCGGAACCAGGCCTTGAGGTCCTCGTCGAGCAGGCCGGCACTCTTGCGGTTGGGCGTGAAGAGGTTGACGCAGCCGTAACGGAAGTGCCGCAGCAGGATGTCGATATCGCGGGCGACCGTCTCGCGGGTCTGCCCGCGAAAGCCGACCAGCAGGCAGATGGTGTCCGTGAGCCGGGCGACCTCGGCCGGGTCGCTGAAGATCATGCGCTTGTTGAGCACGACGTTGCGCAGGTGGTCGTCGAAGGTCTCGACGCCGAGCTTGATACGCGTGGGCACGCCGAAGAAGTCGCGGGTGGCGTCGAAGGTGTGCCGGTACGCCCAGTAGGATTCGCAGATGAACTCGCCGATGCCGCGTGCGGCCAGCAGGTCGCGGATGTCCGTGCGCACGTCGCGGGGCAGTTCCTGGATACTGCCGGAGTTGATGACTTCGAGCCGGCCGAAACGGCCCGTCACCTTGGCCAGCTCCGCCGCCGCCACCCGGCCGATCTCCGCGAGGTCCGTGGTGTTGTCGTCGATGTAGTCGCAGAACGAGCAGCGGCTCCAGATGCAGGGCAGGGCCCGCAAGAGCAGAATCTCGCGCGGCAGTTTTCCGGTCACCACGGCGTAGCGGTTCATACCCCATCATCATGCCGCATCCGGGGGGCCAAGGGCAAGCATTCAGGGGAGCCAAGGCAGAAGGGACGAAGAAAGGCACGAAGGCAGAAGGGACAAAGGCAGAAGGGGCAAGGGCGGAATGGACAAAGGGCAGAAGGGGCAGAGGGGGGGCCAAGGGCAAGCATTCAGGGGTACGTGCGATGTGGTGTGGGCCTGTGACACAAACGGCGGGCCACAAACGAGCCCCAAGCGCAAGCGCGGGGTCCCGCGAACGAGCCCCAAGCGCTAGCGCGGGGAGCGGGGAGCGCCAGCGACCTACAAGAACGCGCCCCACACGCCAGCGCGGCCGGGCTGGCCCATCCTCCGCCGCGGCGGGGATGGGCTCACGATGATCGAACGCGAACAGTATCCTGCCCACCGGCCGGCCACCTCGTCCGCGCTAGGCCCGGCATTCATGCCGGGTCCAAGGCACCATGCCCGATGGCCCCAGCCCGCTTCAGCGGGGTTCTCGATGCATGGGTTTACCCGATGGGTATACCGTTCAGACTCCCATGGCTCAAGCCACCCATCGAGAATCCCGGTAAACCGGGGTCAGGCCTCCGTTGGGCACGCCCCGCTTACCCGGCGTAAACGCCGGGCCTAGCGCGGGACACGCCGGCCCAAAGGGCGCTTCGCCGTGGCTGCAACTCGCGGTCCACCGACGAAATGACCAATGGCGAAGGACCAATGACCAATCAAGTCCGAATGACGAATGCTCTCGACCACGGCCGAAGTTTCGGGTTTCGAACTTCGTCATTGATTGGTCATTGGGCCTTGGGCATTCGCCATTCTGCCCGAGACGCCGGCCCGGGTGGCCCACCTCCTCCGGAGGTGGGGGAGCGATTGAGCCGCGCGCCAAACGCTGGCTCCTTCGCCAAGCTCGCCCTGCCGCCGCAATCGCGCCCCCAAGTCCAGAGGACTTGGGCCACCCTCGCCTATGCGTTCACGCAGACGGAGTCACTCGTCCAGATCCCAGGAGTCTGAGTCGTTCGCCGCCCGCTCATCCTCCGCTTCCGGTTCCTCGCCGCACTCGGGGCAGCGGCCTGGCGAACCGCGCAGGTCGTACCCGCAGTTGACACACACCGGCTGGCCTCGGGCGTTGAGCCTCCTTCGCACCGAGCGTTCGATCTCGCGGCGGCCCAGGTACAGTCCGCCAATCCCCATAACCACCATGTCCAGAACATACATGCTGAAGAGGAGCAGGTTTGGCAGCCGCCGCCAGATGCAGTAGAGGAGGACAGCAAAGAGGGGTATCCCAGCTTTCGCCCGGTGCCATACCAGACGCCATTCCAGCTCCTTGAGGGCAGGCATCAGGACTTTTCTGGCCTCGTCCGCACTGAGCCGGCGCAGATCGGTCACGAAAAGGCTCACCACCCGCACGGTCAGATTATCGTAGAAGACCATGCCCCTGCACCTCTGATCGCGGTCCCTCCTCCGGCCAATTTGCCTTGTCCGCACCAGGTCCGCGCGGCCGCCCACCTCATCCGCGCCAGGCCGGGTGGCTCACCACCTCCCGGGTGGCCCACCTCCTCCGGAGGTGGGGGAGCGATTGAGCCGCGCGTGAAACGCTGATTCCTTCGCCAAGCTCGCCCTGCCACCGCAATCGCGGCCCCAAGTCCAAAGGACTTGGGCCACCCGCCTCCGGCCGATCTACGGCGGCACCGCGGGCCAGTCGCCGCTGAAGATCTCGACCGCGGGGCCGGTCATGTAGACGTGGTTGTCGGCGGCGGGCCATTCGATGAGCAGGTCGCCGCCCGGCAGATGCACGGTCACCCGGCGATCATTGCGACCGGTGAGTACGCCCGCCACGCACACCGCCGAGGCCCCCGTCCCGCACGCCGCCGTCGGCCCGCTGCCCCGCTCCCAGGTGACCATGCTCACCTCGCCCGGCCCGTTCACCTCCGCAAAGTGCACGTTGGTGCGCTCGGGGAACATCGGGTGCGTCTCCAGCCGCCGCCCCTCGGCCTCCAGCTCGCGAGGCCCCAACAGGCTCAGCGGCAGACCATGCACCACCACGTGCGGGTTGCCCATCGACACGCAGGTCAGGTACGCCTCGTGCCCCATCACCTCGAACGCATGCCCGATCATCTCCTGCGGTTTCAGCAGCACCGGCAGGTCCTCCGGCCGCAGCCGCGGCTCGCCCAGGTCCGCCCGGATCTGCACCACTTTGCCGCCCTCGACCGTCAGGTCCAGCGACAGCACGCCCGCGTCCGTCTCGATCCGCAGGGGGTTGGCACGCGACAGCCCGTGATCGTGGACGTACTTGGCCACACAGCGGATCCCGTTGCCGCACATCTGTCCGCGGGATCCGTCCATGTTGTACATCTCCATGCGGGCGTCGGCGACGCGGGATGGACAGATGAGGATGAGCCCGTCGCTGCCGACGCCGGTATTGCGGTCGCTGACCAGCCGGGCCAGCGCCGGCGGATCGGGCACCCGCTCGGCAAAGCAGTCCACGTACACGTAGCAGTTGCCCAGACCGTGCATTTTGGTGAATCGCATGGGGCCAGATTATATCGCCTGCCGAACCACCTGTCGTGGCAACTGCTCCCGTAGCGGCCGCCCCCTGTGGCGGCCGCTACCGTGTGCCACTGCTCTTTGAGCAGTGCGTCGGCGGGCAGGCGGGGTACATGCGCCTGGTCGCCTTCGACGAGCGGGTGCTCGCCCTGCGCGAGGCGTACCTGTCGGCGGGCATCCTGGGGCCGGATTGGGCGGATGACGCCGGGCACGTGGCGGCGGCCACCGTGGGGGGAGCGGACCTGATCGTGAGCTGGAACTTCCGGCACATCGTGCACTTCGAGAAGATCCGGCTCTATAATGCGGTGAATGCCCTGAACAATTACCGGGCGGTCGAGATTCGATCGCCTCTGGAGGTCATCGATTATGAAGACCGCGAAGAAGTTTGATTGCGTGGAGATGAAACGAGCCGCCCAGCGCAAGATCCGCAGGCAGGTTCGCGATATGAGGCCGGAGGAGGAGATCGCCTTTTTCCGTGAGGGCGGTAAGGAGTTCGAGCGGGCGGTGGAGAAGGCGAGGAGACGGGGAGGGGAAGGCAGTAGGCACAAAGGCAGAAGGCATAAAGGCAGTGGGCGGGAGGCAGTGGCAGGAGGCAAGAAAGCCACGCCCGACACCCATTTGCGAGTGCGGCGGGCGGGGCTTTTCCTTGGGATCATCACCTGCCCAGCGGCCCCACGTGGTGCTCGAAGGTCTCGGCGATGACCTTGCGGTCTTTGGCCAGACGGGGCGAGAGGCTGTTGTCGACAAGGAAGCGCATCAGGCGACCCGAACGGGTATCTACCGCTCGCGAACCGCTTCAGCGGCATAGGACAGGGCTTGCTGGATGTCATCCGGCTCCAGGTCGGGGTAGTCGCTGAGGATCTGGGTATGGCTTCGGCCTTCAGCCACCAGCCCCACGACGGTGGCCACCGGGATGCGCAACCCGCGGATGCAAGGCGCGCCACCCATCTGTGCGGGATCGATGGTGATGCGATCGAAGTCGGCCATAGCGAGGGTCTCCTGTGCCCTCTGGTCATTCTACCGGACGCGGACCGCCTTTCCAACCGGCAAACTCCAGGTCTACCGATCTTCAGGCGGCACCGTCGAGGCATCAGACTCACCTGTCCAGCGGTCCCACGTGGCGCGCGAAGGTCTCGGCAATGACCATGGCCCCACCGGCGCGACGCCGGTGCCACACTGGTGTGTGACAGCTTGGGCGGCCTGTTGGACTCGACTGGTGAGGATGGTTCCGTACCGCGACCGTAAGGGAGCGGACATTCCGCGAGGACGCCACGCACACGAGGTCCGCTTCCTTACCCTTGACCTCGCTGCGCGACCTCAAGGGCAAGCGGGCGCGGTACGGAACGGGCGTGGCGCGGTATGGGCCTGTCACGCCCCCTGTGGCAGCTGGCGTGTGAAAGCCCTATGCCGCCTGGCGGCTGCCAGAGCCGGCGGCCGCTGCAGAGCAGCGCCGTCATAGGAATGCCCGCGGCTTGATCCAACCGTCCCAAGCCGTCGAAGAATCAGGGGCAACTGACGGCCTGGTTCAAGTTATTCCTGATGGCCACCAAATCAAAAACATTAATCGTCCCGCTGGTATTCACGTCCGTGCGGAAGGTACTGGCGGTCACGGAGGTGTTGACCCAGTTGCGTGTGATCACCAGGTCAAGAATGTTGACTTGCCCGTCGTCGTTCACATCGGCAGTGAGGATGCCCAGGCGCACCTGCGTTGTGCCGACGAGGGGCTGACCATACACATCGACCAATCCGTTCAGGGTCGCCGTCACGCAGGCAGGGCTGCTGACGTCGTACACTTCAGCGATCAGTTGGTGGTCGCCGGTCGCCAAGGACACCGGCCACGGAGCGGACAGCGAGAACTCGGCGTCCAGGACGCCATCGGCGGGCAACACCTCCTTCGTGAAGGTGAAGATCAGCCGGAGCAGGCTTCCCGCTCGACTCTCGGTATGAACGGGACCGGACGGCGTCATCGGAATCGCGAAGCTCCCCGCGCTTTCGTGAGATCGCCCCGAGACCGCCGAAAGCAAGGAAGGAGCATCGCACGCGTCGCCGAGACCGTTGCCGGTCGAATCCCGCTGGTCGGGATTGGGAACGGTCGGGCAGTTGTCGGTGCAATCAGGGACGCCGTCCTCGTCAAGGTCACCCTCGGGTACGCCGCAGCCGCACAGGCCGGGCGCGACCTTGTCCGGGTCATGCGGGCACAGATCGCAGACGTCGCCCACGCCGTCACCATCCAGATCCACTTGCGATAGGTTGTAATCGAAGGGACAGTTGTCACACGCGTCGCCCCAGCCATCGCCGTCGGTGTCGGTCTGGTCGAGGTTGGCGATCGTGACGCAGTTGTCACAGGCATCGATCACCCCATCACCGTCGCCGTCTGGCTCACAGTTGTCTGGAATGCCGTTTTCGTTGCAGTCACCGCCCGCCGTTTCATACTGGATCGTCACGGTGACGAACGAGGTGCCGCTGCACAGCGTCGGGTTCACGTCGTCTGTGGCCACAAGCCGGATCGCGGCGTTCCCGCCGGCCACGGCCTGGTTGTAGATGGTCGCGGAGACGGCAAGCTGGGCCACATTGGGCGTTAGCGGACAGTCCGATGCCCCTGACTGGAAGACCGCCCCCACCACCATCCCGTTGATGTCGACGCCGAGGTATTCCGTGACCGAGGAGAAATCCGCCTGCGCGGTGAACTGAAGAACTACATTGGAGACCGCAGGCGGCGGGAAGGCCACCGTGAAGGCCCGAGGGAAGCCGGCTCCGATCGGACTGAGCGGCCCCGACGCGGCGTGGAAAAGCGAGGACAGCTCGCACTCATCGGGAACCCCGCTGAGGTTACAGTCCTGGCTGGTCCCGTCGCGAATGTCGTCATCATCGGGAATCCCGTTCTGGTTGCAGTCCGGCTCACAGGCATCGCCCAAACCATCGCCGTCGGTGTCCGCCTGGTCCGGGTTCGGCGTGGTCGGGCAGTTGTCGCAGGCATCGCCCGGGCCATCGCCGTCGGTGTCCGCTTGATTGAGGTTCTCATCATTCGGGCAGTTGTCGCAGGCATCACCCACCCCATCGCTGTCGGTGTCCGCCTGATCGGGATTGGGGGTCGGGCAGTTGTCGCACGCGTCCCCCGCCCCGTCGCCATCCGTGTCCTTCTGGAGCGGGTTGTAATGAACGGGGCAATTGTCCAGAACGTCGCGGACACCATCCAGATCCTGGTCCTCGCACGCGGGGTCGGCGACCACACCTGGCCCGCTCCAGCAGTTTTGGAGAAGAGCCAGGTCGTCCTCATCCACGTCGCCGTCGAGGTCGAGATCCGCGGTCTCGCAACCGCTAGTTGGCGGCCCGAGGCCGGCGCCGGTGAGACAGTCGAGGAGATGAACGCGATCGTCCTCATCCACGTCGTCGTCCCTGTCGAAGTCCGGGGTGACGTAAAGCACCTCGATGAGGATGTTGTCTATGCCCCAGCTCTCGTTGGACAGGCTTTCCAGAAGCTGGCCGAAGAACTCCAGCACGATCGAGTCCTGGCTATGAGGCACGAACGGACTCAGGCGATAAACCGAGTCTCCCCAACAACCGCCCGTACCATATCCCAGGGTGTTCTGTTCCACGGCCCCAGTCCGGGGCGGGTAAATCCCCTCTCCCACGTTCGCAGGGTAGGCCTGAGTGCGGTTATCAGTGCAATTCGAGAAGTTGGTGAGCAACAGCGGCGCCCCCCCATCCACGCGCATCCCCCATTGGTCGGTGGGGCTGGAACCCAGGCCATCCCAGGACTGGATGATGAGGAGATCGAACGAGACGCGCAATGCTCCGTGCGGGGGCAGGTCGGTCAGGGTCAGGCTGACCGTCTGATTGCCGAATTGCCCCAGGAAGCTGCGGCCACTGGGAGTCGTGCCCACCGTGGTCGGTGACCATTCCGGACCTGCCGGCGTTTCAAACGTATGCACGTAAACGCGCCGGGTATGGTCGCAGGCATCGCCGACACCATCCCCGTCGAGGTCCGCCTGGTCGGAATTGGCGTGTTCCGGGCAGTTATCGCAGGCATCGCCCCAGCCGTCCAGGTCTGTGTCCACCTGGTCCGGGTTAGGTGTGGTGGGGCAGTTGTCCAGAAGATCATCGATGCCGTCCCCGTCGTTATCGTCATCGCACGCGTCGCCATTGCCGTCGCCATCGGTATCCTGCTGGTCGGGATTCACGACGTCGGGACAGTTGTCACACAGGTCGGGTATGCCGTCATCGTCCGTATCGGTATCCGGCTTGACGCCATCAAAGGCATCTGATTCAACCCAGACCGGATCCAGGCCATCGATCGCCGTGCTGCTGCCCAGCCAGCCGTGGTTGCCCTGGCCCGACGAGTCCAGCACCTGCTGACCGGCGCCTTCGTCAAACCGCCAGTAGCCGATCAAGCCGAGTTCACACCCCAGGAGGGCCCGATCCTTGTCCGCGTTGATCTGCTCCTGCGTGCGGGCAACGCTCCACACGCGAGCTTCGTCGATGAGGCCCTTGAAAGTCTCGATCGAGATCACCCCGTTGCCGATGATCAGATCCGTCACCACGTGCGTCAGCGGTCTCGAGGCTGGCCGGGCTGCGACCAGTTCGCCGTCAACGTATAAGCGCGCTTCCGCGTCCGCCCGGGAGTACACGCCGGCAAAATGATGCCATTGCCCGAAATAAGCGCTGTGGGGCGTAGGGTCCGGGACAACCACGGTTTGCGAGCCGGCCACGCGATCAAGCCGCAACTGGACGATCCCCCCATACTGCTGCTGCCAAGCCAGGATATAACCGGCGGTACTGGCCCCCGCTTTCCTGATCAACCGGGATTGTGACTCCCCGGACGATTCTGCCTTGGCCCAACACTCGACGGTGAGTTCCTCCGTAGGCTCCAGGGATACCGAACGAGGGATCACCACCTGGTCGTCGGAACCATCAAACTGGAGCGCATAGCCGGCAGGCCCGACCGCCAAGGCCGATGGCCCGACGAAACCACTCAGGAGACAACAACAACCTACAACAATCGTGCACTTCGCGTGGTTGGACATGCGACCTCCTCCCACCATTTCCCGTGAGTGAGCAGGAGCCCTGAACCCAGCGTGCCGGGGTGGTCCTGCCCCACCGAGTTACCGGTTTGCCAAGGGTCATTGTACCCACCTACGCCAGTTGCGCCTACCCTATCCTTATACTTCTTCCTGTTGTGTGTTAAGGGTACCTCCTGCCGGGGGACGCCCAAATGTTTCGCTGTCACCTCCCGGAGCCGACCCGGACCGCAAAGACACCCAATGCACCCCGGACAACCCGCGGAGGTGGCTGCTGCGGCTCTGGGCCGCTCTCCGGGCGTGGTGTCCTCTGCACGATGTCAGGCGAACCGGCGCGCATCCCGCTGGGGAGAAGCAAAGGCAAACCCAACTCACGCCGTGCCGGCCGGCATCGGCGGGGTGGGCTCGGTTCGGAGATAATCCTTAGCCGACGTAGCTGTAGGGCGTCGTGGACTGCTCGGTCACCATGAGGGAGCTGGTGAGGAAGGGGGCGGCCTGGGACGCACGGGGGTCTTCGTCCAGGCACCACTGGCCATCGACCCAGTACTTGAACTGGTAGACGCCCTCTCTCAAGGGCAGTCGGCAGATCCATTCACCCGAAGTCGTGCGGGCCATGGGGACACAGGCCTCGCCCGGCCTGCGGTCGAAGTTGCCGACCAGGAACACCTCATGGGCGGCCGGGTGCTCCAGGCTGAACTCGAACTCCCCCCCGGGGTGTCGTTTGATCATCGTGTGCCTCCATTCACGATCCTTCACCACGGACGACGCCATGCAGAACGCGCACGCCAGAAGCACACAGCACAAGCGAATCGGCCCTTTCGCTCCGCGACCGGCCGTTTGTGGGCTGGGTCCGCGGACTGAGCCTGCACTTGCCGCTGGGCCTTCGAATGCGGTCAAGGAGGAAGCGGCTCCGCCGCCTCCGATAATAAATATGCACCATAAACGGCTGGCAGGCAAATGTATAAGTGAGGTTTATGCAGAAGGGGACATGTCCCCACCGGCCCGCCCGGAGGTTTAGCCGCTGATAGGAGCCAACCGGGGATAGTTACCCTGTTTCGGGTGTCGTGCATCGGAAGGGGGGGGACAGGCACTTTTTTGCCTTGAAGCCGTTCTGACGCGACGACGCCATTACCGTCAGGTGACTGAACCGCGTGGAACGACTTCACGCCGGCAAAAAAGAGCCAGTCCCCGGACGCTTCAGCCGCTGAGAGGAGCCAACTGGGGATAGCTACCCTATTGTGGGCATCAGCTCGGCCGGACGCTGTTCACGTCGCGGATGAAGTCCTTGCAGGCCTGCTCGATGCACTTGTCCCACTCGGAGGCGAACCGCTCGACATAGCGCATGTCGTCAAAGGCGTAGAGGATGCTCCGGGACGCGGACACCAGGGCGCCCGTCCCGTCGGACTTGAAGCAGGGGGCGATGTCCGCGGGGGTGCCGCCCTGGGCCCCGAAACCGGGGACGAGGAGGATCGCGTTGGGCAACATACCGCGGAGGCGTACCGTCTGGTCGGCGTCCGTCGGGGCCACGACGGCCCCCAGGAGGCTGTAGCCGCCGCTGCCCATCAGCGAAGCGTCGCTGCCCCAAGCGGTGACCTGCTGGGCGATGTGCTCGGCGACGGTGAGCCCGCCTTCGAGCTTGACGTTCTGGATCGTGTCGGCCGACGGGTTGCTGGTCCGGACCAGGGCAAAGACGCCCTTGGCCTCCTCGCGGGCCACGTCCAGGAACGGCTGGAGGCCGTCCTGCCCGAAGTACGAGGAGACGGTAATCGCGTCCGGGCCAACCATGTCGTCGAGGTTGCCGAAGTCCGGGTCCGACAGGGCGCTGCGAGCATACATCTCGGCCGTCGAGCCGATATCGCCCCGCTTGCAGTCGCCAATGACCAGCAGGCCGGCGGCGCTGGCCTCCTGAATCAGCTCGTAATAGGCCTCGATGCCCTCCCAGTAGTATCGCTCGAAGAAGGCCGTGTTGATCTTGACCGCGGGCACCAGCGGGGCCACGATCCGGATGGCCCGGCGGCAGAACTCCAGGACGGCGTCCAGGGCCGCTTCGGAATCGGTTTCGTCGTTGAGCGCCCGGTGTTCGGTGATCTCCGCCGGCAGTTTGCCGTAGACGGGGTCGATTCCGACGCAAACGGGGGCATTCTTGGCTTTGACCGCTTTGAGCAGACGGTCCGCGAAGTTGTCAGGCACAAAAAGTTCCTTTCGTAAGCGGCGGCGCACCACCACGTTGCAGCCGCAGGGTCGGAGTGCGAGTTTAGCCCCCCCATCGGCATGCTGCAAGGCTAAGGACGGCAAAAACCCGATGTTTTCGCGAGATTGTTTGGCGGGTCCGTGACCGTTCCAGCAACGGAGGTCGGCCCCGACGGGTCAGCGTCTCCGTACCGCGACCGTAAGGGAGCGGGCTTGACGCGCGAACGCCACGCACACGGAGTCCGCTCGCTTACGGTCGCGGTACGGAAACCGGGGGGGCGATGGCTGGGCCGGTCGTTGGTGGTACAATCGGCAGCAGGTCAGCGGGAGCAAGACACGATCCGCGCGGGAGACTGATCGTTGGGCAAGAAATCGGGCGGCAAGGGCGGGGGTCGGCATCGCCGGGTGGCGTTCCGGCGTAATCGCCAGCAGCCGGCCCGGCGCAAGCAATGGGATGGCGATCCCGAGGATGCGGCCAAGGCCGACCTGGCGGCTCCCATGCAGGAGTCAGTGGTCGCCAGGGGCGCCCTGTCCCGGATGCGCACGGTGACCGATCCGGAGGCTCCCGGATCGGCAACAGGTGAAGGCACGGCGGTGGCGGTACGCGGGCGGTTCGTCGAGGTGGACGACGGCCAGCGCGTCTGGCTGTGCACCATTCGCCGGCTGCTCCGCACCCGCGTGATCCGTGACCGGAGCCCCGTGGTGGCGGGCGACCGCGTCCGGTTCGCCGTCGGCCGGGGCGGTGAAACCTCAGGGGAAGCGGTGATCGAGCATGTTCTCCCCCGCCGCAACAGCCTGCAGCGTTCAGACGGCCGGCGTACGCATACCCTCGCCGCGAATGTCGACCAGGTCCTGGTGATCAGCTCAATCCGCGAGCCCACCATCAAGCCGCACCTGATCGACCGGTACCTGGTCGCCGCCGCTGCCGGGGGACTGCCGGCGGCCATCTGCATCAACAAAGCCGACCTGGATGCGGAGAACGAGGCGGCCCAGTATGTCGAGCGGTACCGACGGCTGGGATACCCGGCCCTGGCCGCCAGCGCCAAGACCGGGGCGGGGGTGGACGAGCTGCGTACGCTGATGGCGGGCAAGGCCACGCTGCTGGCCGGGCAGAGCGGGGTAGGCAAGAGTTCCCTGCTGAACGCCGTCCAGCCCGGCTTCGAGCTGCGGACCGCCAATGTATCCGTCGCGACCGAGAAGGGCCGCCACACGACGACCACCGCCGTCTGGCTGCGGCTGGCCGCCGGCGGCGCGGTCGTGGATACCCCCGGCATCCGGGCGCTCGACGTCGCCATGGTGCCGCTGGATGAACTCGAGATGCACTTCGTCGAGTTCGTTGACCTCGTCCAGCACTGCCGCTTCCCCAACTGCGTGCACATCCACGAGGAAGGCTGTGCGATCCAGGCCGCCGTTGAATCGGGCCGGATCGACGTCGCTCGTTACGACAGCTACGTCGAGCTGTTCTACGAGCTCAGCGAGGTCCGCCGAAACAGAGTATCCGGTTGACGAGCGGGTTTTCACTGCCGCGGAGCCACCCCTACGTCCGATAGTACACCCTGAGGGTTATGATGGGAGTTTCACTCTGCGCGCTCATTTTGGCGGGTGGCTTGGCGGCGGCGGCGACCACCCAACCGGCTACGGAATCATCGTCCGACGGGACTGCCGCCGAGTCCCAGACCTTGAGCATTCGCCTGTTGCCGTCGGCTCCCGCCGTGGCGGCGTCGGCCCCGCAAGGATTCACCGCCCGTTTCACCCGGGACGAGCTGAAGGCGCTGCTGACCACTCAGCCGCGGGTGCTGCCGCTGCCGTTTCAATTTCCGGGTCAGCTTGAGGCGTACCTTGAGGCCGTCGACCAAGTGGGTATGGGGGCCCTGGTCGAGCGGATGACGCCGTACCTGACCAAGGAGTTCGGCGAGGGGTTTGATCCGGTCCGGGACGTGATCGCGCATCCGGTCCCGCCCGAGGAGCGGATTCAACTGCAGGTACCGGATCTGGCCCCGCCGGTGTACGAGGGTCCGGTGCAGGAGGTCCTGGGCTTCCTGGTGCACGATCTGGATGAGGAATCCTTCATCAAGATTGGGATTCGTGCGGTGCAGGCGGCGCGGCTGCTTCTGGACAAGGGTGATCCGGCGTCGGACCGGCGTTCGGTGCTGCACAAGCATGCGCTGGCGGAGGCGGAGATTGCCCGCGTTCGAGCCGCCCAGCAGCAGGCGGCCGCAGCGGCGGGGGCACGGGAGCGTCAGGCGGCGGAGGCAGCGGCGGCCCGCGAAGCGGCCCGGCAACGGGTCGGACAGGCGCTGGGCATCTACGACGCTGCCCGGAACGTATACGAGGGAACGCCCAACTGGGCGAAGGAGTCGCGGCGGTTCAGTTACGTGGTCCGAGAGGGTCAGTTCATCGACCGGCTCAAGCCGCTGGTAGACCACATCAACCAGGAACTCGCCCTGGCCGGGTTCCCGCCCCCCGGCCCGACCGAACTGCCGGGTATCCACTTCGACGCGGACCTGCGCGACGTGGAGATTCTGCTGCCTCTGCCGATGTTGGAAGGTTTTCTCGCTCAGGCGGACCGGATCGAGCAGCGCATGGCTGAGGACCACATCATCAGCATCGAGGCGGTCCGGCTGACGGACCGGGACATCGTCAACGGGGCGATCGCGTCGCGGTTGAGCGTGCTGTCGCAGGGCGTGCACGACACGCGGCGCGGGGCGGCGACGGACCGGGCAGTCCGGCAATTCACCGTGAACTCACTGCTGGCGGTGGCGAACCGGCAGCTCGCGCTGGCCAACCTGAGGGGCCTTGAGGGCGGCGTGTTGCCCGCCGGTTCGCCGGCCCTGCAGTTGCCGGCGCTGACCCTGGGGCCGGCCGGTACCGACCGGACCGCGACCACGGTGGGCGGCGACTTTTCCGTAGGAGCCGACGACATCTTCTTCGACGGCCGCCAGCAATCCTACGGTTTCAGCTATATCGGCCCGGACGGTTTGGCGCATACCTTGGCGCTGGACGTGGTGGACAGTCTGCGTGAGTTCTGGGAACGCATCGAGCGCAACCTGATCGTGCACAAGATCAAGAAGACGGAAGTGCCGTCAGACTTCACGGTACCGGTGGGACCGGCCGGCCGGACATATAAGGGCATCGCCGCGCTGATCTCGCAGCAAAACCAGGAGATCGTGGTGACGGGGGACAGCGGGGTGGTGGTCCGCCTGTCGGCGACGGCGGGCACGTGGCTGATCATCCAGGATTTCGATATTGAACCGATCCCCGGCTCGTCGACGGATTTGACGCAGGGGGAGCGTCGGCTGATCCAGGCCCGGGTGCTGCTGACGATGTTGCTGCGTGACCCGCGGGTTTCCAACGAGGTGAAGGCCCGGCTGGTGGAGGCGGCGACGCTGGACGATCTCGAGGCGGAAGCCCATGCGGTGTACGAGGGGTACCGGATGTTGCCGATCCGGCCGGCCCCTTTGGCGGCAGCTTACGAAGAGGTGTACGATCGCCGCGCCGGAGGCGCTCTGGATGACGCAGCCGTTGAGAAGAAGGAGCGCAACTCACGCATCAAGCTCAGCTTCTACTCGAGCCAGGGCGGCATTCTGCGTGTCCCGGGCACCACAGAGCTGGGCGACGCGAACGATCTGACCTCCTTCACCACGGAGCTCCAGCCCAATATCGTGACTCCGATCTCCTCGTTCTTTACCAAGGCCGCCAGCGGTGCGGAGGGCACGTCGCCGCTGACCGGGGTGCGTAAGGGCGAAAGCTCGGAGGAGGAGAAGACCATGACGCACCTGGTGATCCGGGTGCGGTTCCCGACGGCGGAGCGTGAGCGCCAGGACCGGGACGAGGGGCGGCATCTGGGCTACTTCACCCTGCCGCTGGGGCGGCGGCCGCACAGCATGGTCGATCTGCCGTTCCTGTCGAGCTCGGAGCACCCGCTGGAGCGGCTGGCCAAACTGCGAGTCGGGCTGATGTTCGACGCCCTTCAGCGGGACCGGGTCAAGAAGCCCTTCGAATTGATCAACCCCAACAGCCTGCTGGGCACGATCAGCCTGGACGTGTACGAGACCGCGACCACGCGGCTGATGATGAACCGGACGATCATCAACAACTCGCCCGCGTCACGTCAGGCGCTGGCCACGCGCTACCGCAGCCGGTTCATGGTCGAGGTCCGTACGCTGCTGGAGTACGACGAGGAGTTCTTCGATTCGCCGAACATGGCCCTGCGGAACATGGCCCAGTGGAACGATCCGGACCGGATACTGGTCGCCTTACACAACTCGCCCAGCCAGTTTGCCCTGCGGCGACTGGTGGAGATGATCGATGAGCTCGGCGAGGAGCTGGTGCCTCTGGATTTCGCGGAGCAATTCCTGGCCGTGGCTCCGTGGCGGCTGTTCGGCGGACACCGGCTCCGCTCGTTGTCGGACGAGGAGTTGCGGACGCTGCGTCGCGACGTGGCCAACCATTATTTGCGGGTGCAGGAAACTTACGGCGATGCCTTCATGGAGGCGATATCGCAGTTGCTTAGCTTGGGCAGTTACCGGGCCAGCGCGTACGCCCAGTTGCTGGCCGGCCCGCTGAGGGGCTACCACGACCTGGTGGTCTTCGATTACACGGCGGCCAAAGCCACGAACCTCGAGTTGTTCGAGCGGACCTACGATCTGTTCTCGCTGCTGAAACGCGGGGGGTACAAGGGCGGGCTGTTCGAGTCCTCGCTGGAGGCCATCCAGGACCTCGATCCGGAAGTTCAGCGGTACATCATTCGCGGGCGACGGATCCTGACGCACACCGACTGGTGGGATTTCTTTGACGGTTGAGGCGGGAGGGGCGGGGACGCGCTCGAGGGGTTCCTGCCGGGTGGGAGTGTGCGCGCCGATGCGAAGCCGCAAGCGGCGGTGGGTGCGAAGCCGCAAGCGGCGGAAGAGGGGGAACGCGAGCGGCGGCGGGTCTTGTTCGGCGGCGGGAACTCCATACAATAGCCAGGTCAGGGCCGACGACGTGTTCGGCGCATACCATTCGTGGAGGCAGGCATGGCCAGTTACAGCATCGCGGACATCCGGAATATCGCCTTGGTGGGGCACCAATCGTCGGGCAAAACCTCGCTCGCGGACGCCATTCTCCACGTGACGGGGGTTACCAACCGGTTGGGTGACGTGAATACGCAAAGCAGTCACCTGGACTTTACGGAGGAGGCCAAGACGCGTGGGTGCTCGATTGACTCGGCCCTGTGTCACGTGACGGTCAAGGGCAAGCAGCTCAACGTGATTGACACGCCCGGGGCCCCGGACTTTGCCGGTCCGGCCATCGCCGCGCTGGCGGGGGTGGAGACGGCGGTTTGCGTGGTGTCGGCGACGGCGGGGGTCGAGGTGAACACCCGGCGGATGATGGAGCGGGCCAAGAGCTACGGTCTGGGGCGGATCCTGGTGATCAACAAGATCGACGCGAACCTGGATCTGGCGGGGCTGATCACGGGTCTGCAGGAGCTGTTCGGGCAGGAGTGCCAACCGATGAACCTGCCGACGAACAAGGGGGGCGGGGTCATCAACTGCTTCGCGCACAGCGACGGGGCAGCGGACGTGGGCAGTGTGGCCGAGACCCATACCGCCCTGATCGAGCGGATTGTCGAGGCGGACGAGGCCCTGATGGAGGAGTATCTGGAGAAGGGTGAAATCGATCCCGCCCGGCTGACGGGGATCATCTCGAAGGCCATCGCGGCGGGGTCTTTTGTGCCGATTCTATTCACCAACGCCCGGGGCGAGGTCGGGGTGCAGGAGCTGGTGGAGATCGTGGCGGACTACTGTCCGTCTCCGACGGAAGGGTTGCGGCGCGAGCTGGTCGACGGGGAGAAGCGTACGGCGATCGAGGCTGCCCCGACGGGCCGCTTCATCGGACAGGTCTTCAAGATTTTTGCCGACCCGCGCAGCAACATCAAGTACACGGTTTGTCGGATCCACAGCGGCACGCTGCGGTCGGACGGGTCGATCCACATCGGTGACGAGCGCAAGCCTCAGCGGCCCGGGCAGCTTTACAAGCTTCAGGGGGCGGAGCATCCGGAGATTGCCGAAGCCATGGCCGGCGACATCGTGGCCATGGCGAAGCTGGACACGCAGATTGGCGACGTGCTCCACGTCGGCGACGGGGGCACGATCGCCATGCCGAAGTTTCCGCATCCGATGTTCGCGCTGGCCATTGTGCCGAAGAGTCGGGGGGACGCGGACAAGGTCAGCGGCGCGCTGGCCAAGTTCACGGAGGAGGATCCCTGCTTCCTGGCGGACCGCGATCCGGTGACCAGCGAGTTGGTGATCCATGGGATCGGCGACTTGCATCTGCGGACGATCCTGTCGCGGATGCAACATCACTTCAAGCTGGAGGTGGAGACGAAGCCGCCGAAGATCCCCTACCGCGAGACGATCATCGGCAGCGCTCGGGACGTCGAGTACACGCACAAGAAGCAGTCCGGCGGGGCTGGACAGTTCGGCCGGGTGATCATCCACGTAGAGCCCAACGAGCGTGGCAAAGGGTACGAGTTCGTGGATGAGATTTTCGGCGGGTCGATCGATCAGTCGTTCCGGCCGAGCGTGGACAAGGGCATCCAATCCCAGCTCAAGGAAGGCGTGGTTGCGGGTTATCCGGTGGTGGACGTGATCGTGCGGCTGGCGGACGGCAAGACGCACCCGGTGGACAGCAAGGACATCGCGTTCCAGATCGCCGGCCGGGAGGCGTTCAAAAAAGGCTTCATGATGTGCAAGCCGGTGCTCCTCGAGCCGATCGTGCGGCTGGAGGTAACGGTGCCGAACGACAAGGTGGGGGACATCCAGGGCGACCTGGCGTCGCGGCGCGGGCGACCCGACGGCCAGGAGATGCTGCCCGGCGGGTTGAGCGTCATCAGTGCCCGCGTGCCGCTGTCGGAGATGTCGGACTACCACTCGCGCATCTCGAGCATCACGGGTGGGCAGGGCAGCTACTCGATGGAGCTGTCGCACTACGAGCAGGTGCCGGCCAACGTGCAGCAGCAGATTGTGGAGGCGGCTAAGAAGGCTCGCGAGGAGGCCCGGGCGGCGCACTGAGCCGTCGCGAAGAGGCAAGCCGGCCGCGGATTCAAGCGCGCGAACGGAGAAGCGAAGCCGTGTGCCACTGCTCTGTGAGCAGTGCGGCCGTGGGAGCATGGCGGCGGCCTGGGCGCCTCCTTCGCCCCCCCCGAGGAGACCGGTGCGATGCGATCGACCATGCTGGCGGCGGCGACGGTGGTTGGTGCGGTTCTGCTGATGCCCGGCGGAGCGTCTGGGGCGGGGGAAGAGGGGGCAAGCCTCGCTGAGTTGCGTCCCCGGGTTGGGGCGGCTATTGACCCGGCGCTGGTCTTCCTGGCCGAGCGGCAGGCGGAGGACGGCGGCTGGTCGGGCCCATTTCCTGATTCCGACCCGGCCATCACCGCCCTGGTGGCCAAGGCGTTCCTCCAACATCCGGACTTCGGGCCGCGGCACGAGATTACGCAGCGGGCCGTCGCCCTGGTATTGCGCTTCCGCCAGCCGGACGGCGGCATCTACAACCCGCAGACGGGCTACGCGAATTACACCACGAGCATCGCGCTGACCACCCTGGCGGACCTGCGGGACCCGGAGCTGGTGTCCGTGATCCGCGCAGCCCAGATGTTCCTGAAGAAGGAACAGTGGGTCGAGACGCGGATCGATGACGACGGGCGTCCGATCGACGCGGCACATCCGTGGTACGGTGGCGCGGGCTACGGCCGTGGGCGGCGGCCGGACCTCTCGAACACGCAGATGATGATCGAGGCCCTGTACGCCAGCGGGTTGCCGGCGGACGATCTGGTCTATCAGCGGGCGCTCCGCTTCATCGCGCGCTGCCAGATGCTGGGCCGGACGAACGATCAGCCCTTCGCCCGGGGGGCGAACGACGGCGGGTTCATTTATTCGCCGGCCAACGACGGGGAGAGCAAGGCGGGGACGATCGAGGTCGCGGGCCGGCCGCGGCTGCGGTCGTACGGATCGATGACCTACGCGGGGTTCAAGAGCATGCTCTATGCCCAGGTGGACCGGCAGGATCCGCGGGTGCGGGCGGCGTGGGAGTGGATCGGGCGTCATTACACGCTGGAGGCCAACCCCAACATGCCCGGGAGCCAGTCCGAAGAGGGCCTCTACTACTATTACCACACATTCGCCAAAGCCCTGCTGGCTTGGGGGGAGCCGACGGTGACGGATGCGGCGGGAGTGGCGCACGATTGGCGGGCCGAGCTGTGCGAGGTATTGCTGCGGCGCCAGCGGCCGGACGCCAGTTGGGTCAACGAGGCCGACCGCTGGTATGAGGGCAGCCCGCACCTGGTGACCGCGTATACGGTGCTCGCCTTGCAGACAGCCCTGGGGCAAGCCCCCGCGGCGGGCAAGCCGGCGACGCGGCCGGAGTAAATCCATTGGGCGTAACTCGCTGCCCGCCCGCCTCCCGCGGGGCAAAATGGCGAATGCCCAAGGCCCAATGACCAATCAATGACCAAGCCCGAAACCAGAACTCCGGCGGGTGGCATGGGTCGGTACTCCGACCCGTGGTTGCGCCGGGGGGGAGGCCACGGGCCTGAGTACAGGCCCATGCCACCCGGCCGGACCTGATTGGTCATTGGTGCTTCGCCGTTTTGCTCCCAGGGGCGGAGCGAGTACTATACTGCGGCCATGAGCTACACGGGCGCTATGAGTCACACGGGCATCGTCTGGTCGGATACCTTTCTGCGGCACGATACCGGCCCGCATCACCCGGAACGTCCGGAGCGTCTGCAAAGCATGTACGATCGGCTGGCGGACACGGGGCTGCTGAGTCGCTGCCGGGTGATCGCACCGGAGCCGGTGGACCTGGGGCTGGTGGAGCGTGTGCACGCGGGCGAGTACATCGCCCGGTTCCGGGAGGCGTGCAGCCAGGGCCGGCACACGATCGACACACCGGACTGCACCATCTGCCCGGCGAGCTTCGACGCGGCGCGGCTGGCGGCGGGCGGTGTGGTTGCGGCCGTCGACCGGGTGATGGCCGGCGAGTGCGCCAACGTCTTCTGCCCGGTGCGGCCGCCGGGTCACCATGCCGAGTACCGGGCCGCCATGGGCTTTTGCTTCTTCAACAACATCGCCATCGGAGCCGAGCATCTGCGCGTCCGGCACGGGCTGCAGCGGCTGGTGATTCTCGACTGGGACGTGCACCACGGCAACGGCACGCAGCATCACTTCGAGGCGGACCCCGACCTGCTGTTCATCAGCCTGCACCAACACCCTTACACTCTTTTTCCCGGCACCGGGTTTGAATGGGAAACGGGTACCGGCGACGGTGCGGGTGCGACGATCAACATTCCCCTGATGCCCGGTGCGGACGGGGACGCGTACCGGGAGGCGTTCGACGTGCAGGTGTTGCCGGCCATCAGCGCGTTCAAGCCCGAGTTCATGCTGGTCTCGACGGGGTTCGACGCCCACGTGAACGACCCGCTGGCCCAGATCAACCTTCGAACGGAGGCGTTCGGATGGATGACGCGGGAGGCGCGGTTACTGGCGGAGTCGCTGTGCGGCGGCCGACTGGTCACCGTGGCCGAGGGGGGATACAACCTGGAAGCCCTGGCCGACTGCACCCAGGTACACGTCGAGACGCTGAACGGAGCGGGTTGACCCGACGATCCGTTTTCATCGCGAAGAGGCGGGCAAAATGGGGACAGGCACCGCTGGGACGCTTTGTGACAGATCCTCAACCTGGCCCGCATCCGAGAGTGCTTCCTTCCTCAAACATCGCTGGGGCGGAGCCAGTCCCCATTTCGCTTTTCATCGCGAAGAGGCAAGCGGGGTCGCGGCTTTTGACCATATCGTCTGCGGCAATAAACTGCATCGCCCGGCGTTTCACCTGATGACCGCAGGATGCTCCACCGCTGCCGGGGCTGGAAGTTGATCCCCGGTGATGAGTATCGTGGGCCTTGGTGAATGGAGATGCTGAGATGCTTCAACAAAACTGGATGCGCGCGTGCGTGGGATGGCTGGGCTTGTGCATGATGTCGGCCGGGTTCGCGGCCGGGGCTCCGGAACCGCCGGGGGATCGACCGCCCGGTCCACCGCCGGCTGCCGAGCGCGGGGAACGCATGTTCCAGAGTCTGGACCGCAACGCGGATGGGATGATCGACCTGGAAGAGTTTCGCGAGGCTGCCCCGCGTCTGATGCAACGGCTGCAACAGGTACAGGGACCTGCCGCGGCACCGCCGCAGCGACGGCTGGGCGCAGAGCCGGGCCCTGGTCGCGAAGGACCGGAGGCTGCTCCGCCGGAGCGTGCGGAGGTGGAGCGACGCGTTCGGCAGATGGTGGAGGAGCGCGTGCGCGAGATCATGGAACAGCGCGGCCGGAACATGGCGACTCGATTACCGCGTATGTTGGATGAGCGAATGCGCAGGTGGGCTGAACAGCGCCGGCCGGAGGGTGAGCGACCCCAGCGCGGGCCGGCGGAGCGCAAGCTGCGGGAGAAGGAAGACAAGCCCCGGGAAGGCATGAGCGGCCGGGCGCCCGGCAAGCGGCCACGTGCAGCCCAACGAGGCGGTCCCGACGCTCGTGGTGATCGCGGTGCCCGGGCGCAGTGGGGACCCGGCCCGCGTGGTGATGGTCAGCGTGGCCCGCAATGGGGACCGGGTCGCCGAGGCGGCCGGGGCATGGGACCGCAGTGGGGAGCGGGGCCGCGTATGGACTGTGGTCCTGGCGGATGCCCGTGGATGCGGGATGGCGGCCAGTGGGATCGCCGGTCCCCGCGGGAGTCGTGGGGATTCGGCAGGCCCGGCGGAGCTTTCCGCGGGATGGGGCCTGATCGCCCTCGGTTCGGTGGACCGGGGCGGGATTTTGATCGCCCCGGACCCGGGCCGCGCGACGATCGCGGCTGGGGCGGCCGGGGTGGCCCGGCGAGGCGGTGAGTCCACGTGCGAGTCCCGGGATCTGGTTCGGGTATTCAAAAGATCAAACGCGAGTATGCGGCCGGGCTGGTCCCGGCCGTGTGCTTGCGCCGTGCGAAGCCGCAAGCGGCGATGCGCCAAGCTGCAAGCGGCCGTGCGCGAAGCCGTGAGCGGTCATGCGGTGCGAAGCAACGGTCAGGCGGTGACGTCGAGGCCGCCGGCGCCCGGGTCGGCGCCCGGGCTTTGAGCCAGGCCGGCGTTGGTGTACACGGTGCTGCTCGAGCCGAGCTGCAGTTGTGTGCTCTCCATGCTGAGCGAGGAGCTGGAGTACATCAGGACACTGGACTGGCCTCCCGCGGTCTGCTGCATCTGGACGATAGCCCCCATGAGGCCGAGCAGGTCGCGTTTTTCTTCATCGCTGCCGCTCTTCATGTATTCGAGGAGCAGGAAGAGCAGAATGGCGCCCACAAGCTCGTTGCTGACGGCGGCGGGCGAAGCGTTGTCGACGATCAGCAGGGACTCGGAGGACTGGTTGACGGACAGGCTGGAGAGCGAAGCCCATTCCTGCGACTGGACGGCGCCGGCCGGCGTTGTGGATTGAGCGGCGGTGCCTGGTTGAGCGGCGGCCGCGGGTGGCGTGGCCGCCGGTGCCGCGGGTGTCGACGCCCCCGCCATCGCCGGGCTGTACACGTTGCTGATACCTGAGACCCCGTCCATACTCCTCGCTCCTCCTCCAAGGCGGGCCGGGATGCGAATGCAAGCCGCCCCCACGCAGGATGGCAGAGGCCGTGCCCGCCGCGAGGCCAGGTTCACATCCGGCCTCTATCAGGTGCAACGTCATGTTGTGCCGTGAGTTAAAAGCGTTGGTGCGATTGGTGGGCCTGTGCGGTCTGTAACGACGCGTCGTGAGCGGCAGGCAGCGGGCGGATGCTCGGCGACGCAACTTTCGCTTGCGCCGTGGGTTGGAGCGTTGTCCCGGCGGCAACAGGGGGGGGCGGGGGATGGGAGT
>CAZEEJ010000063.1:18455-27786 GCA_964511155.1 uncultured Planctomycetales bacterium | reverse complement strand
GTCCGGTCCGACCTGCTGGAACTGGAAGGCGCCGGTCATGCGGTAGCGGGTGTGCTCCTTGAAGTCATTGACGCTGGCGATCTTCGCGATCCTGCGCCACGCGTCTTCGACGTAGTTGTAGCCCTCGAGCAGCATCTTGTTGGCGATGTTGCTGAGAATGCCGGGCAGGCTCAGCGTGCTGAACGCCGCCTCCAGCCAGCCGGAGGCGTCGCGGCGGAAGCGCGGCAGCTGCTGGCCGCAGGCCAGCTCGCAGAACTCCTGGATGCCCACGCCGCGCAGCTTGTCGGCCGCCTCGAGGATCGGCTCGGCGTAGACGGCCTCGATCCGCGAATGCGGCAGGCCCGAGGCCATCAGGGCCACGGCTTCGAAGACCTGCGGGCTGGTGTAGCGCGGGTGGTTCGAGACGGCCGGTACCTGCGGCCGCGAGGCGCGAAGCACGTGCAGTTCGGTGCGGCTCTCGTCCCAGCCTTCCTCGATGGCCTGGGCCTCGACGGCCGGGTGCTTGCCGGCGCAGACCTTGCGGATGGCCTCGACGCGCCGGGTCTCGGCGGCCAGGCGACAGCGCATCTCGGCCACCGGGTCATCGGCAGCGGATGCGTGGACGATAGCGGGAGTCGCAGCCTGCGGTTGCGGCAAAGGCGGCGGGGGCGGCCCCTGGACCCTGTCCGCTTGGGGCGGGGCGCTGCCCGTGGGGTCGGTGTCGGCGTTTCCGGCGGCGTGGCCATCGGCTTGCCCTGAGCTTTGTCGAAGGGCTTGCCCGCTCGTGTCCTGAGTGTGCGTGTTCTGATCTTCCATGACCGCTTGCTCCTTGTTCTGGGCGGCGACGCGGGCCGAGGTGCTCGGGTCCGCACCGCTGTCGACGAACGAGATCTCCTTGAGGATGGCCTGGCGGACCACGTGCAATGGCCCGGTGAAGGTCCTTCCATTGACGGTGATGCGCTGCCCGTTGGGCACGAACTCGGCGTCCACCACGGCCGCGCCGATGCTGGCCTGCCAGGGGAAGCCGTTGACGCCGCTCTTGGCCACATCCCGCGCCCAGCTGGTATCCCGGCTGACCAGCCCCTCGGCGATGACCTGGCCGTTTTCGATCACGATCCGCTGGGTGTGGCCCACGCCCTGGCGCGGGTGGTGATCCAGGCGAACCGGGATGTCCTGCCGGTCGATGGCCAGGCCCTCGAGGTCGACCACGACCGGGTGCGGGAAACCGGTGATCCGCATCGTGCCCCCGGTGTAGGCGACCATGCGGAAGCGCGGCATCGTCTTGCCCTGCCCTGAGCCTGTCGAAGGGTCGCCCTCCGCCGCCTCCACGGTCAACGGGCAACGGAAGCAGAGATACTCAGGCGGCTTGCTTGGGTGCGACATCGGTATCGAGCTCCTCGTCTTCGTCATCCTCGACGGCTGGGCGGGGCTCCTGCGTCAGTGCCAACTCGACCATCAGTCGCTTCTCTTTCGCCCGCTGATGCAGTTCGGTCTCCCAGTCCTTGCCCTGGCGGGCGTACTCGGCGGCGAGCGTGGTGGTGTGGCTGGCCAGCCGGGCCGCCTGAGCACTGGCTTCCTTGGCCGGGTCGACGTGCTCGGTGCCGTCGAAGAACCACTGATGGGCGACATGTCGGCTTCGCCGAAGCACGGACAATTCCGGGGTGAGCATGGCCTCGTCGATCCAGGCGGCGAAGATGGTGTCGAGCACTGCCTCAGCCAGGTGGGCCTGCTCGACGCGGATCGACTTGTAGTAGGTCTGGTGATCGAGGCGACCGGAGGCGTAGTTGTAGCCGCTCGAATTGCAGGCCGCGATGTTGTAGGGCAGGTTCAGGCAGCGGGCGATCTCGTTGAGGATCTCCCGTTTGAACTCCGCGTAACCGGTCGCCGGCTGCTGGGCCTCGATCTGCCCCAGCCGCCAGCCATCCGGCAGCACCGTGGCCATGCGTTTCTCGAGCTGGACCACGTCCATCGGCTCGAGTGCCTGGGCCTCGCCATTGGCCGGAGCATCCGTAAACAGCACCGCCGCGAAGTCGGCAGCCGTCTCGGCGGCGGCGATCACCGCCAGCGTGTAGCGCCGAAGCTGGGCGAACAGCGGCAGGGCCGGCGTGATCTCCGGGATGCCCCGGTGCTGGCCGGGCCGGTCGGTCCGGAACCAGTGCACCACCGCATCGGCGGGCACCAGGTCGTACTGCGTCTTCCAGGCGGCCAGGTCGCCGGGATGCTGCTGCAGGATGGTGTAGGTCTGCGGGTTGCCCCAAGCATCGAGCGTGATCCCGTCGATGTCGCTCGCCGTCGGCAGCAGCGACATGATCGGTGAAGCCACCCGGTCGGCCTCGACCAGCTGGACGTCGAGCATCACCGGCGAGTCGACGTTCGGGTTGGCCGTCAGCACGGCGAAGGCCTCGCCGTCGGTGACCTTGGCCAGGCGCATCGTGCGGAGCTTCTCGGCCAGGTTGACCGCCTTGGCCCACCGGGCGAACGCCTCCTCGACGCGGTTGTTCGTGGCGCTGTCGTCGGTGAGCAGCTGCAGACGCGGGCCCGTGCCGATGCAGTCGTTGGCCATGGTCAGCACGATGCCCTTGGCGTAGGAGTTGTTGGCCACCTCGTAACGGGCCCGCTCGCGCAGCTTCCTACGCACGTCGGGCGAGGCGGCGCTGTCGGCCGACAGGGCATCGGCCATCGCCCAGTGCCGGGCGTTCTCGGCCGTGGTCTGCGCCGCGTCGTAGCGGGCCCGGACGACGACCGGGAGGGACCGGCGGGCCTTCTGCCTCCGTGCGAACGGCCACATCAAACGGTCCCTCCCGGCGAGATCTTGGCCAGCTTGACGCCGAGTCCCTTCGACCGGCTGGCCTCCCTGGACGCCAGGTACTTGTCGGCCGCGATCTGGTCGGCCAGACCGTGCTGCTCGACGCTGACCGAGTCGCTTTGCGCCCGCTTCGGTCCCGCGGCGTTGTCGTGGATGGTGTCTTTGAGGTCTTGGGCCACGAGGTTTTTCCGCTATGTGGCAACCTGCCGATTGCCTACCGGTTACTTACCCGGTGGAAGCGTCATGTGTCGGGACCGGCAACCAGTGGTTACGCATATAGAACTTGACGTCATCCCGCTGTACCGCCGGTGCATGAAGGCCGCCTACTGGTTACTTACGCGATGGCGATGCGAGTTGGTGGAATCAACACGAAGGAGGCAGAAACGATTGCACCGGTCCACCATCTCGTCGCCTGGGAAACAGGTCTCCTCACGCACCTACATCTGCGTGAGTTGGGAATCTGTCGCGGGCGGCGATCGCAGGAGCGGGTTTCGTTACAGATATGGAACGGCGGGGGTCGCGCCGAGCGTCTGCTCGCGCGTCAGCATGCGTGTTCCACAGTGGCGGCACTCGCGAAGGCGTACAATGGCCCCAGCCCGGGGTCGCGTGTAAACCACCCGGAAATGCCGGCAGCCGCACCTCGGGCACACCAGGCCGCGTTGCCCTGCGGGTTTCTTGGCGGGCTTGGGTGGTTGGCCGTTCATCGTCGGACCCCTTGCAGTTCGGACAGCCTGACCCTCGGACGCGCTGCCGGCTTGGTGTCGGTGCCGAAAAGGGTCGCGCCCTGGATGGATGCGGCCACCGCGGCGCCCACCAGGCCGTCCAGCCAATGGTTGTCGAGGCCGTCCGCGCGGAGCTTCCACTCGTCCACGGTCCGGCCACGGCCTTCGGTCTTCACCCGGTACTCGCTCGTCAGGTGCTCGGCGAAGAGCCGGTGCGGCTCGGGCTTGCTGCCGAAGAGCGACACGCAGCCGGGATCGCCCATCGGCACGGCCAGCCGGGCGTGCACGAACGACTTCCAGTAATTCGTGTCGAAGACCACGTGGCGGACGGCGCGCTTGCCCTTCACGACGGGAATGCGCCAGTTCAGCCCGACCCGGTCGCCGCGCTTGCGTTTGTATTCGCTGAAGGGGATGCTCGACGCCCCAACGTAACGCCCGTGGCTGGGAACCACGATGGCGGCATGGGGGCTCTGCCGGCAGAACTGGTAGACCACATCTGACGTCTGCCCCCAGTTGGCGTCGATCAGGCAGCGGTCGATCCGCACCATGGCTCCGTCGTCGCGGGGCCATTCCTTGCCGACCGTGCGCGCCGTCAGCCGTTCCAGGCCGGCGTAGATCGCGCCCTCCAACCCGGCACGCGACGCCGTGCCTGCCAGCGGGTGGCGGATGTCGCGGAGCGTGAAGTAGGCCGCCTTCTGGTCCGGCTCGGTGCCGTAGTCGATCACGTAGCCGGTGAAGTCATCCTCCCACGCGGCCACCAGCCAGTACAACACCTTCTGCTGCACGTCGATGAACATGGTCAGGTGGGTACAGCCGATCGGTACCTCGCTGCGGGCATGGCCATGGATCTTCGCCGCGATCGCATCGGCGGTCATGAGATCGTCCTCGGGCACATCCTCGGGCAGCGGCTCGTTCTGGTACTCGGCCCAGAACGCCGCTTCGCCGCGCTCGAGCTTGAGGTTCATCGCGTGCTGTACGGCCGAGATCTCGTCGGGGTTGAACCGGGCGGGCCAGGCGATGGCTGCACCCTCGTCCATCGCCACGCGATGATCGCGATAAAAGGCGGTCGCGGCCTCAACTCCCGTTCCGCTGCGCTGACCGGCCGCCCACAGCTCCGCGTAACGCTGCCACAACGCCTCATTGGCCGGGAACGCATAGACCATCTTGGTGCGCTGGCCCTGCCACTGCGGGTGCTTGTCCCGATCGAGAATGCGGTCGGCCAGGTCGTCGGGCCGCACCACCGTCAGCGTCATCAGCCCGGCGATCTTGCGCCCAGGCCCGGCCAAGCCTAGGATCGCACCGGCCAGGATGCGCTCGCGGGTGGCGCACTGGGAGGGTGATCGGGCCGATTCGTCCGTCTGCGGGTCATCGATCAGCACCAGCGACGGCCGGACACTGCTGCCGTCGACGCGTTTGTGCTTCATGCCGCGGATGCGCCCGGTGATGCCGGCTACGCGGATGATCCCGCTCGAGGCCCGGCTGCCCGGTATCGTCGGCAGCACGATCTCACGGGCCGTCCAGCCGATGTGCGTCTGCTTGCCCTGGTAGAGCTGGCCGGCCGCCCGCTGGTGGATGCCCTCCAGCTTATGGATCGGGCAGACGACCTCGGGGAAATCCTCCAGCAGCAACTCGTTGTGTTCGAGTTCCGCCTTCATCGACTCGAGCATGTTCTCGGCGTGCTGCTCGTCCGAGCCAATCAGGGCCACGAACTCACGGTGGCCGTACAGCAAGGCCCACAGGCAAGCGGTCTCGCATAGCGACGTCTTGCCGCTGCCGCGGGGCATGGCCATCGCGAACAGACCGCCTTCGAGCACCGCCTGCTCGATCTTGGCGATGACCTTGAGGTGGTCGTCCGACCACGCCAGGAGGAATGTCTGCGGGAAGTACTGCTCGCAGAAGAACCGAAAGTCGCGCTCGGCCTTCGCCTTCCTCTCGGCGTTGACGACCGCCGGCAGCTCGCCGATATCCCGACCGGAAAGCGAGAGCTCCACGTTACGCGCCCGGGCGCGCTCCTTCATTGCCTCGTAACCGGTCAGCCCCTCGGGCTCGGGCCGGGGCGCATGCCGCTCCTGCACCAGCCAGGCGACGTAACGCAGCAAGTCCACGGTCTTGCCGTCGCCAATCCGCAGGCCCGCCCGGGATCGGTGGCGTAGCAGTTGCCGCTCGCTGATCACCTCGCCTAAGGGCGTGGAGTTGAGCAACTGCACCAGCTGCGTGGGCCTGAGTGTTCGCAGGTCAATCGCCACGGCCGGACATCTTCCTCACCAGTCCCGGACATGTCGCCGCGGCCTCGCCGCGGTCGATCAGCGACCGGTTCGCCTCCGACGAACGCGACATGTCAAGGACCAGCCATGCGGCGTAGTGCACCAGGTTGATCGTCCCATCCGGGTTAGTCGGGGCCCCGGAGGCCAGGTCCAGCTCGATCTGCTCGGCCGGCACCCGCCGCCCGCAGGCCGCTGTCAGCAGGCGGGCGGCCGCCTGGACCGACAGGGCCGCCGGGTTCAGGAGGTTCGGCGTCGCTTCATGCGGTAGGTCCATGGTGCCTCCCCGGCAGCCCTGTTCGGCAGCACTGCATGTCCTCAGTTCCCCCCTCGTGCCCCCGAAAAAGATGCGAAATCTGCAGATTCCGATCCGGATTCGCCTTGCATGTGGCCCAAACCGGAGGTACTGACATGGTGGCGTAAGAGTTAATAGCCAGTACCAAGAAGGAGCCGAAACGATGGACGCCCGCGAAATGACCTTCGGGATCGAGATCGAGACCATCGCCCCCCACAGCGCCGTGGAACAGGACGGCCTGCGGATCGGCGGGTACCACCAGGGGCTGCCGGTGCCCTACCTGCCCGCCGGCTGGCGGGCCGAACGCGACGGGTCGATCGATGCCCGCGGGGGCGGCCTGCCTTGCGAGATCGTCAGCCCGCCGCTGCAGGGGCCCGAGGGCCTGGCCGAAGTGGCCCAGGTGCTCGAGACGCTGCGGGCCAAAGGGCACCGGGTCAACATCTCCTGCGGCGTCCACGTCCACGTGGGCTGGAAGCGGGACTGGCCGGTGGAGGCCATGGCCCGATTGGTCACCATCGTGGCCTACGCCGAGCGGGGCCTGTACGCGATCACCGGCAGCAAGCGCCGCGAGCGCAGCACCTACTGCGGCGGCGTCCGCAAGTATGGCAACGGCAAGGACGCCAAGCCGGTCCTGGACCGCAACCGCTACCACGCCCTCAACCTGACCAACCTGGCCAACCACCGGCGGGAGACGGTCGAGTTCCGGGTTTTTTCCGGCTCGCTCAACCCGGTCAAGGTCCTGGGCTGGATTCAGGTCTGCCTGGGGCTGGTCACCCGGGCGCTGAAGACCAGGCGCACACCGAAGTGGTCGCCCGGCCCGCTCAAAGGCGGCTGGAAGAAGGCCGGCGAAGGCCAGAGCGAGGCCGAGCGGCTGATGGGCTACCTGGCCTGGGGCGCCGGCTACGCCCGGATTCACCAGGGACAGCAGTTCGGATGGATCAGCGACCTGGTCCCCCAGGATGAGGTCAAGCGCGAGTTCCGCCGCCTGGCGGCCCGGTACGACGCCCAGGCGTAACCACGACCACGCCCGGGGCGGCCTTGCGCCCCGGGCCTTTCCGCGAAAGGAGCCACCATGTGCGGGATCTTCGGGTTCATCACCACTCGGGGCGAGGGGCCGGACGTCGACCGCCTGCAGCGCATCGCCCTGGTCACGCAGCGCCGCGGCGAACACGCCTTCGGCCTGGCCTGGCTGGATGCCGGAGGCAAGCTCCAGACCTTCAAACGCCAGGGGCCGGCAGAACGATACCTCGAGCTGCTCGACCACTGCCGCGGCGCGTTGGCGATGGTCGGGCACTGCCGGCTGGCCACGCACGGCTCGCCGGCCGACCACCGCAACAACCATCCGCATGTCGCCGGCCGCGGGTGCCTGGTCCACAACGGCGTGGTTCGCAACTACCGGGATCTGATCGGGCAGTACGCGCTCCGCACGCAGAGCCGATGCGACAGCGAGGTCCTGGGGCTGCTGATGGCCCGCTGTCCCGGCACCATCCTGCAACGCGCGGCGTGGGCCGCCGGCCAAGCCGAAGGCGACCTGGCCCTGCTGGGCATCTGGCGCCGGCCCACCCGCCTGCTGGTCTGCCGCCGGGGCCGGCCGTTGCACGTCGGGCAGGGGCGCGACGGATTCTACTTCGCCAGCCTGCCCGAGGGCCTGCCCGGGCGGGTTCATCCTGTCGCCAACGGCGTCGTCCGATTGGCCACGTACTCCGGCGGCAGGCTGCAGGTCACCGGCGGCATGGTCAGCCAGCCCGTGATTTCCTCGCGGATTCCCTGGCCCGCGCTGACCGGCCTGCGGATCGCGGAGTAAGTCAACCCGGAGCCAGCGACCATGCCATCGGATGCCCACCAAAGCTCCACCACCTGTCGGCGACCCGGTCCCCAAGGGGGCCCGGCAAACGCCACCGGCGGGTCCGGTGGCGGCGGGTGTGGCCTCCGGGGGCGACTGGCCACTGGGCCAGTTGTCCGGCGGGCAGGCCGCCCCGCCTGGCTGTCGACAGCCACCTCCAGAATCTTCAACAAAAACGGTTTTCATGATGGATTCCGCTTGCCTCTTCGCCAAACGCAGCGTAATGACACACTGGCCGCTCGGCATGGTGCCGGGTGGGACATAGGAGGTAGACCGATGAAACAGACCCTGACACGCCTGCCCCACGGGACGAAGGTCCTCCACACCGAGGACGGTGAGCTCGGCTACATCATGAACGGGTTTGCCTACGACGCCGACGCCGGCGGGTGGGTCGAGTACGAGGTCGAGACCCACGAAGGGATCGAGGTCTGGAAGCGCGATGCGTTCGTGCTGCTGGCCGAGGTGGTCGCGGCGGCCGCCGAGGCCGATGCAGCGGAAGCCTGAGCGTAAGCCCCCCGCGAGGGGCCTGCGCTCGAGCCGGCCATGGGGACCGGCGAGAAAACAAGGAGACCGACGATGAAGAAGGACGAGGTCAAGATCGGCGGCATCTACGTCGCCAAGGTGTCCGACAGGATCACGACGGTGCGGATCGAGAGCGTGAACCGTCATGGCGGCTGGAACGCCGTCAACACGGCCACGGGCAAACGCATCCGCGTCAAGAACGCTCAACGCCTGCGGGCGGAGGCCAACGGCTCCCAGACCACCGGCGCGCCGGCTGGCCGGAGGTCGCGACGCACGCCGGGCGAGGCGGTGGAGACGGCGGTTGCCACCGAAACTCCTGCCGCCGAATCCGCGACCACCGAAGCGTCCCCCAGGAAGACGCGGGGCAGGAAGGCGGCGGAACCCAAGCCCAAGCGCGTCAGCGCCCTGGACGCCGCCGCCGAGGTCCTGCATCAGACCGGCAAGGCCATGCGGGCCCAAGAACTGATCGCCGCGATGGCCGAGCAGGGCCTGTGGACCAGCCCCGGCGGCAAGACGCCGGCGGCCACGCTGTACAGCGCCATCCTCCGGGAGATCGGCACCAAGGGCGACCAGGCCCGGTTCCGCAAGGTCGAGCGCGGCCGGTTCGAGCACGCGATCGGCTGACTGTAGCATTTCACCTCCCCCAACGCCTCGGCCCCCGCCGGGGCGTTGCTCCGGTGTCTTTCTCTGCATTGACAACGGATCGAGCGCGCAGTAAGAATGGGTGTGCGTGAAGCAGAAAGGAACGTATATGGCGCAGGTTCTGGTATGTTCGCAGGTTGTCGACGTCACGGTGATCGCCTTGGAGGAGCCTCGCCGAGCGCCTTCGCACGTCACTCGTACTTTGGACGGGGCGTTCTCCACCCCCGGCCGGCACGGGCCCACCGCGGTCCAGGACGGCGA
>CAZEEJ010000063.1:0-18445 GCA_964511155.1 uncultured Planctomycetales bacterium | reverse complement strand
TTGCTGCCAGGCAATTGCACGATTAGGCCCAATGAAGCATTCGCAATAGACACGGGACAACATGCCGTTCTCACGGATGATGCGGGGCGGAATTGGAGCATTGTTGTGACCTCCGTCCACGACATGGTTGATTCCGAGGAAACCTACATGCTTATCGAAGCTACGATTCTCCCGTAGTCGGTGACCGAACCCCGGAGCGACGATCTCATCGCATCACCTCCTCGCGGGCGCCGACCGGAATCGGTGAGGTCCTGGTACGTTCGAGGACCGCCGGGTTCCCCGTGAATCGTTGATAGCGGTCCACGATCACGTCTGCGTAGAGTGGGTCAAGCTCCATGAGGAACGCCCGTCGCCCCGTCTGCTCCGCCGCGATGAGTGTGGACCCCGATCCCCCGAACAGGTCCAACACGTTCTCGCCTGCGCGGGAACTGTACTGGATGGCCCGGACCGCCAGTTCGACGGGCTTTTCCGTCAAATGGATCATCGATTGCGGGTTGACCTTCTTGACGCCCCACACGTCGGGCACGTTGTTGGGTCCGAGGAACACGTGCGCTGCGCCTTCGCGCCAACCGTAGAACGCCCATTCGTGGTCCCCCATGAAGTCCTTGCGGGTCAGCACCGGGTGCTGCTTGTGCCAGATGATGGCTTGCGCGAAGTACAGACCGCAGGCCTTGAGTACCGGCGGGTAGTTGCCGCAGTTGGCGTAGCCACCCCAGATGTAGAACCCACGGCCGGGCAGCAGCACGCGGGCCAGATTCCCGAACCAGGCGTGCAGCAGGCGGTCGAACTCCTCGTCGGAGACGAAGTCATTGGCCAGCGGCCGGTCCTTGGGCCGCAGCTTGCGGCTGGTGGCCTGGGCCTTCTCCGGATGGCGGGCCAGGTCCATCTTCTGGTGATGCGTCACCTTCGCCTTGCCGCGGGCCACGTCGAAGCCGCTGTGGTGCAGCCCCTTGGCATCCAGGGCCCGGACGCCGTCCTTCACCGGCGCGGCGAACGACGACAGGCCGGCGGCGATGGCGTTATTGCTCCGCGGCTCGACCTTCACGTTGTAAGGCGGATCGGTGTTCACCAGGTGGATCGACTGGCCATCCAGCAGGCGGTCCACGTCCGCGGGCTTCGAGGAGTCGCCACACAGCAGCCGGTGGTTGCCCAGGATCCACAGGTCACCGGGCTGCGTGATCGCCTCGTCCGGCGGCTCGGGGATCTCGTCCGGATCGGTCAGGCCGGCCTGCACACCGGGGTCGAGCAGCTTCGCCAGCTCGTCCTGGTCGAACCCGAGCAGCGACCAGTCGATGCCGGCGCCCTGCAGTTCGGCCAGCTCGATGGGCAGCAGCTCGAGGTTCCACTCGGCCAACTCGGCGGTCTTGTTGTCGGCGATGCGGTAGGCCCGGATCTGCTCGGGCGTCAGGTCGGTCGCCACGTGGACCGGCACCTCGGTGAGCCCCAGCCGCTGGGCAGCCTTCCACCGGGTGTGCCCGCAGACGATGACGCCCTCGGCGTCCACCACGATCGGCTGGCGGAACCCGAACTGCTGGATGGACCGGGCCACGGCCTCCACCGCCGCGTCGTTGATCCGCGGGTTCTTCTCGTACGGCTTGATGTCGGCCAACGGCCGCAATTCAACCCTCATTGAACAACCTCCGTGTCAGATTGCCATCCATGAAACACACGTCACGCCTGCCGGCCGGGGAGCGGTCGGCCAGAAACGCCACCCGTGGCCCCCCGTCGTCCGGGTGGTAGCGATCTACGCCCCAGGCACCCTGGGCCGCCCAGGGTGGCCCCAAACGCGTCCTGGGGCCGCCCTGAGGGCCGCCGGCGCAAAACCGGACCGGACCGGACAGCCCAAACAAACTCTGTCCCGGACGGGAGCTGTTCCCGCACGCCCTCGGCTGCCATTCTGGCAGGAAGTACCTACGCCCATGTTTCACCCTTTCACCCCACCCCCTCACGTACACACGCACATACGCGCGGGCACACAGCGCGCGCGGGGGTAAGGGTGAAAGACATATATATGGAGAGAGAGTTGTTGTTTTTATCATATATACGCCTTTTTGAACGATCTCACGTTTCACCCCGCCCCGGTGAAAGGTGGGTGAAAAGAGAGACACCTGGTCCGCCGAAACGATCATTTCCGTCACGGGATCGCTGCTCACGTTTCACCCCCGTCTGACGTTTCACCCTCAGCGTTCACTCCTCGGAGCAGCCGATACAACCGCTGGTACGTCCCGGGCCGCGGTACGGTGACAATCTCGATGTCGCCTTGCTGGACCAACGTGTCGACCAGGGTGCCGAAACTCTTGGCATCCATCTTCATCCGCTTGAGCAGCACACTGTGCGGCAGCTCGTATCCGGGTGCATCGCGCAGCTTCTGCATCAACTTGAGGCACTCGGCATGGAAGGGGTTGTCCGCCACGTGCGCATGGGCCATGAACAACATCCGCCGGGTCTGGTGCATGACGAACCGCCGGGCCCACTCGGCGGCAGCCCTGCCGATCTGCGGTTGCTCGTGACTCTCGCTGACGGCGTAGAGCAGGGCGAGCTTGCGGGTGTGTTCGCTGACGCGACCCCAGACGGTCGTGCCGACCGGGTCGCCCGCACCTTCGGCCTTGGCGTACTCGGCCTCGGCTTCCAACCGCGTCTCGATCAAGATGTCGCGGGCCTCGCTCGTGTGCGGGACGGTCCTGGGGACGGGGTGCCACTGCTCGAGGTTGCCGTTGCCGGGCCGGAAGTCGGCCCACCATTTGGCCGTATCGAGGACAGGGGCCGGCAGTGGTTCGATCCTGGGTTCCTGGCCCGGCGAGCGTTTGCCGCATTCGAGGATGATCATCCGCGCGAAGAAGCCGTTGGTGAGCATGCGTTCGGACAGGGCCTGGTAGTAGTGGTTCGGGATCGCCGTGCCCAGGATGACCAGGCAGGGCTGATCGATCACGCCCGGCGATTCCATGCCCGCCTTGCGGCGCATGGGAAAGACCGAGTTGGCCGACGAGTACATCGTCAGCAGCGTGCCCATGATGTTTTCATGCCGGGCGTCCTTGGCCTTGTTGATCGACTGCAGAATCCCGTCGATCTCGTCGGTCTGAAACAGCATGCACGGGTTGGCGAAGAGCGCATCCTGCACGCCCTCCCCCGAGGCGAACCGTCCGCCCAGGCAGTTCGAGAGGCCGACGGCGTGGAGGATCTCCGTGTTGATTTTGCGGGGGCTATCCTTGCCGGCGGATGAATGGGCCAGGCCCAGCAAGTACAGGTTCGTGCGGTTGTCGCCCGGATCACGGACCTTGCGCCCGGCCAGCACGGCCTGGAGGGCCAGCGCCCCGGAGAAGGCCATCACCGAGTTGGGGTACGGGGCCACCGCCAGGCAGTGGTCCATGACTTCTGACACGAATCCCGGCACACGAAGCAGTTCATCCGGCAGTGGGCCAGGATCGACATGCGCGGACGCTTCGCTGACCGGTTTACTGTCACCCCCAGCTCCGAAGAGCTGCTGGTAGTGATCCTCGACCAGGGCGACCGACACCGCGTTCGGCTCGTACCGCGCGACGCTGGCGGCGATCCGTTCAACCTCGGCTTCGGGTAGTGGCGGCTTGCATCGAGCCCGGTTGGTGACCTGCAGGCCGGCGGCGATCTCGGCGCAGCTCATGCCCTGCCGGCGCATCCCGCCGGCCAGGCGGGCCAGTGTGCCGTTGCGCTGCCCTTCGGGGATGGGGTTACCGTCGTCGCCGGCGGCGGGCATCGCCGACTGAGACGCATCTTGTCGCACCAGCTGGACCAGCCAGTCGGGGCAAACGATCGGTGGCGCGTTTTCGATGGCCTGCGACCAGGCGTAGGCGTCCCCGTTGGGATGGACACTGGGCGGCAGGACGACGTAGCCCCCGTCGCCCTTCACATCGACCCCGGCGGCGAGTTCGCCCTGACTGCACGGCACGTGCCCGCCGGGATGCCGGATGAACAGGTGACGGCCACCGGCGCCGGTATGGCTCTGGGCGGTGTCGGTCAGCGGATTGTGACGCCGCTGAAGTTCCTCGAAGCCAGCGTCGCCGCCGTTGCGCGGATCGACGTCCAGCACGATCAGACCGCTGCCGGTGCCCGTGGGCATGCCGATATTGGCCCGCGGGTTGGTGCGCCACCAGCGGCGGATCGCAGCCTCGTCCGTCGTGGCGTCTCGGAAGCCGTTGTCGGTCAACGGCGTCTTGCGGGCTGGCGCACAGGGAAACACCGGCAGGCCCACGCGGGCGTAGGCCAGTGCGGCTTCGAGCAGTGGATTGGCCGACTCACCCATGCAACCGCCTCAAAAGGGAACATCCTCGTCGCTGATGCCACAGCCCACCGGTTCGCCTTCGTCGAACTGATCCGGGTCCTCTGGCCGCGGCGGGACCGGCCCGAGCGTGTGACCGAGGATGCGGTCGTACGGCTCGCCGGCCACGCGACGAACCGTGACCGTCAGCGTCTTGGCCAGGGCACCCATCTCGGCCAGCTCGACCGCGTCCTGGGCGGTGTTCGGCACCCGCTCGCGGCTCCGCTGTCGCCACCAGGCCTCGGCCTTCGCTCGGGCGTAACCGGAGTGCTCGAAGCACACCCACTCGGAGACGAACTGGTTCCAGCCGACGCGATACTCGACGCGCATGGAACGCGGGTGATCCTCGGGGGCGTCGCGCTTCACATGCACGCTGTAGAAGGTGTCGGTGACCTCGTGCTCGGTATCCGTGGCCTCGCCGGACAGAACGCCCTCCGTCGAGGCCTCCCGGTCATGCCGCTGACGCTCGCGGGGCGGGAACACAAACCCGCACTCCGGGCAAACGGAGTAAGCGGCATGGATCACCGCCTGGCACTGCGGGCATTCCTTGGCCGGCGCCTCCCCGGAGCCGGCTTCCCGATCCTGAACGCGCAGGGCGTCCACCGGCCCGTGGCGCAGGATATTGCCGCCGAAGTCGAGGATCAGCGCGTCGGACTTGCCAGGATGAAGCCGGAACGATCTCCCAACCATTTGATAGTAGAGTCCCGGCGAGTTGGTGGGGCGGAGCAGCACGACGCAGTCGATGTTCGGAGCATCGAAGCCCGTAGTCAGCACGTTGACGTTGACCAGGTACTTCAGCATGCCCGCCTTAAAACGCTTGAGCGTCTCGGCCCGCTCGAAGGGCAGCGTTTCGCCGCAGACGAACCCGCACTCCTGGCCGAGTTCGCTCAGCACCCGTTGCACGTGCAGGGCGTGCTGGACGCCGGCCGCGAAGATCAGTACCGATCGGCGGCCCTGCGTACACTCGACGATCTCACGACAGGCCGAACGCACCAGCGCGTCGTCATCCATCAGGGCTTCCACCTCGCCGGCGATGTACTCGCCGCCGCGCAGGTGCAGGCCGGAGGTGTCCACCTTGCGTTTGCCGGCCTTGCTCTTCAGCGGACACAGGTAGCCCTGGACGATCAACTCGCGGACGCCGACCTCGTAGCAAACGTGGTTGAGCAGGTTATCCGGTCCGCAGATCATGCCGGTGGTCATGCGATAGGGCGTTGCGGTCAGGCCGATCAGCCGGATATTGGGATTGACCACCTTCGCCTCGGCCAGGAAGGTGCGGTACATCCCCTCGCCGTCCGGCGGCAGCATGTGCGCCTCGTCGATCAGGATGAGGTCGAACCGATCCAGATCCGCCGCCCGGCGATAGACGGACTGGATGCCGGCGACGATGATCGGGTGCTCGGTATCGCGGCTCCTCAGGCCCGCCGAGTAGACCCCGATGCGGTTCCACAGGTCCGGGGCCATGGCGTGGAGCTTCTCGACGGCCTGTTCGAGCAGTTCCTTCACATGGGCTAGAATGAGCACCCGACCACTCCACTGCTGCACTGCGTCGCGGCAGATGGCGGCCAGGCATGGAGTTTTGCCCGACGCGGTTGGCAACACCACGCATGGGTTGTCATCACGCGTACGCAGGTGGGCGTACACGGCGTTGATCGCCTCGATCTGGTAGGACCGCAACTGGATCACCGGCGAGGCTTCGGTGGAGAACGGAAGCGCCTGCATCATGCCGACACCTCCGTTCCATCCGGCAGGATGCAGCGGTGGTCCATGATCGGGATGGTGTACAGCGTGTCGCTGCGCCGGCCGAGGTAGCCGAGGATGAAGGCGTTGACCCACTCCACCGGCCGGCCGGTGCCATACAGCGGGATCGGTTTGCACAGGCAACCCGCGCTGCGGGCCTGAATGACCGCACCAGGCGACCAGATGTTCTGGATGATGCAGGCGTCGGCCCGGTGGGTATGGGCATGGATGACGCTCTTGCCCTGGCTGATCTGGAGATGGTTCTTGGTAGCGTGCCGGGCGTAGGACCAGCCATGCACGGCGATGATGCGTTCATTGATCGCGTAATGCGGATACGTTCCGTCCGCCGAGCCGTAGGGCACGTACACGAACCGGGACCGTCCCTTGGACAATCGAATCCGCGGCGCCAGCATGGAGTACGCCGCGCGGCCTTCGGCGGCCACCGCGGCCCACCGGTCGAGGCGGTACTCGTGGTTGCCCTCGACCATCACCAGCCGGCCACACACCTTCTGGAGCCGGTCCAGCAGACCATTGGCGACCCGGAGATCATCGACGTACTCGGTCTCCGGGACGCCGAAGGTCGGCGGATGCACCGAAAACTGCCCACAGTCCAGCAGGTCGCCCAGGCAGATGACCAGGTCCGGGCGCAGGCGTTCGGCCGCCCGGCAGAACACCTCCACCGCCCGCCCGTTTGCGTGCGGGATGTGGACGTCGCCGAAGGCCAGCAGGGTCTTACTGTGGCCCTTGGCCATTATTCATCCCCCGCGACCATCGCCGCCGTCCGGGCGTAGCCGGCGATGTCGACCAGGTTGTCGCGTTTATGGCGATGCGTCTGGCGGGCCAGTTTGATGGCGATCATGCACAAGGGGATGTCCATCGCGGTGACGTGCTGTCCATCCCGCAGTTTGTGGGCCAGGATGCCGGTCCACATCTGTGCCGCCCGTGCGAAATCGTCCGCTGGGGCGCCGTATTCGGCCCGCCGGGTGCCCTCAGTGATACGCTTGGCCTCGTCGAGGATGGACTCGCTCTGCTTCGGTTCGACGAGCCGAAGGCGATGGAAGTCGATGGTCGGAGTCGGGGCGTCCTCCACCGGCCGAAGCGTGACCGCATCGAGGACGGCGCAGCCCAGTTCGCGAGCGACCGTGTACTCCAGGCTGGCCCCCCGCGAGTCCTCCCAGCCCGGCAGCAGGGCGATGGCCTCGCATTGGGCCAGCATGACCATGTCGGCACGGAGGTACAGCGCGCGCGGCAGGTCCGTACGCCCGCCGAAGTTCTCGGCCGGGTTGGCCACCTCCCAGCCGGCTTGGCGGAACCGCTCCGCGGCCGCGTGAAACGCCGGGAAGTTGTAATCGTCGTGGCCGGTCATCGGACCGGAGATGTAGATGCGTCGGGCTTTGGTCATCGCTTCAGTTGTTCTCCGGGGTGAGGGTTGCACCACAGACCGGGCAGTGGCTCAGCGGAAGCGGCGCCACCCGCACCTCAAGTCTCCCGCCCCTGACCGACTCGCGCCGCCGGACCAGGAGCAGATCGGTCTGGCTGTCATCCTCGTAGATGCCGGCGTGCTGGAGCGCATCTGAACTGGCTTTTAGAAGGTTGTCCAGGTCGCGAGTACGCCGGTCCGGCGGAAACGCATCCATGCACAAGGCGATCCGCCCGCCCATCGGCGGCTTGCGCGGCCCGCCGCCGGCCAGGAGGGCGCAGACGTCCTGGCGGTACGCCCGGCCCTCCCGGCTGATCAGCGTCCGCCCCCGGAAGTGACGCCAGTAGTGGTTGACGCTTGGCGGATAGGGCAGCGAGAGCGTCATGCCGCGAGGTCTTCTGCGAGGTCAACCAGGGGGGAGTTCGTCGTCCACTCTTGGCGCCAGCGCCAGATACCTTTCAGCGCCTCCTTGGCCGCCGAGGGACTGGGGAACTCGGCACGCCGATCGGTGGTTCGCGTCCAGGCGGCGTACTCGTCCAGCGGAGCGACACCACGCCAGTAGTCGAGCTCGATGTCGCGGATGGGCCAGAACACGCGCTCCTGCTTCTTTCCGTTCCCGATATTCACGACCTCCACGACTTTGACGACCCGCTCGTTGGGATTCTCGAACTTCTTCAGGTGGGTCATGATTGCCTCCTCAACGCTTCCAAGGCGGTGTGTTGCCGGTCGTCTGCTGCGGAACGCCCGCGACGGCTTCCTTCCTGGCGTAGCCCTTGATCTCGTTGGTCAGCTCGCCGGTGTCCTGGCGTTTCTTGAGCTTGACGGTGGCCACCAGCGGGAGGTTATGGAGTTCGACCGAGTCCTTCGGAGCCATCACGCCGACGGCATGGCAGATCGCCGACAGCTCGGCGCGAGCGATCTTGACCGCCGTGGCATTCGGGTTGTCGAGGTTCAGCCGTGCCCACAGCACGCGGTTCTTACACTCGCCCTCCAGGATGGTGAAGGTGAGCTGCAAGTATCGGCCGCTGCCGTTCTTGGTCTCCTTCATCTCCGAATCGGTGATCGCGGCCAGGTACTTGCCGGCCGGGATCGGCTCGAAGTCGGCGGCGGGATCAACCGTGCGCGCGTCAAAGCCGTTCAGGTTCGCCATCGGTCCGTTCTCCTTTCAAATCGGGGGGATCAGTAGAGAATCTCATCGGGTCGGGTGGGGACTCGTATCCTCGCCGGACTGCGCGGGGGCAGCCAGATTGCTGACCAGCCCCTGCATCAGGGCCGGCCACGAGAGCGGCAACTCCGCCGGCAGGCCGTAACGGTTCTTTGCCACGCAGGCGGGACTGCCGACGCACCGCAGGATGCGCTCCCCGCCGTCCTTGCCGAGCCCGGCGGCAATCGTGCGGTCGCGGCCGAAGCCGGCCTCCTCGGTCTTGGTGATCAGCTTGCGGGTGGCGAACAGCACGGCGTCGGCCCACTCGGTGATCAGCGCCGTGGCGTGCTTGTGCAGGCGCGGCGAGTAGCGGTCGTAGGCCGAATGCTCGGGATCCTCGAACTTCTCCACCTTGGCGTGGGCCAGGAGGATCACGCACATGCCACGCTGGTTTCGCAGCGTGTTGAGGTCGTTGAGCACCCGGCGCCAATGCGTGAGGGCGTGAGTATAGCCGCGGGCGTACCCGCCGTCGACCTTCTCGATGCTGCTCACGCCGTACTGCTCGCAGAGCGCATCCCAGATCAGGCGTTCTAGCCAATCGAGCGAGTCGATCACCACCGTCTCGAAGTCGTGCGCTTCGTGGATCAGCGCCTCAAGTGCCGTCTCGACGTCAGCAAGCTTACCGGCCAGCGGGAACGACCGGCAGTCGATCTGGTCCAACCCGTCTTCCGTCGGAACGAAGATGGGCCTGGGCGCCTGGGCAGCGGTCTGGCTCTTTCCGATGCCTTCGACTCCGTAAATCAGGAGTCGCGGTGCCGAGTGGCGTGGGCCAGCGTGAATCTGTTCGAGCAATGACATAGCGATTTCCTCGTGTTGGGTGTTCACGTTCATCCGGTCGGCCAGGAAGCGCCCGGGCGGGCGGCCGTCGCGATTCTCTGGACCCGCCACAAGCCGTCCGGGCGCAACCGACTTCATGCCACGTCGAGCACGCGGACCTCCTCGTATCCGGTCGGCCAGCGGTCCTCCTGGCGGCACGTCACCCATCGCCGGATCGCCGCCTCGTTCTCGCGCTGGGCGATGGCCAGCGTGTCGTCGCTGACCCGCCATGCGCCGCAACGGAAAGGTTCCTTCTTCTCGACGGCGATGATGTGGACAGGAACGAGCAGGCCGTCGAGAACTTGGGCCAGAACGGCCCGGTAGAAAGCCATCTGCCAGTGGTAGCCGAACCGCCGGGCATCGGCCTCGAACCAGGTCAGGTCATCGCAGGTCTTGAGATCCACGATGCCCCGGTGGGGATGAAGCCAGTCGATCCGAATCTGGCATGGCACGCCGCAGTACTCTGCCCGCACGACGCCCTCGGGTCGGCCATAGAGCAGCAGATCCACGGCCTCGCTGTTCATGGCCACACCGCTGGCCATCTGCTCGACGAGTTCGACCTGCTCGTGGGACAGCACCGGCTTGCCTTGCGTCTGGGCCCAGTCGCCGAACGCCTTGGTGCCGGCGCCGAAGGGTTTGTGGGTCTTCGGGTTGATCGGACCACCGAGGGCGAAGGCCACCTCGTAAGCCTCGCGACCTTCCAGGATGCGAACGTGAGCAGCCCGACCCACCAGGTAAACCACCGATTCCTTGTCCTCGACGAGCCCCAGGACCTTCTTGCGATGCAGCCACGGGCACTTCATGAAGTCCCGCAACTGGTGGCTGCTCAGAAACCGATCCGACCTGGCGTGGTACGCCTCGGCGGGTTCGCGGATCAGGAACCGCAAGTTGATGTCGAGTGGTTCGTCCATGGGTCCTCCTGCGGGCTGCGTCTCCGTTCGCCCCTCTACATCTGCGTGACCGCGAAATCTGTCGCAAGATTTCATTCGCCGTCCCCCAGCCCGGCGGCCACGAAATGACGACGGATCTCCTCGATGGCCCGGTACATCGTGCTGCGGTGCATGCCGATCCGCCGCGCAGCCTCGCTCGGCTTGTAGGAGCGCAGTTCCTCGCAAACGCGCTGGAGCCTCGGCGGAAGGGTGGGCAGGATGTCGCCCAGGTCGAGGGCCAGATCCACGCGTTCCGCCTCGGATCGCTGGCCCTTGTGCGTGTCGTTGACCGTCGGGGAAAAACCGGGCAGCCGCGAGATCGGTGTCGGATGCATCGACTCATGCTTCTGCCGATTGCCCAGGTGGCGGGCGACGTGGAGGTAGCGGCGATCCAACGCCCGGGTGATGAACGTCTTACGCTGCGACTGGGTGGGGTCATGGCGCGTAAGCGCCTTGATCAGTTCGACGATCATGTCCTGTCGCAGGTCATCGGCCTCGTCAGCACGAAGATGAAAGGCCTGCACCAGGCGGCCGACGCGATAGTCGATCCGCGCCAGGGCGTAATCGTCGACGAGGTGAGAGGAAGGGGTTTCGCAGCCAATGCTGGCCGCCCGCCGGTCGGAGGTCGTGATCTTCATGTGTCACGCCTTTCCCGTGCCGTAGGCACGAAAAAGGCCCGCTGAAGAACACCGGCGGGAGCGCTTCAGCGGGCCATCATGTGATGTTGCCTCGCCGGCTTTCGCTCTTCACCAGCGAGGCGTCACATCGGGCGTGACAAAATCACACAGCGCGTGACTGGTGGGTTCTCAGATCACCAGCTCCAATCGAGCTCCTCCTCAGGTTCGTAGGACATGAACAAACCGGTCCTGATGGAGTTCTTCAAGTGCTTTGCCGCAGCTGGAAGTTTGTCTTGCGCGGCCAGCGACTTGATGACGCGGCGGATAGCCTGAGTCATGGCGCGACGAATCTTGTCGGCGTCGTCGGATGCGCGACGAGTGCGGCCGCGGAGACCCGTGACCGATGTGAGGTAGTCCGCGAGACCGTCAAGCTGTCTTTGAAGCCGGTCCTGCGCAGCCACGTCGTTGTTTCCCTTGGCCTTCTCCAACTCATCCATGACATCCACGTAGTTCTTTTTCACGTCATCGAGTGTTTGCTTGTCAGTCTGCTCGCCAGCAGAGCCGGCCTCACCCACGGCAGCTTCTCCAGAGACAGCGGCCAGCAAGTCCGGGGCAAACACCTTCTGGTGGGGCCGCGACAGGAGTTCTGCTATGTATCGATTCCCCGCAGCATCCTTGATAGCGGTGACCTTGCCAGCAAAGCGAATGCTCCAGTAGTCACCTGTCCTGCGGAACTGGTATTGCGTGGAGGGATCCCGATCTCTACGACGTTTTGCGCGATCAACAAGAGATTCGAGAACGCCATCCTTGCCGACTAGATCATCTCGTGTGGAGTCAAGCCGGTCTTGTAGCTTGCGCACAAATGTGAGATTCCGGTCGCGGAAGCCAAGCGAATCGAGAATGTCGGTTACGCGAAGCGCAGAGATACCATCCGCGATTTGGCTTGACCAAAGCTCGCCAACGGCCTCGCAGATGACAGCGACGACGGCCTCAGACAACGGCCCGATCCTGTCATCGTGCGCAAAGCCGGAGAGTATGCCACATTCGCCAGGGTCAAGAAGCTCACTCACGATGTGTGAGCAGAAGCCATCGTCGAAGTGATCTCGCCAGTCCATGGGACAGCACTCCCCAGTTACCGCTTCGTGACAACAGGTTCGGCAAAGGGTCCGGCTGGGCGAACGGAGATGTTGCAGGGAAGCGTTCCGCGCGGTTTGATCTGATAATCTCTCCCTTCGAACGCGCGAACCACGAACGGTACCGGCGTTGGAAACCGCTGCGGATAGCCAACGCGAGCCCAGCCTTGACCGGTGCGGCTGTCGACATTCTGGACCTGCATCTGAAACTCTCTGGGCACAAGACTGTTCGGTCCCTGGGTCAATGTCGTCGCGCGGTCGTTCGGTACATAGAAGAATCGCTGGCCGCGCCGGAGCTCGCGGAACACGTCTGCCCCCCGCTCGAAATCGCCATTCTGGAACAGCAGCATGCCGTAGTCGAATTGGAGTACTGGCTCGTCGTCGTAGTACTTCGTTCCTACAACCGGCTCGAGGTGGCGTAGCCGAACGTCGTAGGCCGGTTCGCTCAACCTGGCATCGCGAACCGAGAACACGCTGTATCGCAGCAGATGCGCTATCGGAGGCGGATCGCCTTTCCCCGAGTGGAAGGACTCTTCGATTAGCTGCCACGCTGCCTCCAGCTCTGGCTCGCCGACCTCTGGGCTCCTCTCCCGGGGGAATTCGCCGTTCAGCACATGAAGTGCTTCGAGAGCCCATCCCAGATGTTTACCGCGCTCCTTCAACGACTGGATGACGGACCGGCCTTCTTCGCCCAGCAGCCCGACCGCCTTGGCAAACAATTCATCCCATTGAGTGCGGAACCTCGGTTCGGGCTCCGCGGACAAGAGTTCCAAAGCTTCGGCCAAGCATGCTCCCACCTCGTCCGCATGTGCATCAGAACCGACCTTGAGCAGGTCCCTGGCGGTCTCCACCTTGTGGAGCGCCAGGTAGTACAATGGGTACGCGCTATCCAGTTGCTTGGCTTTGGCTTCGCGCAGCGTATCCTCGGCCAGTTCGCTGAGCTCGCTTACTCGGCCCTGCGGGTCGCCGTGCTCTCGTTCCATACGAGCCCAATGAACATACACGCCTCCAAGCGTGTTCAACATGAACGCCGGATTGTCGCTTCTAGACTCAGAGTCCATCTCTAACGCAGCTATCAGGTCATCCTCCGCCTGCATGTACCGACTACGCGCCTCGTCCGGACGTTCATGCCGAGTACACTTCGCCGCAGTGATGGCCCTGCTGTGCAGGATTGATGCACTTGTTCTCAGCAGCTTCTCGGGTACCCAACTGAACGCTTGCAGAATCTTCTCGCGAACGGCCCACTGCCACCGCCGAAAAGTCTTCTCTTCATCGATCGTGGGTTCGTCGTCGTGGTCGGGGCTCTTCTCTCTCTGCACCCGAAGGAATCGCTGGACAAGTTGCTCTGAGAATTCCCGATCCTCTTCGTTGCCGGGCCTCAAGGCTGCCAGAATCGGACGAAGCAGGCCGATGGTCTTCGCGCTAAGGTCTTGACCGGCATCCGTTGCTTCATCGAGAAGTGCGGATGCAAGAATGTTGACCGGAGGCCGGGCTCTGTGCGCCGCCACCAAGGCACGCAGCAGCATGGGACCATATGCGTGATGGGCAAGTTGAAGTGACGGCGGCTTCGTGCGGTAAGGCTCGCCCGATGACGACCAGAGGCTTTCTGAAGCAGGCTCTCTGGACAGCACTAAACCTACTCGGTCAAGCATAATGATAACATTGAGGGCTTCGGCCGGATCTATACCTGCAAGCCTTGTGGCGACTCGGCGAGGCACGGTTACCCGTAACGAACTCATGGCGGCCAGTACGATGGCAAGCGAGTATAGGTCATCAGCCTGCACCGTTCTGGGGAGGCCGATCTCGAGACGTCGGAGGCGGCCGGCAATACCATCATCGGGCTTCGGGAGAGATGGTCGGCGGTCGGATTCGATGGCGTCGACGACCCGTTGGAGGCGAGCTACAAGACGATCCCCAAGGCGAGCGCCTTCACGATACTTCTCGACGAGAAGAAGCGACATTGCCACAAGCAGTGGGCAACCGGACTCTCGGCTCATCTCCTGAAATCGACGGTACCAATCCTGTGGCAACGTGTCATTGTCATTAATCTCCGTGTACGTTTGCGCCATCCAATTCGCCAAGCCGAGCGCGTCGCGGTCCGACAGACGCTCCCTCAACGGTGAGGACGCATGCAGATAGTGAACGTCCTGGGTGCTTCGGCGCTGCTGATAGTTGTCTGCCCAGAAGCCGCTTATTTGGTGCGCACGGATGATCACCGCGCGCCTCCCATCCCTATTGAGCCGATGCGGCAGGGTATCTAGGTGGCCGTATACATCTGTCCAGTAAGAGTCAACATCGAAGACGAGCACCGCCGGAACCATTACATTCGTGCCAGAAACCGTGCGGTAGAGATCGGTCAAGAACGTGCGCAGACGATTATATGCAAGCCCATACTCGACGGCGAGATGGAACAATGCTGGATAGCCGTCAACTGCAGCTGCGACAGCTAGCTGCGAAAGCATTACCGTAGTTCCCGCACCGGGTTCGACATCGACGTCGATCACAACGATCTTGTTCTTGTTGCTGCGTATGCGCTGGATTGCGTCGGACAACAGTTGCTGCCAGTCAGCGAGTTCCGGACGCCCACTCCACACAAGCCCTCGTGCTATGCTGCGCCAGGGTTGCGCGCTGCTTGCAACGAGCTCTGCGAGGAGGTCAGCCGGCTCTTCACCACCGCGAGGCGATGGCGACACATCAGTCGTGCGAAGAATCGTGTAGTCCTGCGTGATGGGAGGTTCCTGGCGAAGTAACGGAGCCAGCGGAACCTCGATATCGCCGATGCGGACAGCCTCGTCCTCTGTCGGGGCAACAAGGGACTCAATCTCGCGAAGAAGATCGATCAGGCCGCCAGAGTACGTGACCATTTTGGCCACGTAAGCGTGGTCTCTTTCGGAGATGGTTTCGGCTGCCGACGTGCAGCTCCGATTGTCGTGTCCGATAATCACGATCCGCCGAAGATCAGGAGCGCGGCGACCCGCTCGGAGCGCTGTGTCAACTGCGGCTTTGCAGTCAGCGGCTCCGACGACGAGCAGCATGCCGCCCTGCACACGGCCAAGCTGCCTGATCTTGTCGACTTTGGAGTCTTCGCGGGTGGTAGGATCAAGCGGATCGTCTTTGCCGTCTATTCCGTTGAGGTACATGTAGGGAGCAAAATCCGCGAAGCGGAAACTGCTGCCCAAGGCCTCCTCTAATGCGTTGGGGACTTGGACGACCTGTCGCGGACGACCGCTTTCACTCCACGCGGATTCCATCTCCTGTGCAAGAAGCGGATTAGGTGATTCCGCCCAGACACCAATCCAGTCCTGCGCCGCGACGGTGGCCATCTCCTCGCCGGCTTTCGGGGCCTCCCAGTCGTTGCCCAGCCACAACGCTACACGGCCGAGTTGCGAAAGCCCTTGTGCTATCTCCAGCAAACTCGCTTCTTGCATAAGAACACCCCCGGTCAGCAACCCAGCACGATCAAGTGTCGGGGTTTCCAGGCTAAACCGCGATCCTGTCCAACTGCTTACGCAGAAACAGAATAAACCGCGATGAGCCGGCCTGCAACGTCTTTCCACGCTTGCCGCTGTTGCCGCCAGTCGGGCTCGGCGGCGATGGCTCGGAGGTCGCGTTCGGTGAGGGGGTCTTTACCCGACGTGACGCGGGGTAGGTGGAGGATGGTTTCCTGGATGTCGGGGGCGAGGTGGAGCAGGTTCATGATTTGCGTCACGCGCGCTCGCGAGACGTGGCCCAGCCTGGCAAGGTCCGCCTGGTCGGTGATTGCGCCCGCCCGGATCAGGTCGTCGAAGCGGATGGCCAAAGCCATCAACCGGGCTACGCGGGGCACCCTCCCCGCGGGCACGTCGTCGGCTACTGGTTGTGGACCGGGTCTGATCTCCCGCCGGCCCTTGTTACGCGTGGAGAAGTGCACCTTACGGGTGACGGTCAGGTTCGTCTCGTTCATGGGGCCACTTCCTCGACCGACAGCTCCTTGATCCCTGTCGGGTTGAAGGTCACCGAGATCGTCTCCTGCCCGGCATCATACGCGACCTGGCTGACCAACAGGTGGACGAGACGCTCGCGCTCCCGAGGGCTGAACGCATCCCACACGGGGTCGAAGGCCTCGATCGCGCCGACCAGTTCGTCCTCGTCGATCAGACGCTGGCTTGCCCGGATGATCTGGTCGTTGATCCTCGTGGCCTCCTGGTCGGCCTCTCGGAGCTGATCGCGGAGGTCGGCGATCAGGTCGGTCGCCGGCCTGCCGGTCCCCCTGGACCCGGCCAGACGCTGCACCCGCTCCGTCAGGCGCTTTGTGCGCCGCGCGACCGTCTCGCGTTGCGATCGAAGATCTGCGATCTCCTGTTGAAGTTGCCGCTGGGCCGCGCGGATCGAAGCCGTGATGACTTGGCCGTCCTGTCCCAGCACACGAATCTGATCGACCACGAACTGTTCCAGTTCCGTTGCGGGCAGCGACGGGGCCGGGCACTGGTCCCACCCGCGTTTCTGGGCGTTGACGCAGACGTAGTAACGATACCGCCTGTTGCCGTTCGTGGTGAAGTGGTGGCTCATCGCGCAGCCGCAGGCCGAGCAACGCACCAGACCCTTGAGCAGGGCGCCGTACTTGTTGCGGATGTACTTGCCTCCGCTGTTGCGGTTGCGGCGGAGCAAGGCGCGGACCCGGCCGAACAGGTCCTCATCGACGATCGCCTCGTGCTCACCTTCGTAGACCTCGTCCCGGTACTTGACCTTACCGAGATAAACGACGTTGGTCAGGAGCTTAAACAGCGTGGACTTGTCGAACGGCCTACCGCCGCGCTGCTCGCCCTTTCTGGTCGACCAGGCCTTGTTCACCCAGCCGAGTTCATCGAGCCGGCGCAGGGTCACCCTCAAGGAATTACAGTCGAGGTAGAGCTTGAAGATCTGCCGCACGCGCTCGGCCTGGTCCGCATTGACGATCAGACGCGACCCGCTCGGCTCGCGCAGGATGTCGTACCCGAGCACCGGCGGCCCGCCGGACCACTTGCCCTTGCGCCGGGCGGCGGCGATCTTGTCGCGCGTGCGCTCGGAGATGATCTCGCGTTCGAACTGGGCGAAGCTCAGCAGCACGTTGAGCATGAGCCGACCCATTGAGGTGCTGGTGTTAAACTGCTGCGTGACGGAGACGAACGAGACACCGTGCCGCTCGAAGGTCTCCATCACGCGGGCGAAATCCAGCAGCGAGCGACTGAGCCGGTCGACCTTGTAGACCACAACGCAATCGACCTTGCCCACTTGAATGTCGGCAAGCAGACGCTGGAGGCCGGGCCGCTCCATGTTCCCGCCGGTGTAGCCGCCGTCGTCGTAGCGGTCGGGCAGGCAGACCCAGCCCTCGGCCTTCTGGCTGGCGACGTAGGACTCGCCCGATTCGCGCTGCGCATCGAGCGAGTTGAAATCCTGTTCCAGGCCTTCCTCGGTGCTCTTTCGCGTATAAACCGCACAGCGGAGCGGCGACGGGCGTCTCGTCCGCCCGTTGCCGTTTGCCTTGCCGTTTCCGTTGCGGTTCAAGCTACCGCTCCCTCTCGTCGCGCGGCAGACGGCGTCGCCATGCCGAAGAAGTGCCAACCGTTCCAGTGCGAACCGGTGATCGCGTGGGCGACCGCCGTGAGCGACCGGTACGCCTGGCCGTCGTACTCGAAACCGTTCGGCAACACCGTCACGTGGTACTCGTGCCCTTTGAATACGCGCCTCAGCACCGTGCCGGGCATCGGCAGGCGCTCGTCCCGCGAAATCGCATTCTTGCCCGTCACCGTCTTCAGGTCGACCGGGGCCGGCGCCATCGTCAACTCTTTCGGCGGCCGACTCCGTAGGTCCACATCACGGGCCAGTTCCCGTGCTCGCTGCCGAGCCCGCTCTGATAGGTCGCCCTCGGCCAGCGCCTGGAGCCGCCACGCAATCCGGCGGAACAGGTACTGCCGGTTGGCCGAGCGGTTCTCCTCGCCGAACAGCTCGACGTGCCGACGACGGAGTTCCTTCACCGTCATCTTCCGCAGGGCGGCGATCTCTTTCTGTGCCTCCAGGTCCATGTTGCTCTCCGTCGCGCTTGCCCGACCGCCCACGTGGGGTCGGTGTGCAGGCGTGCGTCGGCTGGCCCGTCAACCAGCCACCACACTGAGCCTCGTTTCGCCGGAAAGCTCAAGGCCGATTTCGCCGGATTCCGAGAGTTCTTTATCATGCATGCTGGCCAGGGCGCAAGCGTCGACTTCGCCCCATCCGCCGGTAGTCGTGACAGCCGGGGCGACGGGGGGTATACTCACTGGGCGGTTGCCGGTCGTATACAGGG
>CAZEEJ010000062.1:0-27788 GCA_964511155.1 uncultured Planctomycetales bacterium | reverse complement strand
GACTCTATGTGTCCGATACCTCCAATTCGCGCATCCTCTACTACCGCGATCTCCGGATCTCCGAGGTGGCGGACAAGGTGTACGGGCAGCTCGGTTCATTCGAGACCCACATCGGCGGAAAGGAGGGCACCAGCCCGCGGACCTTGTGGTTTCCCTCCGATCTGGACATCGACAGCCAAGGCAACCTGTACGTGGCCGATCGGGACCACAACCGCATCCTGGTGTTCCACCGTCGGTGACGGGTGGCAGGGAAGAGTATGGATTCCAAGGGAAGAGAACAACGGGGTAGCCCGGGGTACGTGCTGCTGCTGGCCATGGTGGCGGCGCTGGGCGGGCTGCTGTTCGGCTACGACACCGCGGTCATCTCCGGGGCCATCGGGTTTCTCAAGGTGCGCTTCGAGCTGGACGCGGTGATGACCGGGTGGACGGCTTCCTGCGCGCTGATCGGCTGCATACTCGGGGCGGCGGTGGCCGGCTCGATGAGCGATGGGTTGGGGCGCAAACGCGTGCTGCTTATCGCGGCCGTGTTGTTTCTGGTGTCCGCCCTGTGGTCCGCGGTGCCGCGCAGCCTGACCGAGTTCGTCATCGCCCGCATCCTCGGCGGCGTCGGTGTGGGTATGGCCTCGATGCTCTCGCCGCTCTACATTGCCGAGGTCGCGCCCGCCGGTATTCGCGGCCGGCTCGTTTCGGTCAACCAGTTCGCGATCATCTTCGGCATGTTGGTGGTCTACTTTGTGAACGCCCGGGTGGCCGGCCTGGGAGACGAGGCCTGGAACGTGGCCTACGGCTGGCGGTGGATGTTCGGCTCCGAGGCCCTGCCGGCCGCCCTGTTCTTCATGCTGCTGTTCCTCGTCCCGGAGAGCCCGCGCTGGCTCACCAAGCAGGGCCGGGTGGCGGAGGCGGAATCGATCCTGACCCGCATCGGCGGCGACGAGCATGGGCGGCGTGAGCTGGCGGACATTCGGGCGACGTTGTTCCAAGAGGGGGAGTCGATCGGACAGTTGCTGCAGCCCGCGCTGCGCGTGCCGCTGATGATTGGCATCGTCCTGGCGGTCCTGCAGCAGGTCACCGGGATCAACGTGGTCCTGTACTATGCCCCGGAAATCTTCAAGAGCGCGGGGCTGGCCAGCACGGAGGCCATCTCGGACACCGTATTCGTCGGTGCGGTCAATCTGTTGTTTACCCTGGTGGCCATCTGGGTGGTGGACCTGCTCGGGCGCAAGCCGTTGCTGCTGATCGCCTCCGCGGGCATGGGGCTTTCACTCAGTGCGTTGGGGATCACCTACCTGTTGGGTCGGTTCGAGGGACGATGGGTGCTGGTCTGGGTCTTGGTCTACGTCGCCTCGTTCGCGGTGGCCATGGGCCCGGTCGTCTGGGTGGTGATGTCCGAGATCTTCCCCACGCGCATCCGCGGACGGGCCATGTCCATCGCCACCGTTTGCCTGTGGATCGCCTGCTATGCCGTCTCGCAGTTCTTCCCGGTGATGCTCGAGCGGCTGGAGGGTACCGTGTTCTTCGTGTACGCGGCCATGTGCCTGGTGGCGTTCGTGTTCGTGGGCGTCTGCGTGCCCGAGACCAAGGGCAAGAGTCTCGAAGAGATCGAGCGCGGGTGGCTGCGCGAGCCTGTTTGGCGGTGCCTTGTTTAGCGGTGCCGCTTGCGGCACCGATGCGGGGAGACCAACCATGACCACAACCGACTGGACGGGTCTGGAACGCGTACGAACGGCCCTGGAGCATCGCGAGCCCGACCGGGTGCCGTTCGACCTGGGCGGGTCGGTGCTGACGGGCATGAACCAGGTGGCGTACCGGAATCTGCGGGCCTATCTGGGGCTGCCGGAGCTGCCGATCGAGATCCTGGATCCCGTGCAGCAACTCGCCCGGATCCACCAGGACGTGCTGGATCGCCTGCGCGTGGACGTTCGGTGCGTGGACCCGGGGCCGGCGGCAAAGGCCCCCTTGGCCCGGCCGGTGACTCGCGAGGGTGAGTATCTGTCGTTCACCAACGAATGGGGTATCACCTGGGGAATGCCCGCAGATGGCGGACTGTATTTTGATATGCGGCGCCATCCCCTGGCCGATGCGGATTCGATCGCCGATCTCGAAAAACACGCCTGGCCGGACCCCGAGGACGCGGCCCGCTTCGCCACGCTCAAGGAACGTGCCGACCGGTTTGTCTTCGAGGAGCACAAGGCCTACATCCTCGGCCGGCATGCGGCGGGGATCTTCGAGGTCGCGCTGTGGGTGCGCGGTTTCGAGAAGTTCTTCATGGATCTGGGGATCAATCCCGGTTTCGCCGAGGCCCTGCTGGACATCATCACCGAACTCAAGATGCGGTATTGGGGCAAAGCCTTGGAGACGGTCGGTCCCAACGTGCTGATCGTCTCCGAGGCCGACGACCTGGCCACACAGCGCGGCCCGATGATCTCCATGGAGATGTATCGCCGCTTCATCGCTCCGCGGCACCGGCGGCTGTTCGATTTCATCCGCACCAAGGCGCAGGCACGCGTGTACATCTTCTATCACACCTGTGGCGCGGTGAAGGGGCTGATCCCGCAGTTGATCGACGAGGGCGTCGAGATCCTCAATCCGGTGCAGGTCAGCGCCGAGGGCATGGACACCGCGGAGCTCAAACGGCTGTTCGGCAAGCAGATCACCTTCTGGGGCGGGGGCGTCGATACCCAGCACGTGCTTCCGCACGGCACCCCGCAGCAGGTACGCGAGGAGGTGCGCCGCCGCATCGCAGACCTCGCCCCCGGCGGCGGCTTCGTCTTCAACCCCGTGCACAACGTCCAGGGCGACGTGCCCCCCGCCAACTACATGGCCATGTGGGAAGCCCTCCAGGAGTTCGGCGCGTACGATTGACAGAGCGCACGCCGACAACGGTATGGCCCGGGGCCGTCGAGATTCCGCATGGCCGCGCCAGTACCCCGGCTCCTTCCTTCCCACATCGATGCGGCGGGTCCGTGACGACGTAGGCGGGCGGGATGGTCGCTCTTCCGGCCCCGATAGGGGCCAAGGGATTACAGCCCTTCGCTCCTACGGAGCGAAGGGGGACACGCCGACCCCACCGATTCGGGCACGCACTCCGATGCGGCAGCGTTGTTCGTTTTGCCTTCACGAAGCTCGCCGGACAAAGTGACGGACTCCAACGTCCCGCTTCGGCAGCCGTGGGAGGCTGAGACGTTCATCCAACTCGCCCAAGATCTGATCAGCTAACATGCTTCGCTCCGCAGCTTACGACCGGCTCGCCCGGGCGCGCGATGAACTGGAGGCCGCGCGTTTTGCCCTGTCCGTGGTCGTACGGGATTGGGACCATCGCCTCTCAAGAGCCCTATTGCCCGGTGGTCGAAGCCTGGTGCTCGACAATAGACACCGGTGCAGGACGAATGCCGAACTGACCTATATTGTGCGTCTGGTCGCGACCTATGAGGCGGTATTGCGGGACTACTGGCTGAATGGGGCGAGGCGAGCCAGTGAGCCAGGCCTCAGGCAGTTGATGAACAGCGTGGCCAGGCGCCGGAGCATGGACCCCCAAACCCTGGAGACCGCCCACGGCATCGGAACCTTCCGGAACGAAATCGTGCATCGCGATGTGCAGAACCTCCGGTTTGATTTTCCAGCGTGTGGGAGCGCGTTGGGCAAGTATCTCAGTTGGTTGCCCATTGAGTGGTGAACCGTGGCGAGGATGTAGCCATCGACGAGCTATTCAGCCTGCGTTGCGAGAAGAGCTTGTCAGGATTGCACGTCGGCCCCGCCGACCATGGACGGGATCTGTCTGTTATTCATTCTTCGGCGGCAGAAACCATCGGGGGGGCGGGTTCTCGGACTGTGGTCCAGGTTGCTCCTGCGGGAGTTCGTCCGGTACGACCTGATCTTGCGGTGCGGCGGAAGGTTGTTGCTGAGGCTCGCGCGCGGAATCATCCTGCCAGACGGCCGCGGATTGCGGGCGCAGCATCCGGCCGACGTGGGCCACCAGTCTATTCCGTGCCGCCTCGTAGATCGGCAACCGGTCCTTGTCCACCTTCCTCATCCCGAGTGCCTGCCGGTAGTAGGCCAACGCCTGCTCAGCATTGCCCATCAACTCGCAAGTCACTCCCATCGCAAAAACCACTTCGTCGCTGTCCGGCCGCTTGGCCAGCTCGTCCTGAAAGGAGCGCATCGCTCCCTCGTAGTCATCCGCCCGCAGGGCTCGGATGCCGGCCTCGCTGGCTGTCTGCCGCCCGACCAGTTCGTAGGACACTTCCACGCGGACGGGTACGAGCATGGACGCAAACTCCTGCGTCGCCCGTTCCACCAGTTCGCCGATGAAGTGATCCACCGGATCAAGGTCCGCCTCGTCGATCAGGCCGCCGAACAGAAAGTCGGGCGAGGCCTTGTCTGTTTTGCGGTAGGGCGGCGGAGAGTACTGCAGGATGGCCTGCCCGGTGACCGCGTCAATCAGGCTGAACGAGCACATCACCGTCAGGTGCCGACTGATTTCCTCGACCTCGCGCGTGCGGAGGGTGAACTGGGCTCGTCCGCCCGACGGAGGTGCGTGAGGGGGGGCTGCTGCCCGGCGTGGGGGCGCGGGTTGCGGATGACCCGGAACGTGGTACCGCGGCTGGCCGGCCGGGGAGCGTGGGCCGGAAGGTCGGAACCGAGGATCGCGGGCGTAGGCTTCGCGTGAGTCGCGTGTGTAGCGGGGGGCTCGGTAGACGCGAGCCGGCTGTGGCGCAAGTTGCGGCGCGGGCTGCGGCCGGCCGCGTTCGCGGGACGGCCCGATGAACTCGCCCAACATGCTCATCCAGTCGATGGTCGACTTGGTGCCGCGCTGCACGTCCAGTGTGATGGTCATGCGGCTGGTGATGAGTCCCTGCACGTCGAGCAGTCGGCCGGCCCGGGCTGCCGACTCACCTTCGACCAGCCCCGCCAGCCGAAGATCCTGCTCCTGCAAAACCTTCTGCGTTTCCCGCCGCTTGGCTACCTGCAGCGGCGAGCCGTAGTAGCCACCCTGCTGCAGCATGGCCTCGATCATGTCCGCCGCGATGCCGGACCACTTCTGTTCCCGGTCCGCCTCCTGCGTGCCTTGCGTAATGACTCCGGAGTCGATCACCGCGACGGTCTGCAACCCCTCGGGGAGAGGGCGGTCCGGAGCCACCGCATACGCGATGGTGACCCGGTGTGTCTCCTTGGCGGTGCAACTGGCGCCGACCACGGCCACCGCCGCAGCCATCCAGACCACGATTCCGTTTTCATAACCCCGCATCTCACTTCCCCTGGCGGCGTCGGACAACGACACCTTGAGGGTAGGCTCTGCCTGCCCTGCAGGTCAAGAACGCGAGTCTACGAGCAAAGGCTCGCTCTCGGCTTGCCTCTTCGCGACGCGAACCCGCAAGCTTTCGCCGCAGTCACACCCGGCGCAGCCCGACCATCCGCGAGAGCGAACGCAGCGCCCGCCCGAAGGTCATCGGCGGCGCCGTGGTGGTGTTGTGATGCAGAATGATGATCGTCTGGTCGTCGTCGGGCGGGGTCTGCCCGCGCCATGCGTCGATGCGCTCGACGAGTCGGGGTCCCAGTTCGTTCGTCGGCAGGGGCCCCAGCTCCCGCAACATATCAAGCAGCCCCGCCTCGCCCGGCATGTCGTCCTCGGGAGATTTGGCCTCGATCAGTCCATCGGTGTAGATCACCACAATATCACCATGGCCCAGCTTGATCGCGAATTGGTGGTAATCGGTCGGCTCGATGATGCCCAACGGCAGATTGGCGACGCGATGCAACCGATAGGTGCCCCTGACCTGGCGGATGGATGGGCCGGGGTCGGGGATCCCCGGGTCAACCGGCTGCCATTCCCCAAGCCGCCGACTGAACCAGATCGGCCGTGGGTGGCCGGCATTGCAGGTGATCAGATGTTCAGTCGGGGCGAAGTAGGTGGCCAGCAGCCCGGTGGCGAAGCAGTCGGCTGCCGAGTAGCGGGTGAACTCGCGGTTGACCGCCTGGGCGAAGCGCGTCTGGTCGAGCAGGTTGATGTGCTTGCGCATCAGCCGGCGAAGCCATTTGGCGATGTGATCCATCCCGGGACCATGCCCGCTCACGTCAGCGACGGCGAGTCGCGTCACCCGGCCCGAGCCGCACATCGAGAAGTAATAGATATCACCGCCGACGCTGCCCGCGGAGGGGCGACTGTCAATCCACACGTCCAGCCCGGGGGCCGACACCGCGCTGCGCAGAGACTGGTTGCCGCCGATGATCTCCATGCACTGCAGCTCATGGCCGATCGGTGACGGTGCGGGAACCGCGGCGGTGTCCGGTACGGCAGCCATCAAACGAAGCCTCCTCGCGGACATTATAGCGGGACCAAGTCAACTTGTTGATGTGAGGACGGAGTCAACTTGTTGATGGACTTCGGACTCCACGAACAAGTTCGCTCGGTCCCGGAAGAGCTGAGCGATGTTGCCCGCCCTTGCGCTCATCGCTTATACTCCGGCGGCGCAGGTGATGGTCCGCGCCGATGCGCACGCCAGGCCATGGCGGACCGGGCGCTGCCGGTCATGCGACTTCTGCTGCTCTCTCACACCGTCAACCCCTGGACGCCGCACTACGCGCGCTTCTTCCAGTCACGCGGCGACCAGGTCCTGGTGGTGAGCTTTAGCGCACAGCCCATCGACGGCGTGGACATGGCGTTCATCGGTGTCGAGCCGTGGGACAAGTATGCCAACAAGCACCTTTACCTGACCCGCGTTCCCCGGCTGCGGAAGCTCATCAAGCGTTTTCGGCCCGACGTGGTTTACGCCCCTTTTGTTGTCTCCAACGGCTTGGCCGCGGTCCTTGCCTGGGGCGGCCCGACGGTGACTTCCGGCCGCGGGGGTGACGTACTCGAGCAAATCGGCCGGGTCGGGTGGCGACGCCGGCTTCGCGAGCGACTGGTACGCTTCGTCTGCCGCCGCTGCGTGATGGTCCACAGCGTCTCCGCCGAGATCACGGACCATCTCCGACGCCTGGGGGTGCCGGAGTCCAAGCTGGTCCAGATTCCCGTGGGCATTGACACCTCCCTGTTCCATCCTGCCCCGGACATGCCCCGCCCCCAGGCCACACGGTTCATCTGCCCGCGCAAGCACGAACCGGTCTATGACAACATGACCGTGGTCGAGGCCCTGGGCCGACTCAAAACCGCCGGCCGATCATTCCGTTGTGTCATTGCCAGCGAGGGTTCGCTGCTGCAAACGCACCAGGCTCGGGTCCGGGAGCTCGGGCTGGCCGATCAAGTGAGTTTCCCCGGTGAAGTGCCGCACGCTCAGGTGCCCGCCATGCTGCGCGAGGCGGATGTCTACATCTCCGCGACCCACAGCGACGGGACCAGCTCCGCCCTGCTCGAAGCCATGGCCACCGGTCTGCTGCCGGTGGTCTCGCGGATTCCGGCCAACGAACCTTGGATCGAGCATGGGCGTACGGGCTTGCTGTTCGAGCCTGGGCGACCGGACAGCCTGGCCGAGATGCTCGAACGGGCCATGGACGACGCCGAGCTGCGCCGCCGGGCGTTCGAGGCCAACCTCAACCGCGTTCGCGAGGGCGGTGATCAGCAGCAGAACATGCGGCAACTCGCCGAGGTCCTCGAACAGGTCGTTGCCCGTCACTTACCCTCGCGCGTCCAGTAATCGACGACCAGCACCTTGTCGATATGCGGCCGGAGCACGGCCACGAACTCGCCGTGGGCGGGGTGGGGCAGATACTCGGCCCGGCCGGCTTCGTTGCGGAAGCTCACCACGAAACAGTGCGTGAAGCCATCGGCCTTGTTTTCAATGCTCACGTTCGTGCCCCACTCGAAGTCGTGGATCGCATCGATCTTGCTCGGCAGGGCACAGAACGCGGTCTCGACGGAGCGCACCTGCTCGGCGGTCGCCTCCGGCTTGAAGGCGAACAGGACCACGTGCCGCAGCACCCAGCCCGCATCCCCGCAGGCCTGCGGGGAACGCTCCGCCGCCTTGTCGCACCGGGCGGGTTCACCGCAACCCGTCGCCAGAACCATCAGACTCACCGCCACGCCGAGGCAAACCACTCTGCTCATCAACTCTTCTCCTGCGTATGAAACTCCCGTGTGCCACTGCTCTGTGAGCAGTGCGAACGCGTACAACGAGCCGCGGGCTTTAGCCCGCGCGGTGCTTGTGCGTGAAGCAACCGTTGTTCGGCGAATCGGGGTTCTCGCAACTCCCAAAGACCGCGCGGGCTAAAGCCCGCGGCTCGTTGTCGCCCATCGGTCAGTTCGCGTTAATACCGGAACCGAGCGGCGATGGGCATACGCCGCCCCACGCCGAACGCCCGGCTCGTCACCTTCAACCCCAACGCCGCCTGTTTGCGCTTGTACTCGCTCATGTCCACCAGCCGGATGATCCGCTGCACCGTCTGGGCGTCGAAGCCCGCGGCAATGATCTCGTCGGCGCTCTTCTCCTGGCTGATGTACTGCTCGATGATGGCGTCCAGCAGCTCGTAGGGCGGCAGCGAGTCCTGGTCGGTCTGGTCGGGTCGCAGTTCGGCCGAAGGCGGCTTGGTAATGCTGCTTGCGGGGATCACCTCCCGCCCCGCCTGCCGGTTGATGTGCCGGGCCAGCTCGTAGACCATCATCTTCGGCACGTCGCTGATCACCGCCAGCCCGCCGCACATGTCGCCGTACAGCGTGCAGTACCCGACCGCCAACTCACTCTTGTTGCCTGTGGTCAGTAGCAGCCAGCCGAACTTGTTGGACAGGGCCATCAGCAACACGCCGCGGACCCGGGCCTGGATGTTCTCCTCGGCGAGGTCCGGCGGCCGACCGGCGAAGTGCGGCTGCAAGTGCCCCTCGAACGCTTCGTGGATCGGGGCGATGGGGATCATGCGGAAGTCGAGCCCCAGATTGCGGGCGAGGATCTCGGCGTCGCTCCGGCTGTGATCGCTGCTGAATCGCGAAGGCATGGCCACGCCGGTGACCGCCGCCGGGCCGAGAGCCGCCGCCGCCACCGCCGCCGTCACCGCCGAGTCAATCCCCCCGGACAGGCCCACCAGCACGCGTTCAAAGCCGCACTTGCGGACGTAGTCCCGCAGGCCCAGCACCAGGGCATCGTGCAGCGACGCGATCGCCTGCGGATACGGCTCGATCCGTCCAGGCGTCCCCGCGTCCATGTCGACGATCAGCAGGTCCTCCTCGAACGCCCGGGCCTGGGCGATGAGCCGACCTTGGGCGTCGATGACCATCGAGGCACCGTCAAAGATCAACTCGTCGTTGCCACCCACCTGGTTGACGCACGCCACCGGCAGGCGGTGTTTCCGTGCCTGGTTGGCGAAGAGCCGCAGGCGGAAGGGGTACTTGTCCTGGGTGAACGGCGACGCACTGAGGTTGACCAGCAGCCGGGCCCCCGCGGCCGCGAGCTGTTCTACCGGATCCAGGGCATAGATCCGCCGGCCGACGGTCTGCTCATCATTCCACAGGTCTTCGCAGATGCTCACCCCGACCGACACGCCCTCGTGCTCGACCAGGGCCACCTCCGGCCCCGGCTCGAAGTAACGCCGCTCGTCGAATACGTCGTAGGTCGGCAGCAGCGACTTGTGCCGCACCTGCTGCACCTTGCCGTCGGCACAGTAGGCGGCCGCGTTCCGCAGACTGCGGCCCACCGGGTCAACATTGGGCTCGACGAACCCCACGAGGGCGGCGATCCCCGTGCACGACTGGGCAATCCGATGCACCGCCTCGACGTTCGCATCAACGAATCGCGGTTTGAGCAGCAGGTCGCGCGGCGGATAGCCCGCCACCGACAGCTCGGGGAACACGACCAGTGACGCCCCCGCCGCCCGCGCCTCCTCGATGCACGCGACGATTCTTTCGCGGTTGCCGACCACGTCGCCGACCACCGGGTTCGTCTGGGCCAGGGCGAGTTTCATCCCGGTCCCCTCCCGCCACGCCGTAGGCGTGCGCCAGTGCTCGGCTGCCGTGTGCCACCGCTCTGCCACCGTGTGCCACTGCTCTGGGAGCAGTGCGGATCGCGTGCAACCCGGGGGGTCGGGGGTCGGGGGTCGGGGGTCAGGGAACGAGCCGGGGACGCAAGTCCCCGGGTTGAAAGCGGGGATCGCGGATCGGGAGCCGCGGATCGGGGGTCGGGAGTCCGGAACCGGGGGTCGGGGGTCCGGGATCTGGGGCCGGGTGTCCGGAACGACTCCCCAGCGCCAGCGCGGGGCCGCTTGCGGCTTCGCACGACCACGTGCAGGTCTTGATGTACAACCGCGCTTCGCGCACGGCCAAGACGCACCCCACCGGCCGTGTGCCACTGCTCCGTGCGCCGTGCACCGCGCCGGTGTTCATCGTTCGCCCGCAACTGATGCATGGTCGGCTTCATGTCGCCGGCATTGTAATCGTCAACCGCAAAGCCGCCAATCGAGATGCGACCGGGGACCAGCATGCGGTTCCGGTGGTCAACGGGCTAGCGGGATAAGCCGCGACTTGAGCAGAGTTCGATCGCGGGTCAGCAGCGGTATGCCGTGTACCCAACTCGTGGCGGCAATGAGTTCATCTGCCGGGTCACTCTTGAAGTCCAGCAGGGCAAGTCGCTGGCAGATCTCCCAAGTGATGGGCCAGACCCGGATGGTGGAGAGGACGCGGTTCAACTCGGCGTCTTGCAGCTCCAGCCCAAGGCGGCCAAGCTGGATCAGCTTGGCCAATTCCCACAACACGATGGCCGAGATGCTCCACGGTTGGGCATCGAGCAGCTTTTGCTCGCGAGTGCTCAACTGATCGGTCAGGGCGAAGACAAGGATGTGCGTATCAAGATTGAGCATGCCACTTGATACCTGTGCTGAGGATATCGCCCTTGACGATCATTTTGCCACGCAGGGCGCCGATCAGGTTCCGGCAGTCGGACTCGACGCGCACCAGGCGGGCCACGGGCTTACCCCGTTTCGTGATGACGATCCCCTCCGCGTCCACCTCGTCGAGGATGGCCAGGCACTGTTCCTTGAACTTCGCTGCTGCGATGGTTTTCATACTACTAGTATAAGATATAGTCATCTGAGATGTCCAGTCAGACGACCGCGCCGGTTTGACATTCACCCACCGGTGGGCACAATGATCCCTCCTGCGGTCGCGGGGTGTCCGTCTGGGCCGGCGGACGCCGTCAGGCTGCGGGCGACCCCTGTTGTGGAGATCGGACCTGCCATGAAAATACACGAATACCAGGCGCGGCAGTTGTTGGCGGAGGCGGGCGTCCCCGTGCCTCCCGCCGAGGTGGCCTCCAGCGTGGACGAGGCCCTGGCGGCCTACGGACGCATCGGCGGGCGAGTCGTCGTCAAGGCCCAGGTCTTCGCCGGCGGGCGGGGCAAGGCGGGGTTCGTCCGACTCTGCGACAACGCGGACCAGGTCCGCGAGGCCGCCGCGTTCATGCTCACCCACCGGATGGTCAGTCGCCAGACCGGGCCGGCCGGCGTCGCCGTGCATAAGCTTCTGCTCGCCGCCGCCATGGACATCGCCGCCGAGTACTACGTGGGTATGACCATCGACCGGGGGCGGCGCTGCCCCGTGATGATGGCCAGCCGCGAAGGCGGCGTCGAGATCGAGGAGGTCGCCGCCCGCAACCCGGAGGCCATCGTCAAGGAGTGGCTCCACCCGCACCTGGGGCTGCAGCCGTTCCAGATCCGCCGGCTGACCCAGGCCCTGGGCCTGACCGCCAAGGAGCACGTGCAGGCCGCCGCGCGGACGCTGGCCGGCCTGGCCAGCCTCTTCCTGCGTTACGATGCCACCTTGGCGGAGATCAACCCCCTCGTCAGGACCACCGACGGCCGGCTGCTGGCCCTCGACGCCAAGGTCACTTTCGACGACAACGGCCTCTTCCGCCACGCGGCGATCACCGCCATGACCGATACCAGTGAAGAGAACCCCGACGAGATCCGGGCCCGGGCGGCCGGCCTGTCCTACATCGCCCTGGACGGCAACATCGGCTGCCTGGTCAATGGGGCCGGGCTGGCCATGGCCACCATGGACCTCATCAAGCTGCACGGCGGCGAGCCCGCCAACTTCCTCGACGTCGGCGGCAGCGTCACCGCCGAGGGGGCCATCGAGGCCTTCCGCATCATCCTCGCCGACCCCAAGGTCAAGGGCGTGCTGGTCAACATCTTCGGCGGGATCGCCAAGTGCGACCTCATCGCCGAGGCCCTCATCGCCGCCGCCCGCGAGGTCGGCTTCCACGTGCCCGTCGTCGTTCGCCTCGAAGGCACCAACGTCGAGCGCGCCCGGCAGCTCCTCAACGACGCCCAAGTCAGCGGCCTGCTCACCGCCGAAGACCTCACCGACGCCGCCCAAAAGGTCTGCGCCGCGGTTTGACCGCCCCTCGCTCTTGAATACTGGACGTGATCGTGCTGTGGGTGGCGCGTGCGCAGCGCCGTCACACGCGGCGGAGCTTGGTGACCCGGCCGTCGGGGACCCACTCGACCACGTAGAGGTTGCCCGCGCGGTCCCAGCAGGCGTCGTGCGGCGAAATGAACTTGCCGGGCACACGCCGTTCGTGGGGCACGTTCGGGTAACCCTCGGGGCGTTGCCATTCGCCCTCATCGCCACCCAGGTGAGTGATGAGTTTGTTGTCCTTGTCGAAGATGGTGACGCGGCCGAACAGGTCGGGAATCAGCAGGTCGCCGCCGCGGATGCGGAAGTTGCACGGATGCCGCAACTCGTCGGTGACGAACTTGAGGTGCTTGCCGTCCAGCGTGAAGTACTGCAGGCGGACGTTGGCCCGGTCGGCGACGACCACGGTCGGCTCGCCGCCGCGGGTGTCGATCCAGATGCCGTGCGGGCAGTTCATCTTGCCCGGCTCGGAGCCCTGCCCGCCCCAGGAATGCAGGTACTCGCCGGCCGCGTTGTACCGGTGGACCCAGTGCTGCCCGTAGCCGTCGGCGACGTAGAAGTCGCCGTTCGGGGCGAAGGCGATGTTGGTGGGCACGTACTTGCCGTCGTCGGGATAGACCTCCTTGAGCGGCGGCGGGCCTTTCTCCCAGATCGGCTTGCCATCCAGCGTCGTCTTGTAGACCTTATGCTGGGTGGTGGCCGCCAGGTAGAGGTACTCGGTATCGCCTTCCTTGTGCAGGGTCATGCCGTGGGCGCCCGCGGCATATTCCTTGCCCCAGGAGGTGATGAACTTGCCGTCCGCGTCAAACACCACCACGGCGTCGCCGGTCGGGCTCTGGTTGTGGATGAAGATCCGCCCCTGGGTGTCTTCGAGCACGCCGTGCGTGTTGCCGAGTTTGACCGACTTGGGCGGTTTGCACCAGTCGGGGACCAGCTCGTAGCGATGCTCGCCTTTGCCCATGATCGCCGGGCGGTCGCCGGCCTTGTCCGCCGCATTGACGATCAGCGGACCCGCTGCAACCGCGGCGGCGCCCGCGCCCAGCTTCGCGTTGAACGCCCGGCGTGTCATCAGACGATCCTCCCCGTGTCCGGCACCTTCACGAGTGCTCATGCATGATATTCCTGTATTCGAAATCGCCGTCCGGCTCGCAGACGGCTCCTGCTATGGTAGGTAGCGTCCCCGACCGCGACCACCGCGGGGGGATTCAGTAAGCAAGGCAGCAATGAATGATCGATCCGCGAGCGCCCCCACGATCCGGCTTGCCGCTTCGCGGCGCAACCTGACCAGCTCCCGTGAAGCGATTCCCCCCTTTAACCCGCGGACTTGCGTCCCCGGCTCGTTCCCTGACCCCCGACCCCCGACCCCCGATCCCCGTCCTCCGACCCCCACCGCACGAGCATTGAGAACCCTCCCCGCTTGACGTACATTGGCCGACCAGAACCATGACCGCGCGACCCAACAGCCCGATGCCCGCCGACGCCGCCGACGCGCTCACGCCGGCCATGCGGCAGTACGTCGAGCAGAAGGCCAGCGCCCCGGATGCCCTGCTGCTGTTCCGCATGGGCGACTTCTACGAGCTGTTCTACGAGGACGCTGAGACCGCCGCCCGCGTGCTCGGCCTCACGCTCACCAGCCGCAGCAAGGACAAGGGCGGCAGTTCCATCCCTCTGGCTGGCATCCCCCACCACGCCCTCGAAAGCTACCTCCCCAAGCTCGTCCATGCCGGCTTCAAGGTCGCCATCAGCGAGCAGGTCGAAGACCCCCGCCAGGCCAAAGGCGTCGTCCGCCGCGAGATCGTCCGCATCGTCACCCCCGGCACGCTGACCGAGGACGCCCTCCTCCAGCAGCGGGCGGACAACTACCTCGCGTGCCTCTGCCGTCACCGCGACGACTGCGGTCTGGCGTTCGTCGAGCTGTCCACCGGGGCGTTCTGGGTCCAGCCGACCTCCGAACGCCTCCTGCTGGATGAGCTGGTCCGGCTCGGCCGGGCGGAACTGCTCGTGCCCGAGACGCGGATCGACACGCCCGACCCGCTGCTCAAGGCGCTCCAGGAATCGTGCGGCCCCGGCCTGGCCGTCACCCGTCGGCCGGCCCACCTCTTCGACCCCTACCAGGCCCAGGAACGGCTGCGCTCGCACTTCGGCGTGCTCACCCTCGAGGGCTTCGGCTTCGACCGCATGGACGCCGCCCTCTGTGCCGCGGCGGTCGTCGTCGATTACCTCGCCCAGACCCAGCGGACCTCGCTCCAGCACATCGTCAAACTCTCGCGCCGCCAGACCGACGAATACGTGCTCATCGACCAGTCCACCTGGCGGTCGCTGGAGGTCGAGCGGACCATCCGCAGCCAGACGGTCGCCGGTTCGCTGGTCCACGCCGTCGATCGTACTTCGACGGCCATGGGGGCCCGCTGCCTGCGCCGTTGGCTTGCCGCCCCGCTCCGCTCTGCCGATGCCATCAGGCAGCGCCAGGAGGGTATTGCCAGTTTGCAGCCCGACGTGCATCAGCTCGCGGCCGTACGCGGCGAGCTGGGCCGCCTCGCGGACATCGAGCGGATCACCGCCCGGCTGGGCGTCGGCCGGGCATCGCCGCGCGATCTGCTGGCCCTGGGGCAAACGCTTCTGGGCGTCGAACGCGTTGCCGACCTCATCGAGGAATTGCCGCAGCGGCAAACGATCACCGGCCCGGCCCTGTGCCCCTTCCTCACCGAGCGGGCGGCCGCCCTGCGCGGGCAACGCGAGTTGGCCGAGTTCCTCACCACCGCCCTGCACCCCGACGCCCCGCTCGCGGCCAACGAAGGTGGCATCATCGCCCCCGGCCACGATGCCGAGCTCGATCGCCTGCGGACCATCGGCAGCGACGGCCGCCAGTGGCTCGCCGACTTCCAGGCCCGCCAGATCCAACACAGCGGCATCGCCAGCCTCAAGGTGGGCTACAACCAGGTCTTCGGCTACTACATCGAGATCACCAACACGCACCGCGACCGCGTCCCGCCGGAGTACATCCGCAAGCAGACGCTCAAGAACGCCGAACGTTACATCACCGACGAGCTGAAGAAGTATGAGACCGAGGTACTCACCGCCCGCGACCAGGCCATCAGCCGCGAGATCGAACTCTTCGAGGTCATCCGCCAGCGGGCGATCGAGCACATCCCCGCGCTGCAGACGCTGGCCTTGGCGGCGGCGGAGATCGACACGGTCGCGGGGCTGGCCCACCTGGCCGACGAGCGGCGGTACGTCCGGCCCGAACTCGTCGCCGAGCCTATCCTCGACATCCGCGACGGCCGTCACCCGGTGCTCGAGCAGACCCTGGCCGAGAAGTTCGTGCCCAACGACTGCGACCTCGGCCGGCCGACCGACGACGGTAAGCACCGCGAGACGCTGGTCATCCTCACCGGGCCGAACATGGCCGGCAAAAGCACCTATATCCGCCAGACGGCCCTGCTGACCCTGCTCGCCCAGACCGGCAGCTTCGTGCCCGCCGCGGCCATGCGCCTCGGGCCGGTGGACCGCATCTTCGCCCGCGTCGGGGCCTCCGATGAGATCAGCCGCGGGCAGTCCACCTTCATGGTCGAAATGACCGAGGCCGCCAATATCATCAACAACGCCACCGAGGCCAGCCTGGTGATCATCGACGAACTCGGCCGCGGGACGAGCACTTTCGACGGCCTGTCGCTGGCCTGGGCCATCGCCGAGCAGCTTGCCACCCGCGCCCGCTGCCGCACGCTCTTCGCCACCCATTACCACGAGCTGACCCAGCTCGAGGACAACCTCGCCGGGGTGGTCAACTACAACGTCGCCGTCCGCGAATGGGAGGAGGAGATTGTCTTCCTGCATCGCATCGTGCGCGGCGGCGCCGACCGCAGTTACGGCTCACACGTCGCCCGGCTGGCCGGCGTGCCCCCCAAGGTCATCGCCCGCAGCCGCGAGCTGCTCGCCGAGCTCGAATCCAACTTCGCCGCCCTCCGCCGCGCTCCCATCCGCACCGCCGTCCGCACCAAATCCAAACCCAAGGACAGCCAGCTCCTGCTGTTCAACATGCAGGACCCGGCCGACGAGATCATCGAGGAACTCCGCAAGCTCAACCCCAACGCCCTCACCCCGCTCGATGCCCTCCAAGCCATCGAACGCTGGCGCAACCAGTTGAAGTGACCCCCGTGTAACCGGTTCTTTCCACCGCATGGCAATCGGCCCGGCGGTGCGATATAATGAGGCATGATCGCAGACTCGGGGCCATTTACCGGAACACGCCCGATGAACCCAAACCGCTTGCGGATTGCCTGTTGTCTCGCCATGGCGATCGCGGCACTGCTACCCGCGGCGGTGATCGCCTGGACGCCCGTCGCCCCGGGCATCGACTACCAGGAGTTCAACCTCCCCGACCCCAACAATGTGTTCGTTGCCCGCATGGATCGGCACAACCCGAACTGCTTCCTCGACACCAGCCTGGCCAACGGACGCATCGACGGCTCGATCCAGACCATCGGCAACCAGTTTAACCTCTACGATGGAGCCATGAGCTACTGGGGCCAGGATTGGGGCGGGCAGACCGACGTCGTCGTGGCCGTCAACGGCGACTACTGGAACACCGGCACGTACATCCCCCTCGGCCCGCAGGTGCAGAGCGGATGGGTCATCAAGACCCAGGGGGGCACCACCCTGAGCTGGCTGGCTGACCGGCGGGCCCTGATGGGTACCGGTCCCTGGACCAGCAAGCGCGTACGCTACGCTACGGGCGCTTCCCAGCCCGTCGACGATATCAACGTGGCCCGCGGCGCCGACAAGCTCATCCTCTACACCAACCACTACGGAGCCAACACCAAGACCGACGGCTCCGGCACCGAGGTGCTCGTCGAAATGATGCGACCGGCTGTGGTCGCCCGGGCACCGGATGCCCCCGTCGGCATCGTCCGCCAGGTCCGCGTCAATCAGGGCTCCACGCCCGTGCCCTTCGACCACGTGGTCCTCTCCGCCAGTGGGACGGCGGCGGCCACGCTCCAGCAGAACGCCACCCTCGGTTCAACGATCGCCATCTACCACACCTCGACCGCCACCTACGCCGACTGGTCGGGAGCCTACTCCGGCAGCGGCGGTCTCGACCTCCTTCAGACCGTCGTGCCGGCCGGCACACCGCCGCTCGAACCGACCGGCGGCGTCGTCGCCCCGCGAACCGCCATCGCCTTCAATCGCGACTACGTCTACTTCGTCGTCGTCGACGGCCGCTCCGCCCAATCCATCGGCATGGATTTCAACGAGGTGAGCGACTTTTGCCGCCTCACCCTTGGGGCGACGACCGGTCTTTCCTGCGACGGCGGCGGTTCGTCGACCATCGTGGTCAACGGCTCGCTCAAGAACAAACCCTCCGACGGCTCGCAGCGGGCCGTACCCAACGGCGTGCTCATGTGCATCCTGCAGCCCAAGCAGCAGACCGCCACCTTCCGCAGCGGCGATCGGGTCCGCACCACCGGCACCGCCAACCTGCGCCACGGCCCGGGCACCAACTACCTGTCGCTCACCACCGTCGGCAACAACACCCAGGGCACCGTCGTGGATCATTCCCTCCGCGGCGTGCGGGCCAAGGGCTACAACTGGTGGAAGTGCGAGTTCCCCGGCGCGACCGGCTGGGTGGCCGAGTCGCTGCTCACCCTCGTCGCGCACGGCGACCTGCCCTACTTCACCCAGCAGCCCGCCGAACGCCGCGTGTGCCGGGGCGAGCCCACCACCTTCGCCGTCACCGCCGGCGGCACCGGCACGCTCAGCTACCAATGGCAACGGCATGGCATCGACCTGACCGAGGGCGCCGCCTTCGCCGGCGTCAACACGCCGACCCTGACCGTCCTCGACCCCGGCGACAGCACCGCCGGCAGCTTCCGCTGCATCGTTACCGACGACGTCGGGCAGGCCACCTCCTACTCGGCGGCCCTGACCCTGCGGTTTGCCACGACCTTCCATCAGCAGCCGCAGGCCATCGAGTTCTACCCGCTCTCCTACCCCGGCGACGCCACCTTCTCGGTGGGCGCCGGCGGCGAGGGCGAAACCGCTTTCCAATGGCAGAAGGACGGCCAGGACTTGGCCGACGATGGACATGTGCTGGGCGCGACCACGCCCACCTTGACGGTCCACAACGTCGACAGCCGCGACGCCGGCCGGTACCGCTGCCGGGTCTCCGCCGGGTGCGGCGAAACCTACTCCAGCGAGGCCACGCTGACGGTCTACTCGTCCGACTTCGACGGCGACGGCGACGCCGACCTCGACGACTTCGCCCACCTCCAGGCCTGCATGGGCATCCAGGAAGTCAAACAGACCAACCCCGCCTGCGCCGACACCGACCTCGACCGCGACCGCCACGTGGAACGCGACGACCTGGTCCTCTTCCTCCGCTGCGTCGGCGGCCCCGACGTCCCCCTCCCCCCCGGCTGCTGACCCTCAGCCCGAACGCCCCAATTGAAACCCCCATTCCAGCGCATTATTGCCCACCTCGTCCCCGTTGCCGGGGAATAATGCCCTTCGTGTGATGGTCGGAGTGGTTTCCTGCACCGCCAGGGCGGTTTTCGGGCGTGGCACGGGGGATGCCATGTTTCCTGGTGACCCGGTGGCAGAGGGCGGCCGGGGGACACGGGAAGGCGAAAGCCAAGGAGGTCTATCATGACCCGCAAACTGATGACGATTCTGGCGACGATCGGGCTGGCCGGCGGTTGCCTGCTGCAGACCAACGGCTGCTCCACGGACGGGGCGATCCGCGACCTGAGCGAGCGCGTGGGCTCGGTGGGCACGACCGATGTCCTCCGCCAGTTGGCCGCCGCGTCCCAGCAGGCCGGCCCGCTCTCGCAGATCGAGGCCGACTGGCCAAGCTGCTCCCTCGAACCCCAGGGCCCGCAGTTCTGATCCCCAGATCACTCAGACGGTCGCTGGATGGACCGGGACGCAAGGGCCTGCCTGCAGACCATGCGGATCCGGAACAAACCCGCGACCCGGCTTGCCTCTTCGCGAAGCGACCCCAGCCGCGACTGCCGCGCGGTTTCCGAGCGTCATGGAGCCGTCGTCGGGCTCTCCTCTGACAGGGCGGCATCGGACGGCTCGGTCGCGGGCGGAGGATCGGCCGGTCCCGTCGCCGGCGGGCCGGGGTGCCCCTCGATGATCCAGCGGATCAGGGCGAACTGGAGGTCGAACACGCGGCGGAGGTCGGGGTTGGGCTCGACGTCGCCGGTGATGCCCATGGCGGAGTCGACGAAGCGCGAGCCGAAGCCGACCACGGTGACGGTGCCTCCACCGTGCAGGGCCTGTGCGGCGACGGGCTTGCCGTTCAGCAGGATGAACGGTCGGCCGCCGGTGACCACGCAGGCGGAACTGACCGGTACGCCGCCGGGCCACTCGGATGGCGTGGTGACGTCGCCGCGTTCGTGCGTCGTCCGGTCCACCTGCATACCGAACGGGGCCAGCAGGTCGTTGGCCGTCGAGGCCTCGTTCTCCGGAGCGTCGATGACCAGGAGCTTGCCGCCGGCGTTGACGTAGCGGGCCACCTGCTCGGCGAAGCTCTCGGGCACCTCCAGCCGCGGATAGCAGAGCACCAGCAAATCGCCGGTCAGGGCCTCCGCACCGCTGGCCCGCTGATTGAAGTAACCCAGCCGCAGGATCCAACGCTCGAAGATGCCGAAACCGTCCTGCTCGCCGCGGATGAACCCGCCTTTGGAGAGCGGCGTGTCACAGACCGTGCGGTCGATGACCACGCGGACGAACGGGCGGAGTTGCTCCGGCCCGGGCATGGCGGCCCGCTGCGTGGCGGCGATCACCGGCCCGGCCACCGTGAGCCCGAGCAGGCCGGCGGCAATGACCAGGATTGCGCCACACCTCCATCGCCAGGCCAGGGCCACGGCGGCCACCGCCAGGGCGCCGCCGAGCAGGCCGAGCCACGGCCGCGGGTCCGGGCCGCGGTTGCCGTGGTTGAGCCACTCGACCATGCCGAGCACCAGCTCCGCCTTGCCCGGCTCGAAGGTGCTGAAGTTCGAGAAGATCGTCGAGTCGGTGAAGGCCAGGACGCGGCCCTGCCCGTGGCGCGTGCCCCAAAGCTGGACGAAGGCCCCGTAGCGGGCCTCGGCCCGGTCGGTGACCTGGGGGTAGAAGTTGCTCGCGTGGTAGTCGGCCGGCAAGTTCTTGAGGCCGGTCGAGAGGATCACCGCTCGCCCGCGGCTGGTGCCCGTGTCCACCGAGCAGGAGACGGCGAAGTCCATGGGCGGCATGTGCTGCACGACCGGGTGCGGCACACGCGGCGGGACGTAATACTGCTCGAACGGCGAGCCGGTGATGCTGAACAGGCAGTCGGAGCGGAAGCTGAACCCGTACGGTCGGCTGACTTGGTTGAGGTAGGTCCCCGTACCGAACACGTTGGTATGCTCGCCGATGAGCAGCAACCCGCCGCCGCGTTCGACGAATCGGCGGATGGCCCCGACCTCTTCGGGTGTATACGGCTTGGTGGGCGTTTTGACCACGAGCACGTCACACTGATTCAGCACGGCATCGGTGGTGGGCTCCTCCTGCCGGGCCATCTCGTAGTAGCGCGAGCAGTAGTCGTAGATGCAGGCGTAGTTGTAGCCCGAGAGGTGGCCGTACCACTCCGTATCGAAAGGCCGATCGGTGCGTTCCCAGTCGGAGTGGTGCTCGTCGATCAGCACCCGGCCGCCCTTGCGCTCGCCGATGGGGTCCCAGGTGACGGCACCCGTGAAAGCGGCCACGGCGAGGAAGGCACACGCCGTCGCGGCGATGCGTTGATGAAGATCGCCGTCGGTCGCGGCCGTCGGTCGCGTGCCCATGGCCGGGGCCGGCACACGCACGAACCGCCAGGCCAGCAGCACCGGCGGAACCAGCAGCCCGAGCAGCACCCAGGGGCTCCAGAACTGGTTCATCAGGTTGAACTCTGCCTCGTACTCGACCAGCAGCGCACGGTGGATGAGGGCGGCCATGAGCAGGCCGGCACGCAGCGGCAGCCAGACCGCCAGGCACACCAGCAGGCAGCCGGTCGCCTTGAGCCACGCGCGCAGTCGCTTGCCCGGTTCGAGCCCCCGAGCCGCGGCGGCGAGGACGACCAGCCCGCCCACCAGCAGCCCCAGCGTCGCCGGATCCAGCAGCAGCTCCCAGGTCGCGGCGAGCATGTGCACGCGGCGCATGGTATGCAGGGCGACATGGGGGCCGCAGGCCGCGGCATCGATGTCCAGCGCCGAAGCCACCCAGGCCAGCAGGGCCGGCAGCGGATCGGGTAGGTCGCGGGCCCGCGCGGTCCCCGCCATGTAGAACTGTAACGCGACCGCCTGCGCGAGCAGTACCACGCCGGCCAGAAGCCCGGCCCCGCCCAGCGCCCGCTTCAGTCCGTCACCCAGCGGCAACAACGCCACCAGCAGGCCGAGCGCCAACGCGACCACGCCCGCCTTGTAGGGCCAGGGCAGCCACCAGCAGGCAGGTACGACCATGACCAGGGCGAGCAACGCCGTGCCGCGATCGGGGATACGCGAGCGAAGCCCGGTCAGCAGCAGCGCGCCGATCAGCACGACCGTCGGCCACGTCAGCAGGCCGATCAGCCCGGCCAGCGTGGTTCCCAGAGGAACATCCGCCGCCCCGAGCGATTGCCGCCACCCGGCCCAGTCCGCGCACGTCCCCAACCGGGCCGACTCGTAATAGCTCAGCCCCAGCAGCCAGGAGCCCGACAGCAAGGCGATGCCGAACCATGCACGTTTCATGGTTGGCCCTCCTCTGCAGCGGGTTCGGTTGCCGGGAGATCATCCGGAGGAGGAGGTGGTGGCGGTGGTAGCTCCTCAAAGGGCAGCGGCAGCAGGGGCGGCGGCGCGTTGGGGTCCGGCGGCTGCCAGGTCGGTTGTCGGTTCACGAAGGTCACCAGCCAGCGCCAGAAGTCGGCGTTCTCACGCAGCCCCTCGAACGGTTGCCCGTCGATCCGCTCCAGGTTTTTGTTCATCGCGAAGCACGTGTCGCCTACGAAGACAATCCGCCCCCGTCCGATAGCCCGCGTGAGGATCACGTTGCGGTCGCCGCGCCCGTAGGCCATGGCTTCTGTCCCGGGCTTCTCGGTGGTCAGGATCGGCCAAGCGGCCCAGAAACGCACGAAGGCCATGTAGTCGCCGGCGTTGAAGTAAGGCGATTTGAAATGGCCCAACGGTTCGGGTTCCGGAATATAGCCGCTGGCGTCGGGTGGCTGATCGCCCACGTGGAAACCGTACTCCGCCATCAGGGCCAGGCTGCCCTTGCGTTGCGGCTCCTCGAAGCCGACGGTGCAGATGTAGGTGCCGCCGTTCTCGATGAACGAGCGGATGGCTTTGCGTTCCGCCCGGCTGTAGTGGCGTCCCGCTCCGACCGAAACCAGCAGGCCCGCTCGTTCGAGGCGTTCCTGGGTCAGGTCCGGGGCGTTGAACACCAGGTAGCCGCTACGCATCAGGGCCATGGACACGCCGGCCAGACCGTCGTCGCGCCAGGACTCGTCGCTGTTGGCCCCGAGATGGGCGCTGTCGATGTAGGCCAGGCCGTTGGGTTTGCTATGCCTGCCGTCGGGCAGCACGTCGAAACTGCTGCGGTTGGCGTGGGCGCAGGCGCTCAGCGAGCCGGCCAACACCATGGCGACCACCGCCACCCGCCGACCGTCGGGCAGGATCAGCAGGCAGGCCAGCAGGCCGGCGGTCATCACCAGGCCGAGCAGGCCGCGCCACAGCACCTGCGGGCTGCCGCTCGAACCGGCCAGGTAAGCCAGTAGACGCGAACTGAATACGTAGGCGCCCTGGCCGACGCCGTTGGTCATCGTCGACGTGTCGCCGAACACGACGATCTTGCCTTTGCCGAGCTGCGTCTCCGCCGCCAGCACCACGTCGCCCAGTTGATCGCCCGGGTCGTACTCATGGTTGCCCATTAACGAAGGCGGGTTGTTCATGTCGCCCGGATCGTTGTAGCCCCAGCGACCGACGATCAGGGGTTGCGCCGGCCAGCGCGTCTCCAGCGATGCCCCGATGACCACCCCGAGCTGATTGCGGTCATCGGGAATGCCCGCCGTGATCGGGTGCAGCCGGGCCTCGTACGATTGCAGCCAGCCGCCGATCAGGAACATGGCCGAGTCAAACCGGACCTGGATCGGCGTGGGCTCCAGCACGTCGTTGAAGCGGGCCCCGCCGTCCTCCTCGGCGATGCTGTGTTCGCCCATGACCAGCAGCGAGCCGCCGTCCTTGACGAAGTCCCAGATGCGTTCGAGCTGTCCCTTGGTGCCGGGTTGTCCATCCGTGCCGGGCACCCCCTTCTCCCACGGCTCGTTGGGGTAAAGCAGGATCAGCACGTCGGCGCCTTTGAGGTCCTCTTCGGACAGCTCCGGCGAGATCAGACATTGACCGCCGAGCGCCTCCACGTATTGCGGCAACATGCCGTACATGCCGATGGACAGCCGCCCGTAGTCGCCGTGCGTGGGTTTCAGCCAGTTCAGGAAACCCTTCTCGTACGCGACGACCTTTTTGCCCTCCAGCGAATGCGTGCCGCCGCTCAGCGAGGTGACCGCGGGCAGCACCGCCGCCAGGACGACCGCACACGCCCAGACCAGCTTCGTGACCATCGCCTGGGTGGGATCAGGGGCCGTCGGTCGCGCGGGGGCACCATGAGGCGCGTCGCCCGCCCCGGAGGCCAGCGACCACCGCAGAATGAACCCCGCGGTCACCAGGTGGACCAGGCCGGCCAGGAGCGGCATGTTCCAGGGGAGCATCTGGCGGAGGGCCTCCGACCAGGACCACGGCGGCATCTGGCCAAACGCACTCTCCGGCAGCGTCGGGGCCTCCGGCAGCCAGCTTGCCACGCGGGCCGAACCCGTTAGCAGCAACAGGTAGGCCAGGTGCCCCAGCCCAATGGCCGGCAGACTCACGGCCACCCGGAATAACCCATTGTTTGGCAGCAGGAGCAGAGACACCAGCAGCAGCGCCGCCACCAGCACCAGGAAGTCCAGCCCGCCGTAGGTCGCCCCCACCCACAGCGGTTTGCCCACCGCGGTCAACGCACCGGACAGCATCGCTCCGATGCCGTCGGTGAACAGCCAGACGGGGGTGATCGCCAGACCGGCGAAGCGGTACAGTCCGAAGATCGCAATGGCCGTTCCCGTGGCCGTCAGGATGCGGCCGGCCACGGCATCCGATCGCCCGGCGGCCAGCAGCAGCGTGACGAAAGCCACCGCCAGCACGTTGATCGGCAGTAGCAGCGACTGCGTGGTCACCACGACCGCGCCGGCCGCCAGGGCGAGCAACCCCAGCCGCCGGCCGGTTGCGGCGAGAGAGCCGGCCGAACTTGCGGGAGGACCGAGCGAACTTGTTCGTGGAGTGCGCGGACCCAGCGAACTTGTTCGTGGACGGACCGAACACCAGCCCGGCCAGCAGGCCACCAGGGCCACTCCCATGCTGAACCAGGTCAGGATGTGCCGTAGAGCGTGGCCCATCGCCCCGGTCGAGCCGGCGGCGATCCAAGCCGCCGTCAGACAGGCCAGAGCCGCCAACACCACCTGAGGACGCTCCACCGGAGGAGGCCCCTCGAATCGGGCGAGTTGCTGCTTCACGTTGAACCTCTGGAGATTTCGTGCTTACTTGGAGACTGGTCCCGTGCGCCGGCGGGATGCGACAACCAAGACAAGCGGGGGACGGCCATCAGCATGACCGCCCCCCGCTCGATGTTCTAAAACACACAGAGGGCCCTGTCCATGCTTATGAGGCCGGCGGACAGGTGGTCGTGTTTACCGGACAGACCGTGGCCAGCGGTGGGCAACTGGTTTGCACCGGCGGGCACTTGGTCTGCACCGGCGGGCAGCGCGTTTCCAACGGTGGGCACTGGGTCTGCGTCGGCGGGCACACCGTCGGGCTCGGACCGGTGCATTGGCTGGCCCAAGGCGGGCACTGCGTCTGTACCGGCGGGCACTTGGTTTCCACCGGCGGACAACGCGTCTGATACGGCGGGCACTTGGTCAGTTGCGCCGGACAGTGCGTCTCGTGCGGTGGGCAGTGCGTTTGCACCGGCGGGCACACCGTTTCCGATGGACCCGTGCACTGGCTGGCCCACGGGGGACACTGCGTCTGCACCGGCGGGCACCGCGTATCAAGCGGCGGGCAGTGGGTCTGGACCGGCGGGCACCGTGTCTCCGCCGCCGGACACTGCGTCTCGATCGGGCAGACCGTGATGGCCGGCAGCAGGCAGGCCGTCGGTTCCGGCGGGCACTGCGTCTGCACCACCGGACACTGGGTCTGGACCGGCGGGCACTTCGTGTCCTCAGTCGGACAACGGGTTTGAAGAGGCGGGCACTGCGTCTCCACCGGCGGGCAATGTGTGTTCCGCGGCGGACACTTGGTCAGCGACGGCGGGCACCGGGTCTCCTCTGCCGGGCAGAAGGTCTCCCGCACCGGGCACTTGGTCTGCAACGGCGGGCACTTGGTCTCCTCAGCCGGGCAGTGGGTATCCCGCGGCGGACACTTGGTCAGCGACGGCGGGCATTTGGTTTCTTCCGCCGGGCAGTGCGTGTCCCTCGGCGGACACTGCGTCGCCACCGGTGGGCAACGCGTATCGACCGGCGGGCACCGGGTCAGCACGGCTGGACACCGCGTCTCAATCGGGCAGACGGTCAGCGCCGAGTTCAAGCAGATCGTCGGACTCGGCGGGCACTGGGTCTGCACCGGTGGGCAGTGCGTGTCGCGCGGCGGGCACTTGGTCTGCACCGGCGGGCATCGCGTCTCCACCGCCGGGCACCGCGTCTCGATCGGGCAGATCGTCAACGCCGCGACGGTACAGGACGTTGGGGCCGGCGGACAATGCGTCCCCACCGGCGGGCATTGCGTGGCCACCGGCGGGCACTTGGTGTCCAGCGGCGGACAGTGGGTCTCCCGCGGCGGGCACTGGGTCTGCGCCGGCGGGCAACGCGTCTCCACCGCCGGGCAGATCGTTTGCATCGGACAAGTCGTGACCGCCGACGCCGTGCAGGTCGTCGGTGCCGGTGGGCACTGCGTCAGTACCGGCGGGCACTTGGTGTCTACCGGCGGACAGTGCGTCTCGCGCGGCGGGCACTGGGTCTGCACCGGCGGGCACTTCGTGTCCGAAGCCGGACAACGCGTCTCCTGGGCCGGGCAAACCGTGGCCAGCGGGCACACGGTGATGGCCGTGCTCAGGCACGCCGTCGTCGTCGGCGGACACTGGGTCTGCACCGGCGGGCAGAAGGTCTCCCGCGGCGGGCACCGGGTCTGCAGCGGCGGGCACTTGGTCGCTTCGGCCGGGCAGTGCGTATCCCGCGGCGGGCACTTTGTTGTGGCCGGCGGGCACCGGGTCTCGACCGGCGGGCACTTGGTCAGGCCGGCCGGGCAAGCCGTCTGCAGCGGCGGGCAACGGGTCTCCTCCGCCGGGCAGTGCGTCAGCCGCACCGGGCACTGGGTCGCGACCGGCGGGCATCGGGTGTCGACCGGTGGGCAGTGCGTCAGTCGCACCGGGCACCGGGTCTCCACCGGCGGGCAGACCGTGACCGTACCCGTGCTGTTGCAGACCGTCTGTACCGGCGGGCATTGGGTTTGCACCGGCGGGCACTTGGTCTCTACGGCCGGGCACTTGGTCTGCGACGGCGGACACCGGGTTTCCTCCGCCGGGCAGTACGTGTCCCACGCGGGGCACTGGGTGGGAACAACCGGGCAGCGTGTCTCGACTGCCGGGCAACGTGTCTGGTACGGCGGGCACTTGGTCCGCTCGGCCGGACAACGCGTCAGCACCGCCGGACACCGCGTCGGCTCGATTGCGCTGGTGGTGACCAGCGGCGTATCCTCTTCGTTGGCGTAGACTCCCGTGGAGTCCCGCATCGAGACCAGCGTCTCGCTGAGCGTGCTGGCATACAGTCCGTCGTCGGCACTGGCCGGAGCGACGCTGAATGCCGCCGCCACGACCAAGCTGCTACACACGCAGGACCACTTGGCTATTGCCTGCATCGCGCACCTCCTTACGTGAATTGTCTGTACCTTTGCGGGAGAACGCCGCAGCCGCCCCTCGCGGGGCCACCGGCATTCCCCGAATCAAACCCATCAGGGAAAATGATTGAGATTCTTGGAATCTTCGGTGACGTGTCGCCCCGTGCCTCCTTTCGCGTGCTTGGCCAGATACCAGGATCGTGACGGTCTGTCCGGGGCGACCGATAGAAAGCCAAGGCTGCCGACATCGGGACTTGTCAGCGACACCCTGGTAGGCTCGGGACTCGCCTGGGCCGCTGTCCGACGGCCAGACCCACAATCCGTGAAGATCTCCGCTTCGCACCGCCGGCCGGCTTCGCTCACGCGGGCCGCCGACTGCATGGGGTATTATGGTCGTATATGGGACCATTGTCAAGCTGAAATCGCTTTTTTCGACAAATCCGGCTCTGTGAGGGAATCAGCGGGGGGGGGGGGGGGGGGGGGGGGAGGGGAGGAGATAATTATGTGTGGGG
>CAZEEJ010000061.1:0-28717 GCA_964511155.1 uncultured Planctomycetales bacterium | reverse complement strand
CCCTTGCTGCGCAAGGATGGGCCACCCGGCGGCCGCCACGGGGGGCGGCCGCTACCAAGGATGGGCCACCCGGCGGGTGCGTTCACTTATCGGCCTGACACCCAGGTCCGGTAATCGCTCCCCCAGGTCCGGAGGATCCGGGCCACCCGGCTCGGTCCCCGGCGCCAGCAACAAGTTGCCTCGGTCCTGGCCGCGCCGAAATCAGGTGATCCCCCCCGCGAGTCGATAAAGGCGACGTAAGTGCGATGCCCGCGGGAGTCCGAGATGGCCAGCTTTCCCAAGACATACGGCATCGTTCGGGACGGCCGGCCCACGACGGTCGCCGTGTCGGATGCCGAAGCCCTGCTGGCGCTGCGCACCGAGTTGGAATTGGTCCGGCAGCTCGGAACCGATGAGCCGCCGGCAGTGCAGGACGTTTTGCGGTCCCGTCTTCGCCGGCTCGACGCGAAACCGGAAGCCGCGGCCGCATCCGTCCGCAACGGCGTCGCCGACATGTGTGCGATTCTGGCCGATGCCCGCGCGCCCGCCAATGGGCTGGCGATCGCTTGCATCGACGCTGACTTTCCTCAGATCAGAGAGGCCCTGAACATGGCATCCATCCGGAAGGAACGCAAGAAGTTTCGCGATGACGTGGCGGCAGAAATCCGTGCGGCCGGTCAGGAGGACGAATTGGCGGCGGCTTCCGGTGGGCCTTCCCCATCCGACGCCGGCCCGGCGCAGGGCCCGGAAGACCTGCTCGCGGACGCGGACCAGTTGGCGGCGGCGATCAGTGCCGCCGACACGGACAGCCAACCCTCGCCCGCCGGGGCGGCGGCGAGCCTGGTTACGGCGGAGCGCGAGCTGGCCGAGATCGCCGACGACTTCGAGGCCGCGGCAAGCCAACTGGACGAACTGACCGATTCGCTGGGGCAGGAAGTGGGCACGCCGGAAAGCCTGATGGAGCCGGCCGAGCCCGCCTGGGACGATGCTCTGGCGGAGGCGGAGGCTGAACTGGCCGGGCTCGCACTGCCGGCCGACCGGGCGAACGAAGACAACCCGATCGCGGATGATCAGAACAGTGAGGCCGGCGCCGCTGGGCAAAACGAAGCGACTCACGGTGACTTGACCTCTTGGCTCGACGGCGAAAAGGAGGCGATCGAAGGGAGCTGCACTGATCTCGCGGATGACATTCACGTGGACCCGGGTGAGCCGCCCGTCGATCTGGCTGACCTGGTTGCCCAGGCCGCCGAGGCCGAGCCGGTCGATCCGATGCCGCCCTTTGCGGACGCGGGGCACCTGGTGGACGGCACAGTCGCCTGTTCGCCGATGTCGCCTCCCGCGGCAAGCTTGGCTGAGCAGGAAACGCCACGGTTCTGCGTTGAAGACAAAGCGGTGGGCCAGGGGCCTCAGCCGCACGGCGATTTTCGCCGGCAGCTCGCGGAGATCAAAGCGACGCTCACTGACCAGATGGACCGTCTCGGCGGTCTGATGACCGCCAGCGAACAACTGCACGAACGGGCCGAGCAGACAATGCGGCAGGCGGAGCACCTGCGCGCAGCCGCCCGGCAAGCCCACGACGCGTCGTGCCGGTATTCGGCGGTTCAAAGTGAGGCGGACCAGGCTCGGGCGGTTTATGAGCAGGCGCAGCACAAGGCCGCCCAGGCCCGCAACACGTGGGAAGCCGCGCAGCAAGCCGCGGATGAGGCGGCCCGGCGAATTGAAGGGTCGGCGTAGATTCTCTGGGCACCGTGCGAAGCCGCAAGCGGCGGGCCACTCTCCACTGTACGATTTCACGCCCCCCCCACCTCACGCCCCACCACTTCACGACCACGCAACCTCGCGACGTGGAAACGTGCGCGACACACGGTATCATGGTCCGCCCAGCCGATCGTGCAGCCGGGGAAGGTGCGCGACGAGCTGCGGGCGGCACTGTCCGCGGTGAACCCAACGCCCCAGCGACAGGAGGCCATGAGTCCATGATGAGAGCGATGTTGACCCTCGTTGCACCCTTTGCGGTGCTGGCACTGCCAGGAGTACCGGGCATGGCGGAGACGATCCCAACCGAGCTGCGCTGCGAGTATCTGACCCATCCGCTGGCCGTTCAGACGGCTCAGCCACGGCTGAGCTGGGTCGTGACCTCAACGCAACGTGGCATGATGCAAAGTGCCTACCAGATCCTGGCGGCCGGCAGCGAGGACAGGCTGGAGCCCGGGCGGGCGGACCTGTGGGACAGCGGTCAAGTCGCCTCCGACGCGACGAACCAGATCGCCTACGCGGGGCAGCCGTTGCCTTCGCGGCAACAGGTGTATTGGAAGGTGCGGGTGTGGGACGCGACGGGGACGCCCTCGGCGTGGAGCAAGCCGGCCACTTGGCGGATGGGCCTGCTGGCGCCCGCGGACTGGAAAGCCCAATGGGTCGGCAAGCACGAAGCCCCGCCGGCGGACGAGCCTTTGGCCGCGTTGCCGGCCACAATGCTCCGCAAGGACTTCGAGCTTGCCGCCCCGCCCCGGCGGGCCATCGCCTATGCCTCCGCCCTGGGCCTGTACGAACTGCACCTCAACGGACGGCGAGTCGGCGAACAGCTTCTGGCTCCCGAGTGGACCAACTACCACAAGCGCGTGCAGTACCAGGCCTACGACGTGACCGACTTGCTGCAGAAGGGTAAAAACGCCGTCGGCGCGTGTCTGGGCGACGGTTGGTATGCCGGGCGTCTGGGCATCTCGCACATCGTCGAGAACGGGCCGGTGCGGGGCCATTACGGCCGGCATCCCCGGCTGCTGGTGCAGATCGAGATCGAGCATGCCGACGGCCGGATCGAGACCATCGGCTCCGACGCCACCTGGCGAGCAACCACCGCCGGCCCGATCCGCAAGGCGTGCATTCTGGACGGCGAAGTGTACGACGCCCGGATGGAACAGCCGGGATGGGATCGGACTGGCTTCGATGATTCGACCTGGCAACCGGTCAGCGTAGCCGGCGAGGTCCGGGCGGCCCTCGTCGCGCAGGCCAACGAGCCGATCCGCGTGACTGAGGAGCTTCGGGCGGTGGCGATTAACGAGCCGACGCCGGGGGTCTTCGTGGTCGACTTTGGGCAGAACCTGGCCGGCTGGTGCCGCCTGCAGGTCGAGGGTCCGGCCGGCACCACGGTCACCCTCCGACATGCCGAGGTGCTCGAACCGGACGGCAACATCTATACCGACAACCTGCGGATGAAGGTCCTCGGTGGCGAACTCGGTGCCCGGCAGACCGACCAGTACACGTTACGCGGCGACGGCGTCGAGCACTTCGAGCCGCGTTTCACCTATCACGGTTTCCGCTACGTCGAGTTGACCGGTCTGCCCGGCCGACCGACGCCCGACACGCTCGTCGCCCGTGCGTTTCACTCCGCGGCCCCCATCACCAGCGCGTTCGAGTGTTCCAGCCCGATGCTGGCCAAACTCATGCGGAACATCGTGTGGACGCAACGAGACAACATGCACAGCATCCCCACCGACTGCCCGCAGCGGGATGAACGGCTCGGCTGGACCGGGGATATCGTGGCGTTCGCGCAAACCGCCTGCTTCAACATGGACATGGCGGCGTTCCTGAACAAGTGGCTGTATGACTTGCGCGACGACCAGGCGGACGACGGGCGGTATCCGGACTTTGCGCCGCACCCGTTCGGGCCGAACGAGCGCTTCTCCGGCGTGCCGGCCTGGGGCGACGCCGGCGTCATCGTGCCCTGGACCGTCTACATCAATTACGGCGACCGACGGCTGATCGAGAAACATTACGAATCCGCGAAGCGCTGGGTCGAGTACGTCCGCAGCCAGAGCCCGGAGGGATTGTGGACCGGCAGCCGCGGTAACGACTACGGCGACTGGCTCAACGGCGATACGCTCATCCTGGAAGGCTACCCCAAGACCGGCGCCCAGGTGCCCAAGGACGCCTTTGCGACGGCCTTCCATGCCTACACCGCCGAGTTGCTCTCGCGCATGGCCGCCCTGCTCGATCGCCGGGAAGACGCCCAGCGCTACGCGGAGCTCGCCCGGCAGGTGCGCGAGGCCTTCAACCGGGCGTACGTCGCGCCGGATGGCCGAATCCAGGGGAACACGCCCGCCGGCTATGCCCTGGCTCTCGATTTCAACCTGCTCCCCGCTGAGCACCACGAGGCCGCCGTCCGCTACATGATCGAAGGCATCGAGGCCTACAAGGGCCACATCTCGACCGGGTTCCACACCACGGTGAAGCTGATGCTCGCCCTGACCCGCGGCGGACGCAACGACGTCGCCTACCGGCTGATCAACAACCGCACCATCCCCTCGTGGGGCTACACCATCGACCAGGGCGGCACGACCATCTGGGAGCGGTGGGACGGCTACGCGGAAGGCCGAGGGTATCAGGATCCGGGCATGAACTCGTTTTGCCACTACGCGATCGGGGCGGTCGGGGAGTGGATGTACCGGGTCATCCTGGGGATCGCTCCGGACGAGGAGACGCTGGCCTACAAGCACTTCCTCATCGAGCCGCGGCCGGGCGGCGGGCTGTCCTGGGCCCGCGGGTATTACGATTCCATCCGCGGCCGCATCGTGAGCCAGTGGCAGATCGAGGGCGGGTCGATCACGCTGGGGGTGCACATCCCCGCCAACACGTCCGCCACGGTCCGCGTGCCCACCTCCGACCCCGCGAGCGTGACCGAGGGTGGACAACCCGCGTCGCAGGCCGACGGGGTAACCCTGCTCCGAGCGGACGAGGAGGCGGCCGTGTATAAGGTCGGCTCGGGAACGTACACCTTCGTCGCGAAGTACGCGGATCGGTGAGGGTGCCACGGGCGACAGGATGCTCTCGCGTCGCGGTCTGATTGCCCACAGGCCGTTCGGACCACACTGGCTACCCTTGCCGTAAGTGTGGCCAACAAGCGTGCCATGGAGGCGCCCCTTGACCGTTCCCTCGCAACCCGGATGCCAACGGCTCTCGCTCGAGGCCTTGCGGGCGTGGGAGTCGCTTGGCTAAGGCATGTTCATAAACTACGGAATGAGCACCTTCGTCGGGCAGGAACTGCCAGACGGCAGCAGCCCCGCGGCGGTCTACGCTCCCGATCGGCTGGACGTCGACCAGTGGGTATCGGTCGCCCGCGACGCGGGGATGCGCTACGCCATCCTCACCACCAAGCACGTCGCTGGCCACTGCCTCTGGCCCAGCCGCCATACCACGTACACCGTGGCCCACAGCACCGACCGTACGGACGTCTGCGGCAGCTTCGTCGAAGCCTGCCAGCGGTACGGGCTGCTTCCCGGCTTTTACTACTGCAGTTGGGACAACCACCACCGCTTCGGCAGCGTGACGCCTTCCGACCGTGGCGCGAAGTGGGGACCGTGGAGCTGGCCCGTGCACGCCTGTGCGGAAACCGCCGCCACCCTGCCAGACCCCGCCGAAAACATGCCCGCTTACACAACCTCGCTGTTCCACAACTTCATGACCGCCCAGATCACCGAGCTGCTGACCCAATATGGGCCGATCGCCGAGGTCTGGATCGACATTCCCGGCGTGCTGGGTCGAGGGTATCGCACCTTTCTTTACCAGCACATCGCCGGCCTGCAGCCGCAGACGGTCATCTTGATGAACAGTGGGATTTCCAGCGGCGAAGAATACGACCTCGACTATGCGTGGCCGTCCGACCTGATTGCCATCGAGCGCCGCCTGCCGCCCGAATGCGGCCACCAAAAATGACGAACGATCGAGGGCCGAGAATACTACCTGCCCGGCGAGGTGTGCGATCCGATCGGCAAGGAATGGTTCCACGTCGAGGGTGATTCCCCGCGTCCGGACGCGGAATTGGCCGACATCGTCAGCAAGTGCAGCAAGCGCGGCAGCAACCTGCTGCTCAATGTTCCCCCGAACAAGCACGGTCTGATCCCGACCGAGCACATCGCGGCCTTGCAGCGTCTTCGGCGCCATGCCGGCCGGTAAGCGCGTCCGTCGACAAGCCGAGGGCAGCCTTCAGCCGCCCCGTCAGGGCTCGAAATCGGGCATCACGTAGCAGTACGCCAGGTATTTCAGTTCGCTCCAGGCCAGCTCTGGTACGGGAAGGTCGGGCAGAAGCGGGCGCCGCACAGGGGTGAACTGCACGCGTACCCGGATGGCCAAGCGCCCCTCCGTCAGCCGGCGGGGCACCAGAAACTCATCGTCGCGAAACCGGCGGTTCGAGGTCTGGACCACGGACTTCGGCGGGTCCACCTCGCCGCGCGGGAAGCTGTGGTAGCAGGTGTTCGACCCGGCCAGGTACCAGACCCCCGCATGTTCAAACGCCGGATCCGCCGCCCCGGGGGTGGCGTCGGCGATGAACACCTCCGCCCGCTGATTGGGAAACGCATAGTCCAATGATCGCCGCAGCAAAACGCCCAGGTTGTTCGGCAGCAATCGGAGGGTGAACTCGGACCGGCCCGACGTATGCCGCCCAATCTGCGTATGGGCCGGGTAGATCTCGATGCGCTCCCGGGTATCCGAGCCCCCGATTTCGATCGCCCGGCCGATGGTGCCCTGCTCATCCTCGACGATCCGAATCGCCCCACGCATCGCCCTGATGTCCCGGGCATCCAGCACGATCTCGTCGATCGCGCCGGTGGCCGCGGCCTCGGGCTTGGGCACCGCGGCGGACGACCGGGGCAGTTCCTGGCGCGTGGCGCTGAGCCAGAGCTGGTCCAGGCGATGCGTGGGGTCGCGAGGCTGGATGCGCAAACGGTGGGTGCCGGCTCGATCGAACCGCACCGTCAGCGGCGGATCCTGGGGCCGACCGCTCGACCATGAGTACGTCAAACCGCTGTCGCCGTCGAGCCAGTTGCCGACGCCGAAGTCATTGGTGTAGCCCGGCCCAAGCCGGTCCGTGCCGATCGCGTCGTCAAACTGCACCCAGAAGGCATCCGAGCGGCTGTTGGCTTCGAGCGCCCGGCCTCGTGCCCAGATGTAATACGTCTTGCCCGCGTCGGCCTGGAGCTCGAACTCCGCGGCGTCGGGCGGATCGGCCAGGACGTGGTCGGGGCGCGCCATGACCAGCGTGTCCACGCCCCACTCATAGCGCGAGGTGATCGAGACCGGTTCGGAGGCGTCCGGCGAGACGTACGCGTGGTCGCGCTCGCTGGCCGGGTCGCCCACGTCGAACTCATCGGTCAGCACGAGCGACGCCGCCGGCAGACCGTACCAGTAGGTCACCGTCTTGTAGTGTTCCTTCGATTCGTTCTCGCCGCCGTGCTCCAGGCGGATGACCGCCCGCTTGCCGAAGGGCATGAGATCCGCCAGCAGAAACCGGTAGGCCGACTGGATCAGATCCTCGTCTTCCTTGGCCTCCGCCACGTTGCGTGCGCCCACCGGATGCCCGGCCAGGGGCAACGTCATATTCAGGCCGCCCCAGTAGTCGCCGCCGCCGCCCCACTCCTCCGTACCCGTGCCGTAGGCCTGGGGCGTCTGACTGTCATCGAAGAAGAAGCGCGGATCGCCTTCCAGTGTGGGCAGGAACGCCCGGTGGGTGAAGATGAACGACGTGCCCACGAACGTCCCCGACCACGGGCCGCCGCCCTCGGCTTCCTGCGTATCCAGCAGCACCAGGTCGTGGCCCAGCTCGGGTTCGGGATGATCGCGATAGGTGGCGTGGAAGTAGCCCAGGTGGTTCGGCGGCGCGTCCAGCGGCTCGTGGCGCACCTCGTAATGCAGGACCGCGTCGGGCACCGGCGGGACATTCACCAGCTCAATCCTGGCTGAGCGAAAAAACGGCATGGGGAAGTAGCAGCCGAGATGCACGCGGTCGTCCGCGTAACGGATGTTCATCGGCAGCCCCTTGACCAGGTACTCACGACCGTCGCGGTTGTAGAGCGTACCCGCCCCGTAGAAGAGCGAGAGCGGCGCGTCCACCGACGGATGCGGGCGGTCGTCCCAGGTGATGCGGAGGCGAGCCCGGCCCAGGGCGAGGGCGTGCTCGCGAGGCAGAGTCAGCTTGAGCGCCCGGATGGTTCGCGGCCCTTTGGGCAAGGTGCCGATCGCCAGCGTGCCGCCACGGACCAGGCTGGTCTCCCCGCACTCGGTGGCGATATCCCGCGGGGCGATGTCCGTGCCCGCCCGGCCAAGCAGGTCGAGCACGGCCGGATCGGGCGGCGTGCGCCCGTCCCAGGCCTTGATCGGCTGCGAAAGCGGCGTGCCCTCGAGGTAATGGTGATAGATGTAGTACCCCGTGCCGTAGAACGTCCGCGAGTAGGCCATGCGGAACGAACGCTCGAAGGGAATCGGCACCCACATCAGGTCCGCCCCCTTGGTGATCGACCACGTCCAGGTCAGCGGGTTGGGAAACAACTGCTCCGGCATAAAGACCGAGCCCTCGACAGGCTTGGTCGGGTCGGCGGAGCTGGTCTCCCGCACGATGTGGCCCACACCGTCCACCTCGTAGTGCCAGGGGCTGCCGTGCCAGTGGTTGTAACGGGCAAAGTACAGAATGCCCCGCCCCTGCACGTCCAGGGTGACGTTGAAGTCCTCCCGCTCCTGGTAAAGAAAGTGGCTGGCGTCCGCGGTCTCATTGTGACCGGCGCGATCGTACGTGCTGCGCATGTAGGCCCGGGCGCCGATCCGCTGGTACGGCCAGCGCTCCCACATGCGGTAGGCATCGAGCCCCACCGGGATCGTCGGCGGTTCCCCCTCCCGCTCCTCGGCCAGGGTCGCCCCCGCACCGATCATGAGACACACCGCCGTCAGCCTCCATCGCAGCACGGGGCACACTCCTTCCTCGCAAGGGAGCGGTTTTTGCTCAGCACAACAGCAACCACCGGTCCGGGCGGTGATTCTAGCCCCAATCCCGCATCGTGCAATGTTAGGAGTGGTTTGGGTGACGCACACGAATACCGCTCGCAGAGCGGTGGCACACCGCCGCGAAGCGGCAAGCCGTAAGGAGCCCCTCACTCACTTACTACCTCACTCACTTGCTGCCTTGCTAACTCGCTAACTCGCTAACTTGCTAACTTGCTAACTTGCTGACTCGCTAACTCGCTAACTCCCTCACTTGCTGCCTCGCTCACTCGCCACCGCGCGGCTGGAGGATGCAGATGTCGTCGATGAGTTCCGTAACCCGGTAGGCGTCCCGCAAGAGACGGGCCTGCGGGCCGAAGAAGGATTCCGCCTCATCGAAGACCGCGGCATGCACGGTTGTCGGATCCTCGCACCCGCGCACCATCTCCGGCACACGAGCGAGGATAACGGGCGGCCGTTTTGTGTGCAGAGTGGGGAGAAACTCGTCGAACAACGGCCGGAAGGCCTCGTTGGGGATGACCAGCCGATGGGCGGCCGGGCGCTCGGCGAGGTAATACAGCCGCGGCTCGTTGATCAGACAGGCGATGGCGTCGGTCGGCAAGGTGAGCTCGCGGACACGCCGGGCGGCACGCTGCGTGGTCGAGTAGAGCGGATAACGCGGTTTGTGACGAGTAACCTGGTCGTAGTGCTCCGCGAGCGTCATGGACCGCAGAATCCACGGCTGGGTGCTCACGGAGGTCATCTTTCCGCCCCAGGCATGACCGGCCAACAGGGCCACCGAGGCCAAACACACCAGGCACCAAGGGTGGAAAGTCCCGAGCGTACGCGGGGAGGATGCAGGGGAAGCAGTCGGTGCGAGCAGTGGGTCGCGGCTCTGCGCGGCCATCGCTTGCGGCTTCGCACGAAACCGCGGAACCGCTCCCTCACGGCCGCGGCTCTGCGCGGCCACCGCTCCCTCACAGTCGCGGCTCTGCCACCGCTTGCGGCTTCGCACGAAACCGCGGAACCACTCCCTCACGCTCGCGGCTCTGCGCGGCCACCGCTCCCTCACGGTCGCGGCTCGGCCACGGTCGCGGCTCTGCCGGAGCAGCTCGTCCGCCGCCAGGTAGGCCAGACAGGCCAGCAAGGGCGGGAAGTGATAGAAGTAGAACTGCCCCTGCACGACAATGGCCGCGAAGACCGCACCGGCCGTCAACGCGACCAGCCGCCAGGTGCGCGAGCGCCCTGCCCATGCCTGCAGCAGCACCGCCCCGCCTGCCGGAAGCAGCAGACCGCCGACCATGGGGAGCAGTGACTGCCAGGCCGGCCACAGCCAGATGCTCAGGACCCCCGCCGCCACCGCAACCGCCTTGATCCAGGCAACCAGGAAGGTACCTGCAACGGAGCGGCTCCGGCTGCCGACGGTGGACGGGGCTGCGCCCCCTCCCGCACGGAACTCGTCACGTAGCCACCAGGCCACGGCCACGGCGAGCAATGCCGCGATCGGCAGGACCGCCTGCATCAGTTGGCGCACGAGCATCGGCCCCTGGATGTACCCGGGTACATCCGCGCGGTTCATGGCCCGCACGAAGCCGTCCCACCAACCCCAGGCAATCATCAGGGCAGCGCCGGCCGCGGCGACAAGCAGGAAGCCGGTGTTGAGACCAAGCCACGGATACCACGCCCGCCTACCCTCTCCGCGTCTCATCCACGCCTCGGCCAGCGTCCACCACCACAGCACGCCGAAAACCAACCCCAGCGGCGGCTTCACCGCGCACATCGCCAGGCCCATCCCCCCCGCCACCGCATGGGCGGCGATCCGCGCTCCCCCACCGCAGGACCGCAAAGGTGTTGTGACCACGTGCAGCGCGATCAGCATCGGCAGGACCGCGAAGCCGTCCCGCTGGGCCGTGTGAACGTACCCGCCGCTGTAATATGCCAGGACATAGAGGCTTGCGGCCAACCAGCCCACGCCCCACCGCCCACCGTCCCGACCGGCCAGCAGCACCAGCAGGCCCATGGTCAGCAACTGCCACCCGGCATCGAAGACCCGCAGGGCCATCGGCGATCGCCCCACCAGCCACGTGCTCAGCGCATGGATGCCCAACACGCCCGGAGCGTTCTGGTCCCAGACGTCCACGTACATCCGCTCGCCTGCCAGCACGCGTTCGGTCACGTACTGCCAGAACGCCTGATCGTAGCCGATCGGGTCCAGCACATTGCGACTCAGCGAGACGCAGAATACCGCAGCCCAGATGGTGGCAAGCAGCAACGTAGCGGGTCGCACGGCCGCGCGAACGGTCGGCAGCGATAGCTGTCGCAGTTCCACAGTCGAAGTCAACGAAGCCATCGACACGCACCCCACACCGACCTCTGATCCCTGACCCGCTGCCATCGGTGCGAAGCCGCAAGCGGCGGGCCGTCCCATAACATCGGCTGAACCGGTCGGCGACTTGGGTTAACCGACGATGACAAGCGGTGATCTCTAAATGAACGGGCCCCGCCGGCTATCCGATAACTACCCGGGGAAGGATGACACGGCAAAGCAACGCCCCGCCGAGGGCGATGCGTGTCCCAGGCCCTGGATGGCCGGGCAGAGTTCCACGGAAGGAACAAGTCTGTGGCAGTGGAATGCTCAATCGTCGTGCCGCTCCGCAATGAGGAGACCCGTCTGGCGGCCGTCCACCTTCGGCTGACGGCGGTGATGCGCCAACTGGCGATCCCCTACGAGATCATCTACGTGGACAACGGCAGCGATGATCGCACCGCGGAGGTGATCGCCGCACTCAACGAGCAGGACGGTGCGGTCCGCGGGCTGATCCTCTCCCGGCAGTTCAGCGCCGAGGCCGCCCTCTGTGCCGGGCTGGAAGCGTCGGACGGACGAGCGGTGGTCTCGTTCGACAACGACCTCGCGGGCCCGCCCACCGTCGTCACCTCGCTCATCGAAAGCTGGTGCCAGGGGCATGAGGTCGTCTCCGCCTTCCCGCGCCGCCGGCAAGGGACGCTCGGGCGGATCGCGGGAACCTGGACGCAACGACTGGTCAGGATGTTCAGCGAGATCCCGCTGGGGGACGATGCCGCCGCCCTGACCCTCATGGACCGCAGAGTCGTCGAGGAGTTCAACAACCTGCCCGAACGTACCCGGTTCCTTTCGGGTTTACGGCGATGGGTGGGCTTCCGCCATGCCGTCGTGGAATACGACCGGCGGTTGCACCTCGACAACACGCGCGGCAACCGGCTGCGGCAGCGCACACGGTCAACGATCGAGACGCTTTTCGCTTTCTCCAACCTGCCGCTCAAGCTCATCGCCGTGGCCGGGTTCCTCATCACCGGGCTGGCCCTGGGCGTGATGGTCGGCGGGCTGAGAATCGCCGGCGGCGAACACATGCCCCTTCTGCTGATGGGCTGCGTGCTCGGCCTCGTCGGCGGGATCCAGTTGATCAGCGCGGGCATCCTGGGCGAGTACCTGGCGAGGGTCTATCGCGAAGTACGCGGCCGCCCGCTGTACGTGACGCGCAGGCGCGTCGGCTTCCGGCCCCATCCCCAACCCGTACGCAACGTCGTCCAGTTCCGTCGGCCGGTCAAGCCCGGGGCCACGCAGTCGGTCGCGGAGGGCAGACCCGGTTCCAACCGTATCGAGAAACTGACCGCCCACCACATGGGCCGGCAACACTGACCAGACTTGTTGAGCGGCATCGCGCTTATGGAAGCACACTACTACCTCGAATACAGCCGTATGGAGCGCGAGCACTGGTGGTTCGAGGGCCGCCGGCAGATCCTCGGTGCGGTGATCGACCGCCTCGCCGAACCCTGTCCGCGGCCGCGCATCCTGGATCTCGGCTGCGGGACGGGGGAATCATCGCGCCATCTGTCGCAGTTCGGCCACGTGACGGCCATCGATCTCAGCGAGCTGGCCCTGACTTTTTGCCGGCACAAGGCCCTGCCCCGGCTGGTGCGCGGGGATGCCGTCCATCTGCCCTTCGCCGACGGTTCCTTCGACCTGGTTTGCGGTCTCGACATCCTCGAACACCTCGCCGAAGAGGAGCAGGCACTGACAGAGATGAGACGCATCTGCCGGCCCGGCGGCCAGATTCTCATCACCGTGCCCGCCCTGCCCATTCTGTGGAGCCGCCATGATGTCGTGAACCATCATCAGCGGCGTTACCGCAAAGCCGGTCTGCGCTCCGCCGTCGCCCGGGCCGGCTTGCAGCCTGAAATCCTCACCTACTTCAACACGTTCCTGCTGCCCCCCGCCTTACTCGTCCGGCTGGGAAGCCGGCTCGCGTCGCGGGCCACGCCGCCGTCCGAAACCCACAGCGACCTGGCCTGCAGCCGCGGGGGGATCTTCTCCGGGCTGCTGAGACGGGTATTCGCCATGGAACGGACGCTCGTCGGGCGCATACCGCTGCCCCTGGGCGTTTCGCTCCTCTGCGTAGCCCAGAAGCCCGGCGAAAGCTGGCCCCCGGCCACCGACGCGGCCAGCCAACGACGAAGCTGGGCCGACAACATCCTCCAGCGTTTCGTGCGGCCGCCGCGACCGCTTGCCGATCCACGTTGACCCCCCAGTTGCATTCTGCAACGGGAGGGAATGGAGAATGAAGAATGGAGAATTGAGAAAAAGCCACCTTCCATGCCTGCCGCCCCACCTCACCGCCAGTGAGGTTCGCCGGCATCCACGGGGGACACAGTTTCTCACTTCTGACTTCTCACTTCTCACTTTCTCCGCGTTGCGCAGTGCAACGTTGGGCTTGAGTCACGGCTCTGGAAGGCCGGGCTCCGTGACAGAATCGGCGGAGGACCGAGTCAACTTGTTGATGGCAAAATGGGGACTGGCTCCGCCCCAGCGGTGCCTGATGAAGCAAGCATCCTTTGGATGCGGGCCAAGTTCAGGGCCTGGGGCAGATCGCTCCAGCGGTGCCTGTCCCCATTTTGCCCCGCAGGAGGCAAGTTACGCCCGATCTACGTTGAGTTCCCGCTCTGAAAGGCCGTGCCATACCGCATCGCGACGACTACAATCCCGGCACGGTGCTACGCAACGACGGCCAACGCTTGGGAGCTGACATGAGTACTCTTCCGGATTCCGACGCCCCTCAGACGCTCGAGGGCTGGTATACCCTGCACGACGCGTATGCCCTCGATTGGCCCCGCTGGCGCAGATTAACGCAGACCGAGCGGGACGAGGCCGCGCAGGGCGCCGCCCAGTGGCTGGAGCACACCGGCGACCAAGGGCACTCCGCCGCTTACAGCCTGCTCACCCAGAAGGGTGATCTGCTCTTCCTCCATTACCGCCCGCGGCCCGAGGATCTCAATCGTGCGGAGCTGGCCCTGCGCCAGACTGCCCTTTTCGAGTTCCTCCGCCCCGCTTACTCGTTTTTGTCGGTCATCGAGGTTGGGCTGTACGAGTTGACGGCCATCGCGCTCCGCAAGCTCGCCGACCAGGGCATCACTCCCGAATCACCGCAGTACAGCGAGTTTTTCGAGACCGAGATGACCAAGCAGCGTACGCGGGTCGAGTCGCGGTTGTTCCCCGCCGTACCGGACACCCGCTATCTGTGCTTCTATCCCATGAATAAACGCCGTGGCGAACAGGTCAACTGGTACGCCCTGCCCATGGCCCAACGCCGCGACCTCATGCGGGGTCACGGCCGCATCGGCCACAAGTACCATGAGCAGGTGACCCAGGTCATCGGCGGAGCCATCGGCCTGGATGACTGGGAATGGGGCGTGAGCCTGCACGCCGACGACATGCTGGTCTTCAAGAAGCTGATCCACGAAATGCGCTTTGACGCCGCCAGTTCCCTCTACGCCGAGTTCGGCCCCTTTTACCTGGGCGTCCGCCTGCCCACCGCCCAGCTCCCCGCCCTCCTGGACGGCCGCCTGCCGTAAGGCCCCGTGTGCCACTACTCTGCCCGTGTGCCACTGCTCTGCCCGTGTGCCACTGCTCTGCCCGTGTGCCACTGCTCTTCCCGTGTGCCACTGCTCTTCGAGCAGTGGCGCGGTGTGGCACCGGACCTCGGCGAGCTCGGTCGAGCCGCGTCCCGCCGGTGCCCGGTCGCCACGGCTCGGCTGCCTTCGGCTCTGAGGCTCTCTTCGAGCCTGAGCATGAGGCTCAGCCTCAGAGCCGAAGGCAGGCTCGAAGAGAGCTCGCCGAAGTCGGGGGGCGGCTGCTACTGTGTCCACTGCTCTTTGGGCAGTGCGGATCTCGTTCCGTACCGCGACTGTCAGGGAGCGGACCTGGCGCGAGAACGCCGCGCCCACGAGGTCCGCTTCCTGACCCTTGCCATCGCTGCGCAACGTCGTGGACAGGCGGGCGCGGTACGGAACAGCCTTGCCTAGCCTTGAGCCGCCGGACCCAAGAGGACGCCCAAGCTGCCACGGCCCCACTTCTCCACGCTGGAAACACCTGCGCATGTCGCTATGATGATGGGTTGAACGCCGTCTTCGGGCGCCCGTAGCTCAGCAGGATAGAGCACCGGTTTCCTAAACCGGGGGTCGCTGGTTCGAGTCCAGCCGGGCGCGTTCGCTGTTATGCTTCGCGATGCTTCGTTTTCTTGCGTTTTCTCTAACGATTTCGGCGAGTTCTTGCACCCACCACCACCACCGGCAGGCGCGTTGCTGGTTGCGCTCTGTGACCTTGTTTTGCCTTGTTTCGCACTCGTTATGCTACCGCTAGTGCTACCATCGGTTCCGGTGGCTCTGAGGGCTTCCTCAACCGGCTCGGCACCAGCCACAGGCAGGGCCTCGACCGTCGATTTCAGATCGGCGAGACGGGCGTGGGCGTACCGCTTCAGGGTCAACTTCGGGTCGCTGTGTCGGCTCAACTCCATGGCGGTCTTTGTGCTCGCACCGCTGGCCACCACCCGCGACACGTAGGTGTGCCTCGTGGCGTGGAAGTCTGCTACCCGCCCGTCATCATCGACATACGCGACACCCGCCGCCGCCAGATCCGCCCGTAGCATCTGAGCGGTCTTTTCGGGCAGGTTGAAAACGGGCCGGGAAGCCGCCTTAGAGCCCAGCCACGGCGATAAAATCCTCGCCAGGGCTTCCGGGATGGGCTGAACGTCTGTACGCCGTCTTTTCGAGTAAGCCGCCTGAACCGTCACCGTCGGCGGGTCGGCGTCCAGATCGAAGCTCGCCGGAGTCAGGGAGCGGAGTTCACCCGCTCGGAAGCCGGTTGCGAACGCCACTCGATACGACATCGCATGATCGAGCCCGACGGCTTCCAGCTTGGCCAGCCGGCCGGGCTTACCCGCCAGTCGCTCGCGTGCCCGCTGTTCGCAGGCTGAGAGGTTCGCATCGGTCAACGGCTCGAATATCCAGGCCGTTCGCTTGCCCGGTACCGGTGGCAGTAGCACCGTACGCCGACCTCGCTCCGCCAGCGGACGGACGTGGGCCACCTCGACCACGCGGGCCATTTCATCGGCGGTCAGTTCCCGCCGCTCGAAGGTTTCATCGCCATCGACCACGCTCTTGACCGAGATATGGGCCAACACGTCAACCGCCTGCCGACCGTCGCGGGCCAGCCATCGGCTGAATTGCTTGATTGCACGGCAGTAGTGCCCGGTGGTCTGGACGCTGGCAGGGACCAAGGCATGATCGGCGTCGGCGTCGGTGCCTCTGCGCTTGGGCATGACCTGCAATCTGCCCAGGGCCGCCATGATTCGCGACGGCTGAAGATCACCCAGCGTGCGGACGTTCGCATCCCGGAGCAGCCGCGTCACCCGGTCGGCGGTTTGCTTGGAGTAGTCGGCCGTGGTGCCCTTGCTGGCCATCGCCCTACGCCAGTCGGCCACATGCTCGCCGATGGGCCGCCGTGCTTCCGCCGCGTGGCGTTCGGCCGTTGGGTCCAGGATGCCCGCTTTCCGCAAAGCTTCGTCGGCCACCAGTTTTTGCAGGATGCGGGATGCCGTCGCCTTGTCGGTGGTTCCGGTCGATTTCTTCCGGCGCTTGCCGTTGGTGGTGAACCACGAGGCCACCCATGGGCCTTTGCCACCCACCCGGAACAGCGTACCGCCGCCTCGTTGTCGCTTGCTCATCGCCTCGCCTTTCGCTTGGCCGGCCGAAGCTCAAGACCCAGGTACCGGGCCAAGAGGTCGGCCTTGTCCAGCCGCAACGAACCACGACCATCCAGGAACCGGGCCACGGTCTGGCGATTGATACCCGCCTCTCTCTGAATCGCCAGCATGGGCATCTTGCTCGCCTTCACCGCCCGCTTCAGTGTGTCGCTCATTGTTTCCATGCCACAACTTTACCACACAATCCGCCCGGTGTCAAGTCCGGTAATGGTCATTATGCTGCGCTCGAGCCCGCCGGCCGCAGATCCCGCTGACCGACTTCCCGGACACGCCGAAGGCTTTCCCAACCTGGTCGCGAGATTCGCCTTTGCGTTGTTCCGGCCAATTGTCCGGAACAAAATCAGCCGGTTTCCGTTTCTTCCGTTCCTTCGCCGCCTCATCGTAGATGGCTCTGGCCCGCTGGGCGCACATCGCGGCTTGCGAGACGGTTAGGTGCCGGCGGTGCAAGTTCCGCCTCAGAGCCCGCTGGCGTGAATGGCCCGTCTCTCAGGCCATCCGGGCCGGTTGCGTTGCACCACGGGCCTCTGGTGCGGTCCTACGGGCTCTCGCGCGCGTGGCCAGCCCGGACAGGTCAGGCCGACCGCACCGCCGGCACCGCCCGGCCACGGATGCGATACAGGACGGCGCGGTATTCATCCGCCGACAGGACCACGGGCCGCGGCACGAACCGCCGGCCACGGGTATTCAGGGCCGCGACCTTGAACCACGACAGATCATCCGCATATCGCACCAGCAGGGCCACGACGCCCGCCCGGTCGGCCAGATCCGCCAGTGCCCGCAGGTTCCGGTCGGTGTCGGGCCACACCGGCGCCGCTCGCTCATGCTTGTACTCCACCAGGGCCACCGCTTTCCCGCCGTCGTATTCGAGGAGGCAGAAGTCCAGATCGAGGGCGGGCAGGTTGCGGCCTTGCTGGCGATGCCAGGCCGACAGCCGTTCGTCTCGCCATCCTGTCCGCTCTTCGCGACTCATTGTGCCAGGGTTTCGGGTTTCATCTCTGGTGGCGGACCGCCCGCCCGACCAAGGCGCGGCGGGTCCGCCTATGGTCTGGTATGACCAGGGCGCCGTATATGTCCCTTGATAGGCGCCGCGGGCGGCGCCCCACAGATACCTCTATTCCTCATGGTGCACACCGATCTTGTAGACGTTGGCCCGGTTCTCGCCGGTGTTCGATCCCTTGACGATCACGACCAGGAAGCCGGCAGCCCGTAGCTCGGCAATGGCCCGCTGGGCGTGCCGTCGGGATATGCCCACCAGGGCGCCGATCCGGGACAAGCTCGGATGGCACTGGCCCGCCGGGTCAGCCAGGAACCACAGGTAGCACCACACCGCGACCGCCGCCGTGCTCAGGCCCGGTGTCGCTGGGCACCGCCAGAACCGCCGCAACAGCCGGAACCGGCGCCGGGCCGGGCCGGTGGTACGCTTCCGGTCCGCCTTGTCTGGCGGGTCGGCCGTCGCCGGTGGCGGACCCAGCCGCAGGCCGACGTATGCCGATTCATCATCTAGCGGGTTAATCGCTCGCATCCTTGCCCTTGTCATTTCGCGGTCGCTTTCGGTTCGGTTCCGGCTCGGACCAGTTGAACATGGCCAAGCCGCCCAGGAACCGCGCCCTTTGGACGATCCCGGATTGCCCGTATCTGCTCTTGACCAGGTAGCACGCCAGACCCGTCGCCCAGCCGGCCGGGCCGTGCAGCTCGCCGTCGCCGTCGCCGTCCGGGTCGTGGGCCAGGACCAGGAACGCACCGGCCAAGCTCGCAAACCTTGCCGATCCGCGAACCGCACCCATGCCCACGTCGCCGGTCAGTAGAGCGCTCTTGCTCAACTCGCCGATCACGACGGTTGCACAGTCGGCCTCGCGGGTTGCATCCAGGACCGCCGCCAGGGACGCATCGAACACCGCCACCTCGTTGGTACCGGTGCCCACGTCGGCGGTCAGCAGGCCGGCATGGTCCACTACGGCCACCGCCGGCCGCTCGTTGCGGATCACGTCGGCCACGCCCGACGCGGTTCGGCAGTCGGGCAGGAACCGCAGACGGGCCGCGACAGGTTGCAACCGCTCAATCGCTCGTTGGGCCGATTCCAGATCCCGCAACGTGCCGCGCAGAATCGCACCGACCGGGCAGGACCGCAGAATCTCGCCGTATTCGCCGGCCTCGACCGATCGGCTGGCCAGCAATCGGGCAGCTCGGACCGGGCTTGACGTTTCGAGGTTGAACACGAGGCCCACGGCGTCCGGGTCGGCTTCCAGGATCGAGCAGACCATCGCATCGGCCAGCGTGCTTTTTCCGCAGCCAGGCGAACCGACCAGGCCGGTCAGCTCGCCGCGCGGCAGGCCGCCCATGTACTTGTCCAACAGGCCCAGGCCGCACGGCAACGCTCGGACCACCGGCTCGCCGCGGCGGATCTTGCCGCCCAGGTCCGCAAGCAAAGTGCCCAGCGTCTCGCCGGCCGTCGCCGTCGCGGCCTCCGTGGCCGGCGCCGGCAGATCCGCCGGCGCGGCCGCATCGACCATCCGCAAAATGTCATCGCCCGTGGTGGCGGGATGATCCCGCAAGTAGTCCACCAGATCGCCGTGTTCGGCCAAGCCGGGCAATCTGACCACCTTCACCGCCGGCCGCGGCTCGAGCGCCGATAGCAGGCCGATCACGTCGGTGGCAAAGTCTTCACCAGCCGTGTCACGGTCGGGAAAGATCGCGACAGTAGTCCTACCCGCCATCGGGCTCCAGTCGGTGCTACTCGCTCGCCCTGATCCGCCCAGGGACGTGACCGCCGACAGGCCCAGGCCGGCCGCCGCATCGGCCACGCCCTCGCCCTCGACTACCAGGACCGTGGTTTCGCCATCCGGCAGATCGGACAGGCGATACAAAGGGATGGGCTCCTGCACTTCGGTGGTCCAGCCGCCGGCGATTCTGAATATCGCCCGAACAGCTTTCTTCTCGCCCGGCCGCCGCGGTTCCCATCGGTACACCAGCGCGACACCACCAGGGTATTCGGATGTTCGATCCGGCTTGCCGCGGCCGAAGTATCGCAGGGCATCGTCGGTGGTCGGGAAGAACGTCTTCGGCTTCGTCGCTGGCTTCGATCCCGCAGGTCGGGCAGGCCGATCACTGAACAGATCCGACGGCTTCAGCCCGGCCGCCGCCAGAATCGCCGCGGTGGTGCACTTGGCCCGGCAGATCACCAGCCGCCGGCCATCGTCGCCCAGGTCAACGTCAAGGGATGGGTCTGTGTCGCGGTGTGCAGGACACAACATCCGCCATCCGGCGCCGTGTTTCTTGACGCCATCGAAGTGTGCGAGAAACTCGTCAATCGTCATCGTTTTCACCTGTCAGTCGTAAACGGTGTGCGTCTGCACAGAAATGGCGTCCGCTACGTTCTCGAGCGCCGCCGCAACCTTGTCGGTGCCCGTCGCGATGGCTTCGGCGATTATCGCAAGGTCCGACGTGCCGCTGTTTGTGTCGCCCAGCCAGTCGGCGATACGCTCGAGCGCTTCCACGAGCCTGGTTTCCGATTCTTCAGTCATCGCGCACTTCCTTTCGGGTTATGGCTTCACCGCCTGATCGGCCAGCCATTGCCTCAGCAGATCGGTGGGATACAGAACGCACCCGTCAAGTTTCAGGTGCGGTATCCGGCCCTGATTCGTCAGCACCCAAAGTTTTCGCGTGCCGATGTTCAGGGCCGCCGCCGCTTGCTTCGGCCTCAGTGCCAGGACCACCGGCGGGCCGCTCTGGTCAGTGTTCTCAGCCATGGTCGGCACCTCCTGCGCGGTCGATGGCCGCCGCCAGCTTCTCGATTGATGATGCGATGGCGTCGCCGGCTTCCTTGACGTTCATGGCCAACAGTTCGATGGCACCCGGGCCGGGATAACTTCCGTCGGGTCCGATGGCGTTCTCTTTGCCCAGGTGTCGGGCCGCGTATCGGATGGAGTCCGCAATCTCTTGCATCGGGTCGGGTTTCATTGTGCACCACCTCTCTGCGCTCTGCGGGCATCCTGGACGTTGACGATCCGCCGAAGCTCGGACAGTGCCTCGCGGTCGTATAGCCGCGCGTTGCCGGCCATCGCCGCCGGTCTGATTTCGGGATGTTCTCTCAGGATGCGGGCCACCCGCGACGGCCGCACCTTCAGCCGCTCCGCAATCAGACCCGTGGTCAGCAATCGAACCGTTTGCTCTGTCATCGCATCGCACCTCACTGGTTTGGTAGAACACCATCGCCCTACACCATCAGGGCGCTGGCCACGGTGGGCGCAGAAAAAAGGCCCTGGCGCTATCGCCAGGGCCGCTTTTTTCATGTTTGCCGGTCACGAGCGGTCATGACCGGGTTGTGACCGGTGGATCAGACGCGCTTGCGGACGGGCCGTTGCGGACCATCCGGGTTGTCAGTTAGGGCGCACTCGGCTTGCTCGGCAATCAGACCCTCAAGTCTCTCCGCTTCGTCCGCCGGTTTCGGCTCGCGCCCGCTGGACAGCAGGGCCATGGAGTCGAATAGCTCGCCATCCTCGCCGCGTCTGGTCAGATCCAGGGCTCTCGGATCCTTGCCCCGCTCCCTGGCCAGCTTCAACCGCGCTTGGTTCAGCTTCCATGCCTTCGATGCAGTCACCGTGCCCTTGCCGCAGCTCAGATCCTTCCTGAGATTCTCGGCTGTGATATACGGGTCGCGAGCCAGCTTGTTGGCAATCTGCGGCTCAAGCGCCTCGGGCTTCACCCGTGGCTTCGTCTCGCCGGCCACCGGCTCGCCGGTCGATGGCTCGAGCGCCGCGAGTGCCGCATCGCGATGATGGGCTCGCAGGGCCTCAAGACCCGCAGGTGTCATGCCGACCATCCGCACCGGGTCGGGCATCGGACGCGGCGGGATATACGACCGGTCCCGCGGCGCGTCGGCGCTCACCACATATACCACCTTCGGGCCGGGCCGCTTATTGAACACCCGGACCAGCCCGGCCAGCTCCGCGGCTTTCAGCACGTCCGCCGGCAGATCCTCGATGGGCAGGCCGTGGAGCCCGGCGGGCTCGATACGCTCAAGTAGATCCCAAACACTCTTCGGATACTCGGACATGATTCGTCTCGCTTTCTTCGCAGGTCGGCTCCGAGTCGGCGGAAGCGAGACCCGCCACCGACCCGAAGCCGCAAGGGCGACCGTCGCCGCCACCTGCTGCTGTATTGTACCCGGCCGTCAGTGTTGCCGCCATCGCCGCAACCACCGCCGCCGGATCATCGGCCGGCACACCCGCCGGCGTGGTGGTGGCCACCTGGGCCACCGACAAGAACCTCGTGGCTGAATCGCACGCCCGGCAAAGCGCCCGGGCGTCGCCCTTTTCGCGGGCCATGGCGATGGCTTCACCCAACAGGTACGGCATACTCTGCCGAAGCCTCGCGGTTTGCTCCGGCGCTTCCGCCGCCGCTTCAGCGCGGGCCTTGGCCAGCCAGCGCCGGGCCGACCGCGGAGAACACCCGGCCCGCTCTGCGAGTGCTTTCCACAAGCAGGTCTCGCGTCGGCCGATGCCCTGCTCCAACACGTCGCGGGCGTGCTCGTACATTTCTGCCGGCGTGGATCTACTCACTTCCGCACGCTCCGAAGTATGCCGCCGCGACGTGCCAGCCCAACATCGTCTGCCAGGCCGCCGGCAACAAGGCCGGCCAAGTCGCCGCCGTCGTCGGGCCATTTCGGGACGGCGAGCACGAGGGCCTTGAGCGCCGCCCGTCGGCGAACCGAACGAACGCGATCACGCTCACGTTTCCGCAGCCTCTGCTCGAGAGTCACGGCTCCTCCTCGCATGAGCAGCCGGCCCGGCGGCGCCCGCGTGGGCACCACCGGCCGACCTACCCATTATTGCGCATTATTACCCACCGCGACAAGGCCATCGTCCAGCGGGAAGATCGGGCGGTGTTCGCTCTCAAGCTCCGCGACCTGCCGCTCCAGCCGCCCACGCTCAATCATCGCCGTGTTCTCCGTCGCCGGCCGGATTGTCCAACGGGAACAGGTCGCGGTGCGCTTGCTCGAAAGCCGCCAGCCGCCGCTCGGCATTGTCCAGGATAATCCGCGACGTGCTGATGCCCGACGATTCGAGTTCCAGCCGTTGCAGCTCGTTGGTTGCACGCTCCAACTGCTCCCGCGCGTCGGCGAGTTCCTTTCGATTCACGCGCCGCCGCTCAATCAGCTCGCCCAGCGGGCCGAATCGCTCCACAGCCCGCACCAACGCACTGTGTTCTTTCAGGATGGCCAGGTCCCGCTCAACATCCTTGGAAGTCTTGCCCATGCCGCCCGCCACGTCGGCGAGTGTGTCGGCGTCGATTGTCGGCGAGCGCAGGGCCGCCAAGTATGCGGCCGCAGCCGCCCGGTGGGCTGTTTCTTCACGTTGCCGTAGGATCTCAATGGCGTTCACTGCTGCACCGCCTTTCTGGACGCCATGTACTGGGCCAGCGCCAGCCGCCGACTGCCCGGCCGCTTGCCGCTCAGCGCCGCCGCCAAGCGCTCGTGCGCTTTCAGGCAGCGCTCGGCAACCTCACACCGCCGGGCCAACTTCAGGGCGCGCGTCTTCGCCGCCGCCGCGTCCCACGCCCGGAACATTTCAGTTCTATCCGTCATCGCACGATCTCCACAAAGGCGGGCAGGTCGGCGAGCGCTGCATACGCTCAGCGCCCAGCCGACCGCCCAGGTACCATGTTAGCGAACACTAACTTACTCATTGTCCACCGTGTCCACCAGTGCCATGACCGCCGCCCGGATCGGGCTGGGCAGGGATGGCCACCGCTCGCAGATCGTCCGAAGATCCGCGTCAACTGCTACCGTTATGCTACCGCTTGTGCTACCACCGCTTTTCGGCGTGTCGTAAGTGCTTGTGGTTGCTTGGCTTGCAGGTTCGGTCTCCGGTTTCCTAAACCGGGGGTCATAGGTTCGAATCCTATCGGGCGCGATCGCTTTTTGCCCCGTGAATGTGCCGAAAGCCACTGATTGCGTTGTGTTTGTCGCGGATCCGTGACGGGAACGGCGAGCCGGCGGGCTTGTCCCGGCGCTTTGCGAGAGAAGGTGGGTATGCGGCCCGGCCTTCCTGGCGAGCAGGGCTCGGACGACGTTCGGCGCGTCGCACGCAAAAGGCAGGGATAAACCCCGCCGCTCGCCTTGGACCGCCTAACCTGTCACCGACCCCACTCCGGCAGGTGACCCAGCCCTCCCTTCCCGCTGCGGACCGAGCCGGGTATCATATGTATATGATCGAGCAGCTTCGCCGGCATCTCGACCGTGAGCCGTTCCAGCCGTTTCGGCTGGTCGTCAGCAGCGGCGACCGCTACGACGTGCTCGAGCCGCACGCGGTGGCCATTGCCCAGAGCTATCTGTTCTGCTGCTTCCCCCGCTCGGACCGGTCCGCTCACATACGCCTCAGTCAGCTCGTGGCCATGGAATCCCTGGAAGCCACCACCGACAGGTAGCACCATCCAAACCCGGGGCAGGCAGCCCATGCATCACATCGTCATCGGCGACATTCACGGCTGCTACGAAGAGTTGATGGACCTCCTGCAGGTGGTGGGCATTGGAACGTCCGACCGGATCATCAGCGTGGGCGACCTGGTCAACCGCGGGCCGGCCAGCGAAGAGGTCCTGCGGTTCTTCTGTGACCAGGCCAACGCCTCGGCCATCATGGGCAACCACGAATGGGAGCACGTTGAAGCGTGGTTTGGCCGTGAGCCGCTCGGCCCCGCGCACGCGGCGGTCCGCGAGGAGATGGGCGAGCGCTACGGCGAGTGGATCGACTGGCTGGCGACGCTGCCGCCGTACCTGGAGCTGCCGGAGGCGCTGATGGTTCACGGGATGTTCGAGCCGGGCATCCCGCCGGCCGCTCAGCAGGAGGCGGTCATGCTCGGCACCACCGCGGGTGAGGAATACATGGCTCAGCGCTACCCCGGCCGCTGGTATGACCACTATGCCCCCATCAAGCCGTCTTCGCCCCACCATGGCCCCGTCGCCGCCCAACCTCCAGATGCCAAGCCGCTGATCGTCGGCCACCACGACTACCTGCGTACGGGCGAACCGCTGGTCCGCGAGGGCCGCCTGTACGCCATCGACACCGGCTGCGTCCGCGGTGGCCGCCTGACCGCGCTCGTCCTTCCCGAGTTCCGGCTCGTGTCCGTCGCCGCCCGCGGTCGTCACTGGCCACCTTGATACGAGTGACCCAGGCCACCCTGGCCCCGGGCCATCCTGGGGATCGGAGTCGGTAGTGGCCCCCCCACCTCACCGCCAGTGAGGTTCGCCGGCATCCACGGGGGACACAGTTTCTCACTTCTGACTTCTCACTTCTCACTTTCTCCGCGTTGCGCAATGCAACGTTGGGGTCAACTGACGGCAGGGTGACGCCATCGTGTCGGAACGGCTTCAAGGCAAGAAAGCGCTTGTCCCCCTTCCGAGGACGCTAACGACGGTCACACGCATCGCAGATCGGGGATTTCAGATGACCGAGTGGCTCAATCAAACAGCCCGACCCACCGCCCGATCATCCCCCCCGCCAACCCGCGTTGCCTCGCCAGGGACGCCTCCAGCCGGGCTTCGTACTGCTCGAAACCATCCCCCGGCGGCAGTTTCGCCAACTCGCCCGCCCAGGTCTCGCACCATTGCCGAACGAGCGGACCATTGCACTCGACGTGGAATTGCAGCCCGTACACCCGCCGCCCCAGCCGGAACGCCTGCTGCTCGAAGCGGGCGGAGCGGGCCAGGTGCACCGCCCCGGCCGGCAGGTCGAACGTGTCGCCGTGCCACTGGAACACCTCGGTCGGCCCGGCCAGCAGACTGAACAGCGGGTCGGCGGCCGCTTTTTCGGTCGGCTCGATGGTGAACAGGCCGATCTCCTTCGGCCGCTGGGCGTAGACCCGGGCACCTGCCGCCCGGGCCACGAGCTGCGCCCCCAGGCAAACCCCCATCACCGGCCGGTCCCGGCCAATCAGCTCCGCCAGCAGCTCCCGTTCCGGCCTTAGGAACGCGTACCGTTCGGTTTCATCGACGTTCGTCGGTTCGTCCATCACCAGCCAGGCGTCGAAATCCCCCACGGCCGGCACCGCATGCCCGTCACAGAGCGCCACCATCGTCGTCCGCTGCCCTGCCGCCCGCAGTGCCGCCTCGAACTCGCCGGCCGGCTCACACCAGAAATGCTGCAAGATCCCCACGTGTGCCAAGCGTTTCCTCCTCGTCGCCTGACCGCCGGCCCCCGATCCCGCTCTCCCCCGCTCGGACCCGAGGACTCGCGTCCCCGGCTCGCCGCCTGCCCCCCTCTGCAATCTGAAATCCCTAATCTGCGATCGTCCTGACTCCCGACTCCCGATCCCCCGCTCGCACCCGAGGACTCGCGTCCCCGGCTCGTGACGCCGATCGCCCACCCCCGATCCCCGATCCCCGACCCCCAACCTTGACTCGCCCCCCCAATCCGCTAGACTATGACCAAACGAGGCTCCGCACCGCGGGCACCCGTCCGCCCAGGGGAGTCCCTTGTTTCCCCGATAGCTCAATGGTAGAGCGAGCGGCTGTTAACCGCTAGGTTCCAGGTTCGAGTCCTGGTCGGGGAGGTTGGACGCACTCCTCAAAGCGAGGCGGTCCGGGTGGTTAACGGCGCGGCCCGTCGCCGTAACCCACGGATTTCAAAGGGTTACAGCAATTCGGCGCGGTGGCGGTCGCGCTCTCGGTTTTGATAATGAGAGGTGGGGGGCCTTGGCGAACGGGCCGTTTCCGGCGTGAAACTCTCGGACTCTCGCCCGGCCCGGCTCTCGTGGTTAACTCGATCGTGCGGAGCGCGCGTTGGTTCTGTCCTTTCGATACCAGCTGTCATCATGTCTGGGCATGTGGCCTCGCGATGGAGGTCCGCCCGCACTACGGCAGCCGGCCATGCCTTGGCGCGGCACATCTGCCGAGGAGCACATGGCTCAGCGGAACTGGCGATGGTGTGGCTTGGGCTATATCCTCCATGTTCTGTCGAGTGCCAGCGCGCGCAAAAGGCGGGCCGGAGCAAGCTGGCCAAACACAGGCCCGACCCGGCTACCCTCGCGTAGCACGGGATGCAACGGCGTTTTTCGAGTTGACGCGCCCGGACTCGGCCCCGACAATGATGGGAGAGTGGACAGGCCACCGCCCTAATGGGCACCTTTCGGCGGCCGCCGTGAAAGGAGAAGGCGCATGAGCCGACCGGAACTTCACCGCCACATAATGCGTCTTTTGGTCGTTGCGCCGATCGCTGGGCTCCTATTCGCCTTCGTTCCTGCGTGTGAGCGGAAGGAGTCCGCCGCGACTGACGGGCAAACTCTCACCATCGGAGCCGTCAACCCGATGACGGGGCCGTTCGCGGCCTACGGCGAACCCGTGCGAGACGGGATACTGCTGGCCATCGACGAGATCAATGAGGCGGGCGGGATCGATGGCCGCAAGATTCGGCTCATCCTCGAAGACGATGCGGGCGACCCCAAGACGGCCGTCAACGCCTTCACGAAACTCGCCGCCGTCTCCAAAGTCCCGGTGGTGATCGGCCCTCTGTCGTCCGGTTGCAGCATGGCTACTGCCCCACTTGCTGAGCGATACAAGGTCGTGCAGCTCTCCACCCTCGCGGGAACCATCGATCTATCGAACGCAGGCGACTTTGTGTTTCGTATCTATCCTTCAGCGGAGGTCGCCTCCCGCTTTATCGCCAAAGTGGCGGTCGAGCGGTTCAAGGCCCAGCGCGCTACGATTCTGTATCCCAACAACCCTTATGGTGTCGCCGCGAACCGCTTCATCAACGAGGTCCTGACCGCTGCTGGCGTGGAGATCGTGGCTATTGAAACCTTCAACGATGGCGACCGTGACTTCCGCACACAGCTTACGAAGATCCGACAGGCCAAGGCCGACGTGCTCATCTGTAGCGCATACTACGAGGAGGGGGCACAGATTCTTGTTCAAGCCCACCAGCTTGGTCTGCACGTGCCTATCCTCGGCGACGACGGTTGGTTTGGACCCATTGCGGACATTGCAGGGGATGCCCTCAAACACCTGTACTTTGCGAACGTCTCCTTTGGCCCGGAATATGCCGACAACCAGCCCATGCAACATTTTATCGAAGCCTATAGGGAGCGGTACAATCGACCGCCGAATTCCTACGCCGCTGCCGGCCATGCCGCGGTTTATCTCGTGAAGTATGTGATCGAGAAGGTCGGGAACGATGCCGCACGAATCAAAGACGCCCTCTACGCCGCGGACCTCCAGACGGCCTTCGGCACAATCCGGTACGACAAGAACGGCGATAACATTGGTGCGAGCTACGACCTTTTTCAGTTGACACGGGAGAATGCCCTTGTTCGCGCCAAACCGTGAACTTCTTCTCCACAGCAGAGGTGATAGATGACTCGTGACCACAACGGTATGCGCAATGACGCTTCGGCGTTCATCTCACTCGCCCCTCCGCCGGGGACTTTGAAGCGTACGTCGCCCAATGAAGCGACTGTGCCGCTGGTGCCCGACGAACTTCGTGAACACGTGGAGGTTGTTTGCCCGTCGCGGCCGTCTTTGACCTATGACCGGATGGAATGAATGCATGCGCATGTACGAGGGCTTCTATGATCCTCATCGCCTTTGCTGATGAACTCAAATCGACCGACGCTGACGAGAAAGCGTACAAAGATGGCGGTGCAGGCGAGAATGCCGCGAGCCTAAAGCGCTATCAATCCAGTGTCGCTAAACGGCGCATTGAGATGTTCTCGAACGTGCTGAGGCACCTTATCAATCATTCGGGAACGATGGTGCTCAAAAACATCGGCGACGAACTCGTGATCGTCCGTAAATGCGATACTGCCACCGATGTGCTGGGCTGCATCGAGGCCCTTTACATCGCATGGAATCAGACACAGTCAATTCGTGTCGGAGCTCACGTTACTAGAGCAGACGAAGTTGCTACAGGTAACACTCTCGAGAAGTT
>CAZEEJ010000060.1:0-28770 GCA_964511155.1 uncultured Planctomycetales bacterium | reverse complement strand
GATGGGCCACCCGCCGGTCGCCACGGCTCGGCTGAGCTCGCCGAAGTCGGGGGGCAACCGCTACGAATCGGCACCCCGCCGATTCTGCCACGCACCCCGAGCCGGGGACCGGGCGGGCGGGGCATTGCCAGGGGGGACGTTCGGCCTTATATTATTCGGCTTTCCGACGCAACCCGGATGTCTATCAGACCTGGAGGAATCGCAGATGAAGTTGGTGATCTTTGAGGACGATCAGTGGGGCCATTTCGTTCCGCTGGCGTACGTGCGGGGCGTGTTCGAGCTGAAGACGGGGGCGACGACGCTGGCGGCGAAGATCGAGCGGGCGGCGGGGCAGGCGGCCGACGTGGTTTGCGTCCGCGACTACCTGGTGCCCCTGGTGGCCCGGCGCTGCGGCAAGGCGACGGTCAACGATCTGTCGAAGCTCAAGGGCGACGAGGTCCTGTTCGTCAACGCGCGCGTGTGCGGGGTCGACTGGAAGGTGCCCAAGGACAAGGCGGCGGTCTGGAAGGGCGAGCAACTGGCTGCCTGGCGAACGACCGACGACGTGAGCGCGATCAAGGACTACGCCGGTCTGGCCGCGGCCGCCAAGCGGGCGCCGAAGGCCGAGTTCGCGGGCACGTGGTTCGATTACATCTGGGACGTGATGCTGGCCTGCCCGGGGCAGATCACCGCGGACTTCAAGGCGGCCGGCCGCAGCGGCATCCACGGCAAGATGCACGAGAGCAGCGTGGTCTACGGCCCCAAGGACCAGGTCTTCATCGGTGAAGGGGCGGAGATCCACCCGTTCGTCTGCATCGACACGCAGCATGGGCCGGTAACGCTCGAAGCCGGCGTCGAGGTCCACCCGTTCACCCGGATCGAGGGGCCGTGCTACGTGGGGGCCAAGAGCATCCTGCTGGGCGCCAAGGTGCGCGAGGGGTGCAGCATCGGGCCCATGTGCCGCGTCGGCGGCGAGGTCGAGGAGAGCATCATCCACGGCTACTCGAACAAGTACCACGACGGGTTCCTGGGCCACGCCTACGTGGGCGAGTGGGTCAACCTCGGGGCCTTGACCACCAACAGCGATCTCAAGAACGACTACACCAACGTCCAGATCAAACTGGACGGCAAGACGCTGGACACCGGCTCGACCAAGGTGGGCAGCTTCATCGGGGACCACGTCAAGACGAGCATCTGCACGCTGCTGAACACCGGGACGGTGATCGGTACCGGGGCGGTCTGCGTCGCGACCGGTTCGCCGCTGCCCAAGAGCATTCCGTCGTTCGCCTGGTTCGTGAACGGGGTGATCGGCAAGGGCTTCGGGCTCAACGCCCTGCTGAGCACGGGGCGGATCGCCATGTCCCGTCGCAAGCAGGAGATGACCGCCGAGGACGAAGCGGTGTTGCGGCACGTGTTCGAGCTGACCGGCGAGGAGCGTCTGGCCGCGGTCCGCAAGGCCCGCAAGGCCTCCGCCGCCCGGTAAGGCCGAGACGCTCACGCTCCCATGAGCGGCATGGGAGTGGGATGGAAGAGGTTTTGCCCACAGATCACACAGATGGACACAGATGAAGAGAGCATCCCGCTCTCCTCATTTGTGTTCATCTGTGTCTATCTGTGGTTCACTTCATGCGGACCACGAAGAGACCTTCGCGCCGCGACTCAATCGCTCCCCCGCTCAGTCAATGGACCAGGAGAGGATTGTGCCGCCCCAAAAGAGCAAATAGGTGTATGCCGTTAAGGACGTGCCCAAGCCGATCCACAGCGCGATCCGCCAACTCCGAGTGAAGCGCTTTCTGACGAAATGCATGAGGATCAGGGTTCCCAGGCAGAGGGGCAAGCCGACAAACGACAACAGGTGTGCCCACAGCAGGGAGTCCGTGAGGAAGTAGGCCAGGCCGGAAAGGACGGGATCGGAGAACGGCCAGTAGGTATCCGGATCGGCGGGGACATCCTCCGGGAACATGTACGGTGACCGCACGAAGGACGTTGTCAGACCATAGTCATACCACGCTTTGCCCTGCATATGGTATGGAAGGACCGCCAGAACGATCCACGCCGCCATCATGGCATGAACCAGGGTGAGGACGACAACGGCACGCACCGCGTCGTCGCTGTCCACATAGACCGTCCGTCGAGCCCGGAGCTGAACCTGCTGAACATCGAACGAGTTGCCGCACTCGGGGCAGATCGGTCGCACGGACCCGCGGAGGTCATAGTCGCACTTGGGGCGCGGCACGGGGCTGGGGCCGATCGGGATGATCTCATCGTGCTTCCGGACACTCATGCGGCAAGCCCCCTCGGCAACAGGGATACTCACCCCCCCCAGTTGCATTCTGCGACCGGGAGGAATGAAGAATGAGGAATCGAGAATGGAGAAAAGCCGCCTATCGCAGGTGCCGTTTCTCACCTCTCACTTCTCACCTCTCACTTCTCCCTTCGCACCTTCCCCTCCTCCGGGCTCACCCGATCGGCTGGGCCAGGTCGGCGGCCGGGATGGCCGCCGGCGGGAAGCCCAGGGCCTTGCCCTGCCAACTGTCGCGGCGGGCCTGCTCGCGGCGGATGTCGTCGAGGATGCCGGCCTTGTCCAGGCACCAGTCGGGTGCGATGAGCACGTCCAGCGGGGCGTCGGCGTGCATCCGCTGGATGACCACCGTCGGCGGCAACAGCTCGAGCACGTCCGTCACCAGCCCGACGTACGCCGACCGCGAGAGCAGCTCGATCTCCCCGCGCTGATACTGCCGCTCCATGACCGTGTCGCGCATGATGTGCAGCAGGTGGATCTTGATACCGTCGATGGGCAGCCGCGCCAGGCGGCGATGCGTTTCGAGCATCATCGCGCGGTCTTCGCCCGGCAGGCCGAGAACGGTATGCACGCAGATCCGGATGCCCCGCCCGGCGGTCCGCTCGACGGCCTCGACGAACCGGCGGTAATCGTGCCCCCGGTTGATGAGCGTCAGCGTCCGGTCGTGACTGCTCTGCAGGCCGTACTCGATCCATACTTCCCCGCGCGGGGTGTAGCTGGCAACGAGGTCGATCACCGCCGGGTCCACGCAGTCCGGCCGGGTCCCGATCGACAGCCCCGCGACCTCGGGAAAGGTCCACACCTCGTCGTACAAGGCCCGCAGCCGGTCGAGCGGGCCGTAGGTGTTGGTGTACGCCTGGAAGTAGGCGATGACCTTGTGGGCCTTGCGGCGGCGGGCGCCGGCGATGCCTCGGGCGAGCTGCTCGCGCACGTCGGCGGGCTCGATGCGGGCGTTGGGGCTGAAGCCGGCGTTGTTGCAGAAGGTACACCCGCCCCAGCCGACCGTGCCGTCGCGATTCGGGCAGGTGAACCCGGCATGCAGGGTGACCTTGTGCACCCGGCAGCCGAATCGTTGCCGCAGATAACGCCCGAAACTGTAGTACCGGCTCACCATGGTCGTATCAACAACGAGCCGCGGGGCTTTAGCCCGCGCGGTCTCTCGAACGCGATCGGCGCTTGTCACACAGTGAGACGCCGCGCGGGCTAGAAGCCCGCGGCTCGTTATCCCCTATCAGTCCATATGCGTCATTCTACCGCACCGGCGGCCGGCTGTCGGCGCACCGGCCAGCGCTCGGATTCCGTGCGCGCCGTCGCGAGGACGGCCTCGATCCGGGCGACGATCTCCGGGTGCCGGTCGGCCACGTTGCGTTGCTCGCCCAGGTCGTCGGCCAGGTTGTAGAGTTCGAGCGGCCCGTCGAGCCCGCGGCGCACGCCTTTCCAGTCATCCATGCGCACCGCCTGCACGAAGGCCCGCTCGTGGAACTCCCAGTAGAGGTGGTGATGTTGCCGGGCCGGGGCCTGCCCCCGCAGCCCCGCCAGCATGGGCAGACCGTCCAGCCCGGCCGGCACCTCCCGCCCGACCAGTTCGGCCATCGTCGGCAGGAAGTCCCACATCGCCCAGACCAGGTCGCTGACCTGGCCGGCCCGGATCTGTCCCGGCCAACGGGCGATCAGCGGTACCCGGATGCCGCCCTCGTACAGGTCGCGTTTGATGCCTCGCAAGGGCCCGCTGCTCTTGAAGAAGGCCGGATCCGACCCGCCCTCGCGATGCGGACCGTTGTCACTGGTGAAAAGAACCAGCGTATGGTCGTCGATGCCCAAGTCGGCCAGCTTGCGCATCAGCCGACCGACGCCGTCGTCCAGCCGGGTGATCATCGCCGCACGCCCCTTCTCCGGATCGGGCCAGTCGCGGTCGGCATATCGGCCGTAGTCCGGCACCTCCATGCCCTCCTTGCCCGCCTCGTTGTTCGCGTGCGGGATGGTCACCGCCAGGTAGAGGAAGAACGGGCCCTGCCGGTGCCGCTCGACGAACTGCAGGGCCTCGTCCGCGAACAGGTCGTGCGAGTACTCGACCTTCTCCGTCGCCTGCCCCGCACCGTCCGCGCGGCCGCCGGCGACCTGGTTCTTCAGCGCCACCCGCTGCCCGTTGCGGAACAGAAACTCCGGGTAGTAGTTATGGGCGTGCCGCTGGCAGAGGTAGCCGAAGAAGTAGTCGAACCCCTGCCGGTCGGGCATGCCCGTGCTCTCCAACCCGCCCAACCCCCATTTGCCGATCAACCCCGTCGCGTAGCCCGCCGCCTTGAAAACCCGCGCCACCGTCAGCGTGTCGGCCGGCAGGGGCAGTTGCCCCATCGGCTTGACCTCTGTGTTGCCGCGGATGTAAGCGTGTCCCATGTGCAGCCCGGTCATGAGCGAGCAACGCGAAGGTGCGCACACCGTGCTGCCCGCATAGAACTGCGTGAACCGCACTCCCTCCCCCGCCAGCCGGTCCAGGTGCGGCGTCTGGATGACCTCTTGCCCATAGCAGCCGACGTCGCCGTATCCCAGATCGTCCGCCAGGATGAGGATCACATTCGGCGGCCCCGCGAGCGCCGCAGCCGCGGCCAGCCCGACGGTCACGATCGCCAATAGGGGGAGAAAAGCGGCAAGCCCACGAGACCGCGCCACCGTGTGCCACTGCTCTTGGAGCAGTGCCGAACGCGTGGACGGTCCTGAACCCATCCCGTCGCCCCACCAGCTCTGATCGATCATCATGCCGCTCCTCCTTCGCACGCCGCTTGCGGCTTCGCACAGCCCGGAAAAATGTCGTGCACCGCATGACCGGCCCTGCCGTCCGAGTATACCACTGCGGTATCCCCCACGCCCGGCGACGCAGCCCTGACATAACCTGGCTTTCCCCTGGTAGCGACGGTCGGGAAACGGTAAGATAATCATGGGTAGGTTCGCTGAGTCGCCAAGATCATCCCTGCCGTCCTGCGGGGAGAGGAAGGAAGGCGCCATGTCGCTGCGACGGTTCCGTGCGTCCATGCTGGTCGTTGTGCTGCTGATGCTGTTCGGGCCCGGTTCGCCGTCGCCCACGGTTGCCCAGGAGGCCCAGGAGCTCACCGAGGACGTTTCCTGGACGTGCACCCCGCACGACGACGGTAAGGACGGCTCCTGCGGGCACGCGGCAGCGGCCCGGGCCTACGCCGAGCTTTACGGGACGCTGCCCCCTCTGCGTCCCGCCTCGGCCGCCGCCGCCGGCGATACCGACGTCACCCACTGCTTCCTCGACATCGAGGTACTGACCTCGACGAACCCCAAGAGCATTGCCGGCTCGAACACGCTCAACGTCACCAGCCTGATCAACGGCCTGACCCAGTTCACCCTCGACTTGCGGAGCAACATGGTGGTCGACGCGGTGACGGTCAATGGCTCCCCGGCGTCGTATACCCGTCCCACCGATCAGATCGTGATCTCCCTGGGGAGCACGTACAACACCGGCCAGAGCTTTCAGGTCAAAGTCACTTACCACGGCTCCCCCTCGAGTCGGACGTTCTTCAGCTCGTTCAGTTTCTTCAACACCCACAACGGCTCGACCATCGCGTCCACCCTGAGCCAGCCCTTCAGTGCCCACTACTGGTGGCCTTGCAAGGACAACTGGGTGAGCATCGACGACAAGTGCACCATGGACACGTGGATTACCGTGCCCAGCCCGATGGTGGCGGCCTCGAACGGCCTGCTGCAGGGGACGGATGCGCTGAGTGGCAGCCGGCTCCGCTACCGCTGGAAGGAAAACTACCCGATCGCCACCTACCTGGTCTCCTTCGCCGCGACCAACTACACCAAGCAGACCTACTACCACAACCACCCCGGCGGCTCGATGCCCATCGAGTTCTACATCTATCCCGAATCGGTCTCGGCGTCGCAGCCCTACCTGGCCAACATCGTTCAGGCGGTGGCCACCTACAGCAATGTTTACGGCCAGTACCCCTTCATCAACGAGAAGTACGGCATCGCCCAGTTTGCCTGGTGCTGCGGCATGGAGCACCAGACGATCACCAGCCAGGGGGCCTACACCAGCGAGCGGCGCAACGTGCACGAGCTGTCCCATTCCTGGTGGGGCAACCACGTCACCTGCAAGACCTGGCACGATGTCTGGCTCAACGAGGGTTTTGCCACCTTCAGCGAGGCCGTCTGGTATGAGAACCGCCCCGGGGGCAGCTACCAGGCCTACATCGCTCAGATGCTCTCACGCAAGCCGAGCCTGTTTGCCGACACCGTCTACTGCTATAGCCTCAACGACATCAACCGCATCTTCAGCACCAACTACACGTACAACAAGGCCGGCTGGGTCGTGCACATGCTGCGCTTCGTGCTCGGGGACGCGGTTTTCTACGCCGGCCTGCAGGATTACCGCGAGGCCTACGGCGGGGCGGCGGCCGATACCAGTGAGTTCCAGGCGGTGATGGAATCTGCCTCCGGCCAGGACCTCGACTGGTTCTTCAACCAGTGGGTCTACGGCGGCGGCGGGCCCTACTACAAGTACGGCTGGCAGCAGGCCCAGATCAGCGGGCAGAACTGGGTACGCTACTACATCAACCAGTATCAGCGCGAGACCCTGCCTGCCTATCCCTACTTCAAGATGCCCATCGAGATCGCGGTAACCACCGCCTCCGGCACGCAGTCGCATACCGTCTGGCACGACCAGGAGAAGCAGTGGTACCTGCTGCCCGCCGACGGGACCGTCACCGCCGTGGCCTTCGATCCCAACACCCGCGTGCTGTGGGCCAACAACCAGAGCGTCACCTACGTCAACGGCCCGCCCAAGCTCCTGGCCGCGTCCCCGGCCCCCGGCGCCATCCTGCCGGGCACCGAGGTCGTCTCCGCCGTGCAGCTTCAGTTCTCCGAGCCGGTCACCTTTACCAGTGGTAACTTCTCCGTCGTCGGCGGCCTCACCGGCGCGGCGCCCTTCACCACCGCCTACGACGCGGCCAGCTATACCGTCACGCTCAACTTCGCCGCGCCGCTGGTCGGCGGACAGGTCTGGACGATCACCGTATCCGACGCCCTCAAGTCGCAGGCCGGCAGTGTCGCCCTCGACGGCGAGATCACCGGCCCCCTGCCCTCCGGCAACGGCGTGCCCGGCGGCAACGCCTCCTTCACCTTGACGCTCGGGCAACCTCTGCCCCCCTGCCCGACGCCTCTCGCGGACGCCGACGGCGATGGCGACGTTGATCTCGATGACTTCGGCGCCTTCCAGCGCTGTCTCACCGGCAGCGGGATCCTCGGCGGCACGTCCGAGCCGGTGGCCTGCGGGTGCTTCGATCACGACGGCGACGGCGATCTTGACACCCTGGACCTGACCCTGTTTCGGGGATGCATGTCCGGGGCCGACGTCGACGCGGATCCCGACTGCGCCGACCAGTGGGTCCTCTTCGCGGACGATTTCGACGCGGGTACATCTCAGAGTCAGTGGGAGGTGTTCGGCTCATCCGCCGATTACACTGCCGATTTCAACTTCGACTACGGTGCCCGAGGCATCCCGCCGGCGCCGAACTCCGTCGGGGGTACGACCGTCGGCCTGCGGTTCACGGTCAACAACAACGACGCCGTCGCCGAGGCCGCCGCCGTCAGCGCCTTCCCCGGCAACCACGTGTTCAGCGGACGCTACCGCCTCAGCTTCGACATGTGGATGAACTACGCCGGTACCGGACCCGGTACCGGTACCACCGAGATGATGAACGTCGGCATCAGCACTTTCGAGGGGGCCGTCATCTGGCCCTCCAACACCGGCACCGGGTACTTCGCCTCCGTCACCAACGACGGCGACGGCATGCCCGGCAACGCCGCCGACTACGTCTTCTACCGAGGCCCCACCGCCCTCACGCCGGCCACCGGGGCCTACGCCGCCGGCACCCACAGCACCGCCCAGAACAACACCGACGCGTATTACACAAGCCTCTTCCCTTCTCCAACCTTTCAGGTAGCCGGCGCACCAGGTAAAAGGTGGGTCCGCGTCGATGTCAGCCAGATCAACGGCGTGGTCACCTGGAAAATGAACGGCACTGTGATCGCCCAACTGGCTGATACCTCCTATCCCACCGGCAACGTCATGCTGGGCTACATGGACCTCTGGACCTCGATCGCCAACCCCGCGGACGAAGCCTACGTCATCTACGACAACGTCGTGGTCATGGGCTTGGCGCCGTAGCGGCCGCCCGCTGTGGCATCCCGGTGTGGCATCCCGGTGTGGCACCGCCGTCTCGGCGGTGCAGGCCGTAGCGGCCGCCCCCCGTGGCGACCCCTCCCGCGAGCATGGCCATACTTCCCACCGTACTGTTCACAGAGCAGTGGCACACCATGGCGGCCGGGGTGGGCTCGCGAGGCACCCGCCGTCCCCCCCCGACCGCGCAAATCCTGCCCGGCCATGCGCAACTTATGATCCCTGCACACCTTAAAGAACTGCCGACCCGCTCGCCGATGAATGATTGTCGCGACGATGAACGGACGTCGAGACGGGTCTCCGCTTGGCCGCCACAACGGAGCCGCCCGACCAGGGCGCGCGAACCATGAATAAACGCGAACTCATCGATCAGATCAACCGTCTGAATCCCACCGCTCAGCCGGACTTCCTCGCCGGTTTCACCGAGACTGAGCTGGTGGCCTATCTCCAGCAGCTCCGCGAGCTGGAACGTGATCGCCGCCGCCAAGGTCGCCTCGAGCCCGCGCTGGTCTGATCGGCCCCCATAGATAAGCTTAACTCCTGTATCCATCGCATGTTGACGCTGGCTGCGCTGCGCTGTCCCGAAGGCGGCACAGCAAAGGACGGCGTTGTGGTGCGCGGGTAGGTCCGATATATAGTGCGCTACTAGAGAATGCCCCCCATATATCGTCCCGAAAAAGCCGGCGAAATACCGTCAAAAAGCTCAAATGCCTCAAGAACGTCCGAGATCCTGGACGATAACAGTACTGCCGGTGCGAAAGCCCGGCGAGAATGGGCTGAACGGAACGGCCCTTCAAGCAGTCCCGGTGGTATGATCCATCGTTATCGGCTCGGCGTTTCACGGAGGAATGCCCTGTTCAGGGAAGGGTTCCCTTACGCTTCCGGGGCTTGAAGGATGGCAGTCGATACGTCAGCGGGTTTCAGAAGTTAAGGTTAACAGTGACCAGGATTCGGGGTGCCGGCGCTGGATGCCCGGCCCACCCGGGGGTCAGCCAGGGTGAATCGCCATGAGCGACATTCCTCCGATCAACGGTAGTGCAAACGGAAACGTGGCGGGAATCGCCGCCCGCTCGGGACCGCGGTCCAGCTCGACTCCGGCCGGCGAATCGCCGCCGGTCTCCGCCGCCGACGCGGTGGAAATCTCCGAGCTCGGGCGGATGCTCAGCTCCCTGGATCAGGCCGGGCAAGTCCGCGCCGAGAAGGTGGCCCAGATCCGGCAGGCGATCGCCGAGGGGACCTACGTGACCGACGATAAAATCGCCCTCACGGCCGAGCGGCTGCTCGATGCCCTGAAGGCCTTGACCGTGCATTGACTCGCGATCATGCCCCGGCCGGGACCTGCGGGGGTTCCTGGCCCGTGGGCCGTTCATTGGGGAGCTCGCGACCCGGCCAGGTCGCGGGCTCCTTTCCTTCGGGCGACCGTGTACGTGTTTCGCGTCCGGGGACTGGCTCTTTTTTGCCGGCGTGCGGTCGTGCTACGCGGTTCGGTCACCTCACGGCATGGCGCCGCCGCGTCAGAACGGCTTCAAGGCAAAAAAGTGCCTGTCCCCCTTCGAGGACGCGACACACGTACGCGGCTGTTGCCGACCGGGCCGGTTCCGGGTAGCCTATGCCCTCTGTTGACAAACCGAACGGTGGCTCGTCCGTGCGGAGGCGGAAGCCATCGGACGCGTGGACTCCACCGCAGTGAACCGTGGTGAACCTTCCTCAAGGAGAGTAATGATGGCCCGCAAGAGCTCCCGTCGTCAGTTTTTGAGAAACACGACCTACGCCGGCACCAGCCTTTGGGTGCTGGGCAGCGGCGGCTGTGGCGACCTGCTGATGACCCCGCGCCCGAGGCGCATCTCACCCAACGAAAGAATGAACGTGGTCGGCATCGGGGCGGGCGGTAAAGGGACCAGCGATATTGCCGACTCCAGCAAGGGCAACAACATCGTGGCGGTCTGCGATATCGACGACGGGCAGGCGACCGGCACCATGAAGTCCTTCCCCAAGGCCAAGTTCTTCAAAGACTTCCGCGTCATGCTGGAGCAGATGGAGAAGGAGATCGACGCGGTCACCGTCTCGACGCCCGACCACCAGCACGCGGTGGCCACCATGATGGCCATGAAGATGGGCAAGCACGTTTACACGCAAAAGCCGCTCACCCACGACGTCTACGAGGCCCGGAAGCTGACCGAGGCCGCGAAAAAGTACCCCGTGGTGACGCAGATGGGCAACCAGGGCACCGCCGAGGACGGGCTGCGCGAGGCGGTCGAGGTGGTCCAGAGCGGGGCGATCGGCGGGGTGCGCGAGGTGCACGTGTGGACCAACCGCCCGGTCTGGCCGCAGGGCATCGCCCGCCCGATGGAAACGCCCCCCATCCCCGCCAACCTGGACTGGGACCTGTGGCTCGGTACCGCTCCGCAACGGCCGTACCACCCCGCCTACCACCCGTTCAAGTGGCGCGGCTGGTGGGATTTCGGCACCGGGGCGCTGGGCGACATGGCCTGCCACACCGCCAACATGGCCTTCATGGCCCTCGATCTGCGTTACCCCACCAGCGTCAAGGCTCAGGCCGCCGACGACCTCAACGACGAAACCTTCCCCACTTGGAGCGTCGTCGAGTACGCGTTCCCCGCCCGCGGCGATATGCCTGCCCTCAAGTGGTTCTGGTATGACGGCGGCGGCAACAAGCCCGCCTGGGTCGAGGAGAAGCTCAAGAAACTGGCCCATGGGGCGGACATCCCCGGCAGCGGCTCGCTGCTGATCGGCGACAAGGGCACCCTCTTCTCGCCCAACGACTACGGTGCCGCCTACAAGCTGCTCCCGGAGAAGGACTTCGAGGGCTACAAGCCGCCCACCCCCTGGCTCCCGCGCGTCGGCGGCCGTCATGCCGAGGAATGGCTCAAGGCTTGCAAGGGCGAGGGCCAGACCATGTCGAACTTCGGCTACGCCGGCCCGCTGACCGAGACGGTCGTCCTGGGCTGCGTGGCCCTCAAGGTCGGCCACGAAATCATCTGGGACGGCCCCCGGATGCGCATCACCAACGCCCGCGAGGCCGAGCAGTACCTCCGCCGCGAGTACCGCGAAGGCTGGAAGCTGTAAGCCGGCCGCCAGGCCGTACCATCGGATGAAGCTTCACGGGGACGGCGGTCCAAGCGGCCGCCGTCCCCGCGCTTTGCGCCGCGGTTGCCCAAGGCCGGGGGGGGGCATGACCGTTTGGGCGGTCTGTTGGATTCGACTGGCCAGGACGGTTCCGTACCGCGACCGTAAGGGAGCGGACCTCGTGTGCGTGACGTTCTCGCGCAAGGTCCGCTCCCTTACGGTCGCGGTACGGAGATGCTGACCCGCCGGGCCGATCCCCGCTGCCGGAACTGTCACGGACCCGTTCAGCCCCTCGCCGCTTCGTACATGGCCAGGATGTTCTCCGACGGCACTTCGGCCAGGATGTTGTGCACCTGGTTGAAGACGAACCCGCCGCCCGGGGCGAGGATCTCGATGTTGCGCCGGACGTGGTCGCGGACCTCCTGGGGCGTGCCCCGGGGCAGGATTTTCTGCGTGTCGCAGCCGCCGCCCCAGAAGGTCACGTCCCGGCCGAACTCCTTCTTGAGCCGGGCGGGGTCCATGTCGCGGGCGGCAATCTGCACCGGGTTGATGACCTGGAACCCGGCCTCGATCAGGTCGGGCAGCAGGGCGTGAATCGACCCGCAACTGTGCAGGAAAATGCTGAGGCCCGGCGCGAGCTTGCGGATGTGATCGGTGATGATCCGGTACCGCGGCTTGAAAACCTCACGGAACAGCCGGGGCGAGAAGAACGGGCCGTTCTCCATGCCGAGGTCGTCGCCGAGCTGGATGAGGTCGACGTGGTCCCTGACGGCGGGCAGCAGGCGATCGAGACCCGCCAGGTGCACCTCGACGAGCTTGTCGAGCAGGGCCTCGGCCGCCGGCCGGTCACCCGCCAGATCCAGCAGGAAGTTGTCCATCCGCCGCAGGAAGGAACCCCACTCGAACAGGTTGGCCCCGAAGGCGATCATGATCGCCCGGTCGCTGGCCGCCCGCAGTTGGCGAAGGTGCGTGGCCATCCGCCGCAGGTTCATGTCGCCCAGCCCCCCGTCGTAAAGCGGCTCGGGCAGGGAGGCCCAGCAGACCGACTCCATTTCCTCGGGCAGGTGATCGAGACGAGTCTGCCAGTCCTCGCGGTCGAGCGGGTAGCACGCCTGGCTGAAGTAGGTGGTGCCCGGCAGCATGCGAGCGATGATTCGGCCGCGCGTGTTGCGCACAACCCACTGCTCCTCTTCGCGGCGGAGACGGACGAAGCTGGGGATCTGGCACGGTGCACCGTCGGGCAGTTGCCATTCCTTCCAGTGGTCGGGTGCGAAATCCCGGCCGGCGTTGATCGCATCGATGCCGAAGCGCTCGAGGTAGAACTCCTCCGGTTCCGCCAACTGCTGGATCATGTCGAACACCCGGGTGTGGCCTTCGCGAACGCCCAGGTATTCTTTGAGCCGATGGTAGGCAATGGCCTGAATGCCCGTCGAACGCATCGCCCCACAGTCGATCGGCACCCGATCGGGCTCCACGTGGTCGATCGCCGCCAATACCCGCTCCCGAGAAGTCATGCCGTCATCTCCATCCCCAGCCCCTACTCCCAAACCTTCCATCCTCATCTGTGTCCATCTGTGTGATCTGTCGGCAGAAAACCGGAAGAAGAAGTGCCCACAGATCACACAGATAACGCAGATGAAGAGAAAACCGAATGACCACGAAAGCACTCACTCCTGCCTTTGTGCCTCTGTGCCTTCTGCCTCTGTGCCTACTGCCCACTGCCCACTGCCTACTGCCTACTGCCCACTGCCTACTGCCCGCTGCCCACTGCCTACTGCCCGCTGCCTACTGCCTTCTTCCCCCGTCCTCCTCACCTGATCTTCAGCTTGTCCCACAGCGCTTTCTCCGCGGCGGTGAAGTCCTCGAAGGTCTGCTGGAGGGCCTCGCGGATCTTGAGTAACTCGGCATCCTGGGCGGGCGTTCGCTGGCGGTAGACCTCCTCGAACGCCGTGAGCCGGGCGGCGGCGGCATCGAGCCGGGCGGCCGCCTCGCTGAAGGTGCGGGCCGAAGCGAGAATGTTGGCCTCCGCCAGCTCCTCGGGCGGCGGCTGGTACAGCAATCGCCACGGGCTGGCCCGGATCTCCTTGGCGGCCGCGTTCAGATGGTCGCTGGTCTCCTTGAAGTTGGCGATCATCCGATCGATCTGCTCCCGGTTGAGGACGATCATCTCCTCCGCCGCGGCCGTGATGGTGTTCAGGTGTTCCAGCGACCCGCCCAGCCGGTCGATCGAACCATGCACCTTCGCCATCAGTGACGCCGCGTCGCTCACGTCGAGTTGCGCGGCGATCCGGGCGGCAATCTGCTCATCGAGAATCTCGCTGGTCTTATGCACGTGGGCGATCGTTTGGGTGATGGGCTCGCGGTTCTCCCGGAGCATGGCCACCGTCGTTTCCAGACCCTGATGCAAGGTATCGAGCGTCTGATGGAGCCGGGCGGCCAGGGCATCGTTTACCTGCGGGTCCATCTGGTCGCGCAGCAGCCGCGTCGTGTCGTTGACGTAATCCAGAATCGCGTGCAGCTTGGCCAGCAGGTTGGCCTTCTGGCCGGGGTCCATCTCCCCGCTGATGTGCCGCGTCATGGCGTTGATGTCGTCGAGTGACAGGTGGATCTTGGCGACGAGCGACTGGGTGTCGGCGGGGTCCAACTGGGTGCGAATCATCGCCAGCAGGCTGGCGGGATCCTCGGGGTCCATCTGTTCAGAGAGGATTTGCATCAGAGCGGCCAGATCCGCCCCCGGGCTGCCCTCGACCTGTTCGCCGTCGCGGACCACCTCCCCCGTTCCGCGGTCCTGGATCACCAACTGTCCCCCTTCGCCCAGCAGCGGGGCGACGGGGGTGATCCGACAGTCGCGCCGCAGCCCCAGACCGGAGTCGAGGCGGACGGTTACCACGCTATAAAACACGCGATGCCCGGACTCGGCTCCGCCCGCATCCTCCCGCAGGCTGATGTTCCGGATCCCTCCGACCGTCTTGCCGCCGCAGCGCACCATACCGCCCGGCTTGAGCACCGTGCTCAGCCGGTCGTGCGGGAAACGCACGTGCACGGTCATGTCCCCGCCGGTCGGGGCCAGGAACACCAGTACACCCACCAGCAGCACGACGAAGACGATCATCGTGAGGCCGAGTTTGAACGCATTACGTTCGGCAGGCATATCGGGTCCCTCGCCTTCCCAATCTCAGACTTCCCTCACCCCGCCACGATCCACTTCTCATATTCGCTCATGCCCGCCGCGTCGGTCAGTGGGCCTTGGGTGTTGCCGTTGAGGAACTGGTGGATCAGCCGCTCGTCCTCGTCGGCCAACTGGTCCGGCGCGGTATCGCGGATCCGTTCAAACACGCTTCGCGGGCCGATCCGCAGCACGCGCCCGCGATCCAGCATCACCATCCGGTCGGCGATCCGGAACGCCGAGTCCATCTCGTGCGTGACCACCACGCTGGTCACGTTCAGCTTCTTCGACAGGTCGATGATCAGTTCGTCGATGGCCGCCGAGGTCACGGGGTCCAGTCCCGCAGACGGCTCGTCGTAAAACAGAATCTCCGGGTCCAGGGCCGTCGCCCGGGCCAAGCCCGCACGCTTCTTCTGGCCGCCGGATAACTGCGCGGGCATTTTATCCCGGTGCGGCAGCATGTGCACCTGTTGCAGCTTCAACGTCACGACAATGTCGATAATCGACGGGCTGACGTAAGAGTGTTCCTTGAGCGGCAGGGCGATGTTCTCCGCCACGGTCATCGAGTTGAACAAGGCCCCGCTCTGAAAAAGGATCCCGAACCGCTTGCGGACCTCGTTCATCTGCTCCTCGTGGGCCTCCAGAATGTTGATCGGGTCGGGCATGGTCCGCGTCTGGTACAGGATGCCGCCTTCTTCCGGCTTCAGCTCGCCGATGAGGCAGTTGAGCAGCGTGCTCTTGCCGCAGCCCGAGCCGCCCATCACCACCAGGGTCTCGCCGGGCAGCACGTCAAAGGTGACATCATCGAGCACCCGCACCGGGCGCCCCCGCTGGTCCGCGAAGAGCTTGGCCAGGTTGCGCACCGAAATGACGAACGCATGTGGCGATTCGGGCACGACGCGGATCCTGCCTAGAGCTTGAAGATGAAAAACACCGCCGTAAACACACCGTCCGTGGCGATCAGGGCCACGATGGACTTGACCACGGTCGCGGTGGTTGCCCGGCCGACGCCTTCCGCCCCGCCGGTGACGTTCAACCCTTCGTAGCAGGCGATCGCCGCGATCAACATCCCGAACACCCCGCCCTTGACCAACCCCGTGAAGAAGTCCCGGTACAGCAACGCCACCTGAGTGTTGTCCAGGTAGCCCCACGGGTGAAGGTCCAGCACCAGCCACGAGGTCAATAGCCCGCCGAGCACGCCCACCACGTCCGCCACGATGGTCAAGCCCAGCATCATGATCACCGTAGCCAGCAGCCGCGGCACGACCAGGAAGCGGATGGGGTTGAGGGCATGGGCCCGCAGGGCCTTGATCTCTTCCGACTCGACCATGGCTCCGATCTCAGCGGCGATGGATGCTCCGGCAAACCCGCTGAGCACCACCGCCGAGAGCAGCGGGCCCAACTCGCGGAACATGGCCAGTCCGATAATATCCGCCACCTTCTCCAGCGAGCCGTATTCCTCCAACGTCGGGGCCAACTGCAACGCCAGGATGATCCCGATGAACACCTGGATGAGCACCACGATGGGGATGCTGCGCACGCCGACGCGGACCATCTGCGCCGCCAGGGCCGGCGCCCCCAGTTTCACCCGGCGAAACAGCAGCGCCCGGGCTACCCAGGCCAGCGTGTCGCCTGCCAGGTAGCCGACCCCGCCCAGGTAGGTGATCCGCCGGGCCAGCCAGTCCCAGGCGCCGTAGCCCATCTGCCCGAAGGCCGCGATGGCCGTGGTGAAACGACCGGTCCGGGTTGGCGGAACCACGCTGCTCATGCCGACAGGGCCTCCGCCTCCGTCGCGAAAATCTTGAAGAAACGATCCAGCTTCGTGATCTCGAACGCGCTGTGCACCCGCCTACTCAGGTGGCACAGCGCCAGCGTACCCTGGTACCCGTTCACCCGCCGGAAGACCTCCACCAACGTCCCCAACCCGGATGAATCCATGTAGGGTACGTCTTTGAGGTTGATCACCAGCCGCTCCGGGTGCTGCTGGCACGCTTCGACCAGGGCTTTGTGCACGGCCGGCGTGCGATGCAGATCCACCTCGCCCGATAGAGCCACGATGGTCGCGTTCCCCTGGCGTCGGATTTCACTGAATGCGTTATCGCCGTCGTTCATGGTCGCCTCACTCCTTCTCTGCCGCCGTTCCCCGGCACTCCGTTCCACTCTCCGTCCGGGGTCTCAGGATCTTGAGCATGCGCAGTTGCATCCCCGCCGGACGGCGATGGGTGTATTCCACCTCGTCCATGATCGAGCGAATGATGTGTGTGCCCAGTCCGCCCGGGCGAATATCGTCCAGATCCCGTCCCGCAATGGTGGCCGGATCCACCTGCCGCCCGCAGTCGCAGATGACCACCTGCAAGCCCGGATCGCCGCCGTGCTGAACCGGCTCCAGGGTGATTTCGATTGGCTGGCCTGCCCGGCCCTGGTAGCCGTGGCAAATGACGTTCGTGATCGCCTCATCGACGGCCAGGACCACCCACGCCAAGTCGGGGTCTACAAACCCCACCTGCTCGGCGACCTGCTGAACGATCTCGCGTACCCCGGCCATGCGCGCCGGGTCGCTGGTGATGGACACCGTCGTGCGGCCGGCCGGAGGAGCGCTGCCCGCATCGTTCATGAGCCGGCCCCTCCCGGTGAGGACTCGCCCGACTCGCCCCCCGATGCCAGGTGCCGTCGCCACTGCTGAACCGCACGCCACCGATCCGTCTCACCTGCCCGGTAGTCGTAGCCCCGCCGCGTCCCCGTCAGCTTCTCCAACGCCAGAATTGCGTAGAACCGCACCGCCTCGTCCGGGTCCTCCAGCCGATCCACGAGCAACCCGATCACCTCGCGGTCCCCCAACTCCGCCGCCCGCTTGGCTGCCGCCGCTCGCTCCTGCGGCCGCTGCGACTGTAAGGCTTCCGGGTAGGGTGTCCGTCCCGGCCCGCACCCGGCGGTCGCCAACAGCCCGACCCAAAACGCCGGGATGGCCAGGGAGCGGAGTGGGAGTGAGGCGAAGGTTGGCCGTCCGCGAGGTTGGATGCCCGGTTGCCGATACACGTCAGTCCCCCAGGTTTTCAGGGTGACCACCAGGGCCGCGATTATATGGGGTCGGCGGTCGGCCCGCTATGAGCATACAGCCCGCAGGGATCGAAAAGCTCTGACCGGCCAGAACCTGTCCGCGGTCGTGCGAAGCCGCAAGCGGCCCACCCGGGGACTTGCGTCCCCGGCTCGCTGTTTTGTCCCCTTACTCCCGATCCCCGACTCCCGATCCCCGACTCCCGAGCCCCGACTCCTGATCCCCGACCCCCGCTCCCGCTCCGACTTGACATCCGCCCCGACCGGATAAATACTTGAAATGGATGAGTTTCCTTCAGTCTCCTCCCGCGTGAGCGGGAGCATGCAAGCGAGGTCACCCCGCACCGCGCGGATCGTGCCTACCCTTGGACTGCCGGCGGAGTGGCTGATCACCTCTGGCCACCTGCGCGGGCAGCCGATCACGAGTGCTAGAATAGCGGCGCGGCACCGGCGGTTGGGTGGCCCAGGTCCTCCGGACCAGGAGGAGCGATTGGCCCAACCGAGCGGGTTCCGCAGGGAGACGACGCTCTGGCCACGCAGCAATCGCTCCCCCACCTCCAAAGGAGGTGGGCCACCCGAGAGGTGCTGGCCGACCCGAGAGGGCGCGTTTGTAGAGGAGGCAGCATATGGCGGCCAACAAACCAGTGTGGGGCATCGACCTGGGCCAGTGTGCCCTCAAGGCCATCCGCGTCCGCGCGGCCGGCGACAAGGTCGAGGTCCTCGACCACGTCTACATCGAGCACACCAAGATTCTCTCCCAGCCCGAGGTGAACAAGCAGGCCCTGATCGCCGAGTCCATGAAGAAGTTCCTCGATGCCCATGAGCTGGCCAATGAACGCATCGTTGTGGCCGTCCCCGGGCAGCACACCCTGGCCCGGTTTACCAAGCTGCCGCCGATCGACAACCGGAAACGAATCCCCGACCTGGTCAAATACGAGGCCCAGCAGCAGATCCCCTTCGATATGGAGGAGGTGATCTGGGACTACCAGATCTTCGAGAACCCCGAGGCCGCCGAGACCGAGGTGGGTATCTTCGCCATGCGCCGCGAGCTGATGCGCGAATACCTGCGGTTTCTGTCGGACCTGAACTTTGAGCCGGCCATCGTCCAGGCGTCGCCTCTGGCCCTGTACAACGCCCTGCGGTACGACGGGCTGTGCGGGCAGGAACCGATTGCCATCCTGGACATCGGCGCCCAGAACACGGACCTGCTGGTGGTGGACGGCAACAGCCTGTGGACGCGGAACATCCCCATCGGCGGCAACAACTTCACCGAGGCCCTGCTCAAGACCTTCAAGCTGTCGTTCAGCAAGGCGGAAAACCTCAAGCGTTCGGCCAGCAGCAGCAAGTACGCCCGGCAGATCTTCCAGGCCATGCGCCCGGTCTTCGCCGACCTGGTGGCCGAAGTGCAACGTTCCATCGGCTTCTTCACCTCCTCGCGCCGGGGCGTGAAGCTCAACAAGCTGCTGGCCATGGGCAACGCCTTCAAGCTGCCCGGCATGCCCAAGTTCATCCAGCAGAATCTGGGCATGGAGGTGGTCCGCCCCAGTACGTTTAATCGTCTGTCGGCCAGCAACGCCTCGAACGCCCCGCAGTTGATGGACCAGTTGCTCAGCTTCGGCATCGCCTACGGGCTGGCCGTCCAAGGGCTTGGGCAGGCGGCCATCACCAGCAACCTGCTGCCCCCGGAGATCGCCAAGCAGGTCATCTGGCGGAAGAAGACGCCCTGGTTCTACGGTGCCGCCGCCTGTCTGCTGCTATCGGCCGGCCTGGTCTGGACGGTCAATTTCAGCGAGCAGCGCGCCTTGGCCACCGCGACCGGGCAGGGCCAGGCCCAGCCGCCCCAGCCGTCATCTCCCCAGGAAGCTTCCGCCGTGCTGACCCGGGGGCCCGACGCCAGCCTGCCGCCCAAGTTCTATGCCCAGCAGATTCTCGATGCCGTCCAGGTTCTGCAGAACGAGAAGTCTCGCATTGAAAGTGAGAACCAGGCCCAACTGAGCAAGGCCCAGGAAATCGAGCGCCTCCAGGCCCACAAGGTCATCTGGCCGCGCATCCTGGACATGATCCATGCGGCCCTGCCGGCCAAGGATCCCGAGCTGGTGGGCGCCATGGCGCGCGGCCCCAAGGCCTACCAGGAACTGATCCAGAGCGACCCGGACAAGTACGAGCGGAGCAAACGCCCCCAGGTTTTCATCCAGCGGATGGACGCGGTGTACTCCTCGGACGTGCTGGCCAGCTACGAGGCCGCCCGAGGCCAGGACCGGACCGGAGGCGGGCGATCCGGCATGATGGGCGGCGAACAGGCTCCCGAGCTTCCCCGGCAGAGCGGCTTCGTGATTACGGTCGTCGGACGGACGCCATTCGCGGGGGGCGACCAGATTCGCGGGACCGCTTTCGTGAATGACACCTTCATCGCCGGCCTGCGGAAGGCGGGTCAGGTGGAGAAGGAGTTGTACTTCGACAAGATGTTCCTGGTGCGTTGCGTGCCGGTGCGCGACCTGGCCTCCGGTTCCGGCCGGCGGACCACCGGTGGTCGCAGTGGGCTGCCCGGTCCGGAGGGCTTCGGTTCCAGCATCGGCCGGCGGGGGCCGGAACTCGGTCCGAGCGGCCCCTCGCCCGAAGGTGGCATCGCCACCATCACCAGCCTGACGCAGGACCGGGATCCCGTGACCGGGGAGTCCATACTGCGGGATTGGGAGTTCGAAGTGATCTTCGTGGCCGTGCTGGGCGAGAAGCCGGCGATGGAGACCGACCCGAGCGAGCAGCCGCCAGGTTCGCCGGGAGAGGTACCGATGCCGTAGGGTCGCGCCGGGCCGTCGCCCGGGTCGCCCCTGCCGGGAGCAGAAACATGCAGTGGATCAAAGCCCATCTCACCATCGTCATCTGCGGGGCGGTGAGCTTCGCGGCCATTGTGCTCATCGTGCTCGGGTTCGTGCTCCCGAACGTGCAGCAGGTGATGGCCCAGGATGCCGGGGTGGTCCAACGTCTCGGCAGCCTCCAGCCGGTCAACCAGCAGATCATCGAGCAGCTCCAGGCCATTCGCGAGGAGAACGAGCGTCAGGTCAAGCAGACGCTCGAGGAGCTGGCCAAGCTGGGGACGCACTCGCCGCTGCACCCGGACGTCTTCCCGCGCGTCAACCCGATGAACCAGCAGGCCCCCTTCCAGTTCAAGCACGCGTACGCCGAGGCCCAGCGACAGCTCTTGACGGTGCTCAACGCCAAGGATGCCCCGACGGCGGAGGAGGTTCGCGAGGAGGAGCGTAACCTGGAGATCCGCCGGCTGCGTGCGGAGCGGATGCTGGATTTGGGCCGGGGCGTTGAGGAGCGGCCCCAGCCGGGCTCCGGTCGGCGGGCGGTGCCGGTCAGGCCCACCCCGACCGTCCGGGATGCCAAGCCCCGCGAGAGCATGACCCCGGAGGAGCTCGTTCGCGAGGACCCCACCGTTCGCGTCAGCCTCATGCGTGCCCGGGGCACCTACTGCTACGCCGGCGAGGGCAACCTGGACCAGCGGCCTGGGGTGACCGCCGTCGACCGCCCGACGGTGGATGAGATGTGGTACGCCCAGATGGCCCTGTGGATTCAGCAGGACGTGATCCAGGCCCTGGCTGTGTTGAACCGGCGCGAGGCCGACGCCCTTCAAGCCCGCGGAGAGCATCCCTGGGTGGGCAACCTTCCGATGAAACACCTGCTGCGATTCACTGTAGGCGGCTACCTGCCTCCCAAGGAGGGCGCCGCCCCCACCGAGATGGGCCGAATGGGCTTCGGGTCCGGCTCGTCGGCGGCCACGACTGAGGCCTTTACCCAGCGTGGTGGCACCGACAGCGTGGACGTGATCCACTTTTCCCTGGATCTGGTGGTCGACGCCCGCAAACTGCCGGCGGTGATCGACGAGATATGCAAGGCGGGCTTCTATACGCCGTTGCTGGTCAACTTTGTCGAGGAGCCCCCGAACCAGGAGTTGGTCGGCTACCTGTACGGCCCCGCGCCGACGATGAACGTCCAGTTGGATTTCGAGGGCTGCTTCCTGCGAACCAAGTACCGCGAGTGGATGCCCGATGACGTGGTGAAGGCCATTCCGCTGGGTACCGCTGCGGGGCAGTCCACCGGCGGCAGCGTCGGGGGCCGGAGTGCGCCGATGCGCGGCGGCGGCGGGCCGATGCAGCCCCCGGTCCGCGGGGGCTCGATGTTGAGGCTGGAATGAACCTCGGCGCGGCGGCCCTTCGGGGTCGCTCGCGTCGGCAGACGGGTTTTTGGGAGAGCCGGACATGGCTAAGCAAAACGTGACCCTGGTCGAGCGGCACCTCGAGAAGTTCTTGATTGGGGCGGCCGGCGCGGTCGTGGTGGCCATCGTGGTTCTGTACGTGATCCAAAGCCCCAACGCCGTCGAGGTCGGTGGCCGCAAGCTGGGGCCCGATCAGTTCTACGCCGAGATGCGTTCGCGGGCCGAGCAGACCCGATCCAACATGCAGCAGGCCGGACTCGATGGCGGTTCCGATGCGAGCATTATCGTGCCGGACATCAACGCCCAGCGCAGCCCGTACGACTATCTGAACCTGGCCAAAGAGTTCATGGTGGCCTTCGTGCCGCCGGCCCCGGACGTTCCGGACATCGCGGCCGAGGACCGGCCCGACAGTGTCCGGCTGGCCAAAGTGCTGCCCCCGCGCCCGCTGGTGGCTACGACCGGGCGATCGTTCTCGCGCCTGCCGGACCCGATCGTCGTCCGCCCGGGCGATACCGGCGGCGGCGAAGCCCAGCCCCTGCCGGCGATCACCCAGGAGTATCACTGGGTGGCCCTCTTTTCCGCGGTGCATCGTAAGGAACAGCGAGACGAGTTCGAGCGGGTCCGTTACGCTCCCGACCGCCAGAAGCTGCTGGTGGCCGCCGTCGAGGCGGAACGTCAGATGCTCCTGCCCTCGGGCGAATGGGGCTCGGCGGAACTGGTCGCCGGCTATGCTCCCCGGGTCGTCCCCGTGCGGGAGACGGTGACGTTGCACCCGCAGGATGACGGCAGCTACGCGATCCTGGACGCCGACCGGCAGTACATCCAGTCGTACATGGGCTTGTTGGACTCAACCGCGGGGCAGGAGGAGATCCTCCGGCCGCGGTTCCAGGATTTCCTCGCCGGTTCGTTCTTCACCTGGCAAGCGCCCAAGGAGCTGCCGGGGCTGACGCTCAAGCTGACCGACTATGGCGTCTTGCTCCCCCCGGAGGATGAAGGTCCGGCCCCGCGTCGGCAGGCGGAACCGGCACCACCCCCGCGGGCTCCGAGCGTGACCCGCCGGTCGACCGGTCGCCTCGACCGCGGCCCGGAAGGTGGGGGGCGTCCATCCGCCCCGCGCGGGCCCGCGGCACCGCCGCCGGTCGACGCCAGCGCCGCCCGCACCGCCCGCATGGAGATCGTGCGGCTGACCCAGGCGGCGGAGGAGGCGATCACCAAGCAGGAGTTCCTTGAGGCCCGGGACCTCCTGGAGCAAATCATTCACAGTTCGGACGCCAACCCCAACCAGATCAAGGACGCCGAGTCGCGTTTGCGGGCGATTCAGCAGGATGTGGATCGGGCCGAACGCGAGCGCGTGCGCGCCGAACTGGCACGGTCCGGGACCCCTGATTTGGACGTCGGCGAGGACGTGGACCCCCTCTGGCTGACGGATCTGCGGGTCACGCCGGGCAAGACCTACCGCTACCGCCTGCGGCTGCTGGTGTTCAACCAGTACGTTGGGATGGCCAACCGGCTGGAGAACACCGACGATGCTTCCAAGGTGGTGATCGCCGGGGAGTGGTCGGAGTGGTCGGACGCCATTCAGGTGCAGCCGGTGCGTCACCTGTTCGTCACCCGTGTTTCGGACGCGAACACGGCCACGGTGGAGATCCGCGAGTGGTCTCGGGGTGAGTGGAAGATGGGTTTCTCGGACCGCAAGGTGGGTGATCCGGCGGCATTTACGGTGGGCGGGAACGGTTTCTCGTATGGTGCGGTGGTGGCCGGCGTGGACGACCGCCACACCTACCAGGAGCGAAGCGTTAGTCGGGACGGGACCATTACTTACCGAGAGCGGCCGAGCGCCGCGGTCGTGCTGCTGACCGCCGATGGCGATGTTGCCGAGCACGTGGCCGCCCGCGATACCGTCCTGAAACGGGATCTGTTGCGTCAGATTCAGGACGAGCAGAAGCTCCGGGAGCGGCTTGGCGACGAGCAGCCGGGTGGTCTGCGGCCGGGTCCGGATCCGGGTCTGGGCGGGCCGGGCCGGCCGGGCGGTCCGGTTGCTCCCCGGGGCGGGTTCCCGCGGGGCGCCGGTCCGGAAAGCCCCGAGGGGGGGCGCCTGTGAGTTGGTCGCGGGGGCTGGCGTCCGACGCGGTCCTGGGGTAAGCTCTGTCGCCGCCGTTCGTGGAGGATCGGGCGTGATCCTGCCGGTGGCCTGCGATCCTGCCTGTTGATCGGCAAGAACCAACCGTGCCCGCGCTGCCGCGCGGGTGGGCTCGAAGGAGGCCTTCCGTGAGAGTTGGTCGCAACCTGTGGCGGCGGTCGGTCCTGACCGTATGGGCGGCATTGCTGGTGGCTTCCGCCCCGGCAGTCGCATCCGAGAAACTCGATGAAGCGGCTCGTTTGTACGGCGAACAGGCGTACCAGCAGGCGCAAGCCATCCTTCTGGAGCTGGATCGCGACCAGTTGACCGCCGAGGAGAAGCAGAAGCGCGACGAACTGGTCGAGCAGGTGCGTATCGCGATCCACCAGTCGAACAAGGCGCGGCAGAACCTCGATGATGGCGAGAAGGCTTTCGCCGCAGGCGAGAACGAGGCTGCGGCGGGCTTCTACCGTGCGGTTGGCGAGAATGCCTTCGCGACCGCGGCGCAGAAGCGTCAGGCCCGCGAGGGGCTGGCGTCCATTGCCAAGAAACGGGACCTGGAACGGCGGATCACGGCCACGGCCCCTGCGGCCGTCGAGCCGCCCCCCGCCGAGGCAGCTCCAGTCGAAGCGGCTCCAGTCGAGTCGGCTGCGCCGGCCACTCCGGCGTCCCCCGCCTCGGACCCATACGCTCCGGCCCGGGCCCAGCGCAACCGCGCCATGGCCGACGACCTCATCCAGGCCGGCGATGCCGCCCTGGCCGCCGCCCAGTACGACGTGGCCTACGCCAAGTTCCAGGAAGCGCTCAAGTACGTGCCCGGGCATGCCCAGGCCCTCAACGGCCTGGAACTCGTCCGCCAGCATCGCCAGGTCGAGGGCCGCCCGGACCTGCTGACCGACTCCGTGCAGCGTCGCCAGGGCCGCTGGATCCGCACGGAGACGCTCTACCGCGAACACGAGCGAGCGTTGCGCCAGTTGATCAATGAGCATGAGTACGCCGCCGCCCGACAGCGACTGGACCTTGCCCGGCAGCTTCTCGAGGCCGGCCGACGCGACGCCGAGCCCCCGGAACGGTACGCCTTCCTGGCCCGACAGGTCGACTCCCTCGCCCGCCTCATCGACGCCGACGAGGCCGCCTACCAGCAGGAGCAGACCGCCGAGCAACGCATGGACGCCATGGCCCGCGAACGCGAGCGGCATGAGGCCGTCAGCAAGGAGCGGGATGAACGCGTCGGGCAGCTCATGGACCAGGTCATGCAGCTTCAGAAGGAGCGCGAGTACACCAAGGCGGCCAGCGTGCTCCGAGAGATCAGCGCCATCGACCCCTCCAACCAGAATGCCCAGTTCCTGCTCCGCGTCATCGAAGACGCCGCGGTGGTCAACGACCAGGAGCAGAACCGCAGGGCCTACCTGAACCGTATGCAGGAGGCCTTCCTGAGCATCGAAAAGACTCGCACGCCGGAGACCGTCGGCGCCGAGGACCGGTTTGTTGCTTATCCCGACGAGGCCGCCTGGCGCATGGTCGTCAATCGCGATCCCTACGGCGTGGGACTCAGCAAGGAGGGCGACGAGAATCAGCGGACCCGCGAGCGGTTACGGGCCGCCATCCCCGTGGTCGAGTTCCCGGAGGGGTCCGGCTTCGGCGAGGCCATCGAGTTCCTGCAGGAAGTCACCAACGTCTCCATCGTGGTCAACTGGAATGCGCTCGCCCAGTTGGGCATCGACCGGGCCAGTGACACCGGCGGGATCAGCCTGCGTGACAGCTCCGGGGAGAATGCCCTGGACATCCTGCTGCAGAACGTCGGCGGCCTGGACGTGCTTCTGGCGTACGACATCATCAAGGGTGTGGTCCGCGTTTCCAGCCGCGAAGACCTCAACCGCAATACCCTGACCGAGATCTACAAAGTCGGTGACCTGCTCCGCGAGCTGCCCAGTGTGCCGCCTCCCACGGAGGACGACAGCATGGAGATGCTCAACAACCTCGGGGGCGGCGGGGGTGGCGGCGGGAGCTTCGGCGGCGGCGGTGGCGGGAGCTTTGGGGGTGGCGGCGGCAGCGGCAGCAGCTCCCAGCGTGACGAACTGGACTTCGACAAGAAAGAGGAACGTGAGCGTCTGACCCAGGAACTCGAGGAGTTCATCACCCAGAACATCGCCCCAGGAACGTGGGCCCCCGACGGTGTGCCCGGCTCGCTCAAGGTGTGGCAGGACAAGATGATCGTCCACCATACCGCGGCCGTACACCGCGAGATCGCCGAGATGCTCGAGACCTTTCGCGACACGTCCGGGGACGACCAGGTCGCGATCGAGGCCCGCTTCCTCACGCTGAGGAGCAACTTCCTCGAGGAGATCGGCGTCGACCTCGACATCGTGCTCAACACCGCCAACGCCGGGTACGACCAGGCCCTGACCCAGGGCGGCTTCCCGGTGCTCGATCCGCGGACGGGGCAGCAGTTGCTCATGCCCCGGCAGTTCGGCCAGATCGGAGTCACCCCGGCGGTGCCGGCCATCGGCGGCGTGCCGCTGACCCCCACCGTCACGCTCGAACAGCCTTTCGGCAACGTGGCCCTGGTCCCGCAGGGCTCGCCCTCGAATTACTGGAGCCGGCACAGCACGCCCATCCCCATCGTCAACAACACGCTGGGACTGGCCGGGCCGCGGCGCACCAGCGTGCCCGGCAACCTGGCCGATGCCTTTTCCGAGGTTGGGCCGGCCTTTTCCCTCTTCGGCGGGTTCCTCGACAACTTCCAGGTCGACTTTCTGCTCCGAGCCACGCAGATGGATTCGCGCGGCTCCAGCGTTGATGCTCCCCGCGTTGTGCTCGTGGATAACGAGCCCGGTGAAATCGAGATTCGCACCTACATCGCCTACGTGGCGTCGCCTGGTGCCGCGGGGCAGTCGGGTACCGGCACTGGGGGACAGGCCTCCGCCCCGATTATCCCCGACGTCCGCAACCTGCCGCGCGGCCGCAAGCTGTGGGTCTATCCGCAGATCTCGTCCGACCGCCGCTATGTGAGGATGTACATTCAGCCGACCGTCACGGATGTCACCCTGCGGACCATCCCCGTGCAGTCCGGTGCCTTGGCGGCCTTCTTCCAGACGCCCGAATTTCAGATCACCACCGTCCGTACGCAGGCCTACGTGCCTGACGGCGGCACCCTGCTGCTGGGCGGGCTCAAACTGGCGGCCGAGGAGGAGATCGAGGCCGGCGTCCCGGTGGTCAGCAAGATCCCCATCCTCAAACGGGCGTTCACCAACCGCTCGCGCACCAAGGATGAGTACGTGCTGCTGATCCTCATCAAGCCGACGATCATCATCCGACAGGAACTCGAACGGCAGAACTTCCCCGACCTGGTCACCTCGGACATGGCCGCCGGGAACTGAGCGGGGTAGCGAGTTAGCGAGTTAGCGAGTTAGCGAGGCGGTGTGCCACTGCTCTGTGAGCAGTGCGTTCGGTGCAGGGCTGGGACAATGAAGGAATCCGTTCGGTCCTGGTCGGAGCGAGGCGGCCGGTTTTGCTACTCCGAACCGCAACACGGTTCCAGAACCCAGCCCCGGGTCGCGTAGCGCACCCCGGGAACCATACCCGCAACCGTGATTCAACCCTGAAAGGGTTGCATGTGCCTCCCGCTGGAGTGCCGGGGCTTCAGAGCCGGCTGGGTGGCATGGGCCTGTACTCAGGCCCGTGGCCTGCCCCGCCCCACCACGGGTCGGAGTACCGACCCATGCCACCCGTCGGATATGAAACCCTTTCAGGGTTTGTGCGATCAAGACTGGGCTGATCACCCAGGGTGCGCTGCGCGACCCTGGGCTGTGTTATTCAACGCCGTTGGCGTTGGGTCACCGTTGGCGTCGGGTCGCAGGCGGCCGAGAGTTGTCCTGGGTTGCGGGCGGTAGCCCGCGCCCAGTCTCCGTGGTGATCGATTCTGCAACGATGGGGCTCATTTCACGACGGCCGACGGGATATTCGGGCTCTTGGGGTTGACGCTGATCGACCGGCCTGAGGGGGAGATGACCAGGTCCATATCCTCCATGGGGACCGCGCCCATGAGGACCGAATTGCCGATGACCAGTGCCCCCGTAAAACAGGTGCGGTTTGCGAAACGGATCTGGACCGGCCCCACGTAGGGAACGACGTGCGACTTTTCGTCCGCCGTGGTGACCTCGCGCTGGTCGATCTCCTCGAGGCGAAGTTGCACGGCGATATGCTCGGGGATACAGATGGTCATCGCTCCCGTATCCACCAGGGCTTTCGCACTGACCGGTTTCAAGGTGCCGTTCTTGGGGTTGGAGAGCTCAATGTCCGCGTAGATGAGGCCCATCGCCACAGCCTCCCATTGTCCTGACGCTACCGCGTAACCCTATCGGGCCACACCACGAGTTGACTCAACCGTATTGTACACCGCCTGCACCCCCGTGTCTCGATCAGGTCCGACGCGAAGAGGTGGGCGGGCGCGGTACGGATGACGGTGTCCGCACTCCGCCGTGCGATCCCGCGATGGCGCTTGGGGCTCGTTTGATAGTCCCGACCCCCCGCTTTCACCCGGGGACTTGCGTCCCCGGCTCGAACTTGCGTCCCCGGCTCGATCTTGCGTCCCCGGCTCGATCTTGCGTCCCCGGCTCGATCTTGCGTCCCCGGCTCG
>CAZEEJ010000059.1:0-29272 GCA_964511155.1 uncultured Planctomycetales bacterium | reverse complement strand
GCCCACCGGGCCAAACAGCCCCCGAAAAGCCCGAAGACCACTGCCAAGTGATCCAACACACGGCCCAGTGGTACCCTGGCACCGCCACACACCCGCTACTGATCCACCCCGCAACCGGTGACCTGGCTCACTTCAGCCCGCGAAATTGGCCCCCTTTCCGGCCGCCATCGGTAGCCTGACCCCGCTTGGACTGAAGGCTCACGTCGATACTCTCCTTCAGTTGGCGCGCCCACTGCCTTCGCACAGGTGGAGCAAAGTTCTCTGCCTGGGCGGCGACCGTGCGTGCGCGCTCGAACTCACCTTCAGAAACAAAGATCTCGGCCAAGAGCTTGAGAGCGATATCGCTCCTCGGATCAAGGGTGAGGGCGGCTTCCAGCAACGCCTTGGCCTTCTTAGATTGTTGCAGGTGCTCGTAGAGGAACCTCGCGATGCTACAGTAGACCCCGCTGTCGGCCAGGCCAAGAGCAAAGGCTTGCGACAGCTCGTCTGAAGACGATCCATCGGTTACTAAGCCAATGACCACATCCCAGTCGAGTTGCCCGTTGTCAACGCGTAGCCGCACCAACTCCGTCTTGCCCGCCTCTGGACCTTCAATCCGAGCGCGAACATGTGCCAGGGCAACGATCGTTCTCGCCGACGCACAGCCGGCCGCAACGGCTTCCAGAAGAACCCCGCACGCCGTATCAAGATGACGATCCCGTTCACTTGGTAGAGTATCCCGATAGTATAGCTGGTCGACAGCTTCGCCGTAAATGAAGGAGCCTCGGAGCGTCATCCGCGTCCGCCATCGCTGGCGCGACAATTGCTCGAACACCTTACATGCCTCCAGTGGACGCCAAGTGAGGCGATAGAAACGCGCAAGGCTGAGCAAGGCGGACTCTGTGCTGTAAACAGCAGCTCGGATCAGTTCTCCCTCCGCCTGATTGAGCAAACCCTCACGCGATGACGTGCAGTACTCATTGCGTGCCAGCGCCCAGTAGCTTAGGCCGCATTGTAGGGTGACAACAGGGGTATCGAGAATATCACGGGCTGCTTTAGTGCAGCGTATGCTCTCGTCCAAATACGACCTGCGAGACTCAACTCGCCGCTTCCACGGCAACTCGACGGTAGCTACAAGGGACTGTTCACGCAGCAAAGCCGCCTTCTTCGCAAGAAGCAATGATCTGGCGTCGTCATCCAACGTTTCTCTCAACACACTGTCGATAGAGTCTTTGGCAGCCGCCAGTTTTGAGTTCTTCATCTTCGCGGTTGCCGTGCAAAGCGTGTCCTGGGCAAAATCCGTCGAGATGGTGGCGTAGAGCAAGGCAGCCTCGATGTCGGGCTCCGGAGGCTCACGGTACTCATCCAGAGGCCGTAGGGCGTCAAGCCAGAGGGCCGTTCGCCCGTTTGCGCTGCCGTTGTCGGCGGCAAGTTCTGCGAGGACCCTGGCCTTGCAGACGGCAGTTTCGGCAAGTTCGGCCGCGGACGGATTCACGGGAACCTGTTCGCATGCTGCCAGCGCGGCCCGGAGCTCATCCCTGGCTTGTTTAGCGTTTTGTGAGGCCCGCGCAGCCCTGACAGCACGGCGAACCCGCGATCGGATCAGGGGGGCACCGGCGCAGGGTTCATTCACAGCCGGGTCCGTCAGCCACTCCGGCGTGACTCCGAGGATTTCGACTACGGCACTGATAGTCGTCCAGCTCTTCGCCTTTCCGTCGCCTGATTTCCCCTTTGTGGACCAGACTTGCTCGATCCAGCGTTTACTAGGCTCACCCGCGTGGCTGTCCTTTACGTGCTGAATGAAATCTGCGCGTTCGGTGAAGCCTTTTTTCGCGGCTGCACTGACGAAGCGGTCTTCGAGGACGATCCGCGTGTTCCGGCGTGGGTGTGAGGAAGAGGCTGCCATCATGTCACCATTATACATGAAAGACGCCCACCGTCCATGCGCAAGTTAGCGCAAGTTAGGAAAGCCAAACTTTCGCAGATCCCAGGCCGGATGTCAGAGATAATTCACAAGGGCCGAGACGGGTTCGCAGGGAACCCAGGCACTTGGCAATGTTAGCAGCGAAGGAGACCGAATGCGAAACTGTAGCGACGAATTGCGGCCGGTGCGTTTTTTAACCTCCCGACTAGTGTACGCTCTCCGTGGTTTATCCGGTGCGATGAGATTACCATGGCTTGCCGAGGTGGCCATGGTCCCCTTGCGGAACGCCGCGAAGTACGTGGGCGAAGTATCAGGTGGCCGTGCGTCGATCCTTCTCTGGGACGCTTACCGGTCACCAGCCACCCAGCGTGCCATCTTCGATGAGTATCGCGCCCGACTCCAGGCTGAGCACGCGGAGTGGTCGCCCCAGTTTTTGCACGAACAAACGCGCGACTTCGTGAGTGACCCCGACGGCATTTTTCCTCATGGGACGGGCGGAGCCGTCGACATAACACTCATCGTTGACGGGCGCGAAGCGTTCCTTGGGTCCGAATTCGACGAATTTGGGGAGCGCTCATACCGCAACTACTTCCAGGAACACCCGCCGAGCACAGATGCCGAGCGATCAGCGGCGCTGTATCGCGGCTGGCTGATGGATGCGTTCGATTGTACGGGCTGGGCGGGCCTTGAGCAGGAATGGTGGCACTATGAATGGGGTACGGTCAGGTGGGCGCTGGCCAAGGGTAACACCCCCATTCTTACGGAAGTGCTGGCGCCTCCGACGATTCAACCGCCGACGGAAAAGAATCGGACGATCCCCAGGCTGCAACCAGCAATCGAGGATGGTGTCGCTCCTGATTTCTCCGAACCGGAGGACCGGGCAGCGGGTCTTGCGCACGTCGAGGAACACTTTTACTACGCTCGGAACGATCATTCGGCATCGAATGGCCTGGCAGCCGCGTTGAAGGACCTGACCGAAGCTAAGCAGGTCGTGCTGTTCCCTTCAGGGAAGGCTGCGTGTGTCGTAGCCCTCGACGCACTGGTCCCCGTAAATGGTCGGCTGGTATGTGATCGTGGACTATACTACGAAGTCGATTCCGCAATTCGCGAGTTTGAGCGTGACCGTGAACGGTGGCAGTCGACGCATATTGATTTAAAAGACATCCGCCGTCTGGCTGAAGTCCTCGGGACCTTTCAGCCGCATGTGGTCTACCTTGATAATCCCCGGAATTGGTTTCTGGATTCCTTCGACGTTTCAGCGTTGCGGGCCTGCATGAACGAAGTGTGCGATGCACTGCTCGTCGTGGATACGACGCTGCAGCCGCTCCAGCGGGCACTGGTCAAAGGCGCGGATGTGTGCGTGCTGTCTCTCAGCAAGTATCCGAGCAATGGCTTCGAACTCGGCGGGGCTGCACTGTTCACAGACCCTGGAAAGGCTCGTCTCGTCCGGGACAAGATGGAACTGTGGGGTAATCCGATAGGACTGAGCAGCGCCCACAAGATTTGGGAGCAGGTAATGTCCCTGCAAGATCGAATGGTATCGTTGTCGCCGAAGGTCATCAGCATCGCCGACTCCTTGCGGGGGCACCCGGCAGTTACCGCCGTACGCGTCCCTGATGCGAAGCACCTGGATGGGCTGGTTGGCGGTCAGCTTTCGTTCCATGTGAAATCCCCCAGGATAGGGTGTGCGCTGGAGAAGATCGTGGGCCACAACGCCACCAACCCTAACTGCCCCATGCGACTCGCATGCACTTTCGGTGCAAGCATCTCGACGGTGGAGCACTTCGCGAGCAACCCCCGAAAACGTGAGCGGTTGGCCCGGGAAGAGACGAATGAGATCCTGATCCCGGATGACATTGTTCGGCTCGGTGTGGGCTCGCGTGATACCGCCGACCGAATCACCAAGTGGTTGACACTCGGACTTGATGGAGCCATGAAACTGTGATTTGCTGCATTCGAATCTCCAAACGGGATTGCACGCTGACGGCCATATTTCGGGAAGGGCTTTCCATCGCCTTTCCGTGTTGTCTAGGCCGCATGGAAGGGGACAAGCAGGTGCAAAACGACGAACGGACCCCCGAAGGCACCTTCAGGGTCTGCACAAAGAACGAACACAGCCGATTCCATCGATCGCTCGGTTTGAGTTATCCAGAGCGAGAGGATGGGGAACGAGGTCTGAGAGAAGGACTCATCAGCCAGGCCGAGTTCGAGGAGATCATGGCTGCGCACGCCGACGGACGTCGGCCCCCGTGGAATACGACTCTGGGGGGTGAGATCATGATCCACGGCGGCCTTGAGGATTGTCCAGCAACAAGAGGATGCGTCGGCTTAAGGAACGAGCACGTCGAGTGGGTCTTTGAGCGAGTTGATATTGGCTGTCGGGTAATCGTTTTGCCGTAGGAAAGGAAAAGACATTCTACTTTTATGTTGATCCGGCCCCGATAGGGGCCAAGGGATGTAGCCACGGGTGGAGGTCGCCGCAGGCGACCGAACCCGTGGAAAACGGCACCCTTGGAAGAGGCCCGCCCCGGCAGGGACGGCGGCCGTTCACGGCACCCGGTATGCTGCGTCACGGAGCCTACACCGAAACAAGCACTGAAGTCTTGAACAAGGAGAGAACGGAGGGAACGGAGGACAGACCGACCTCTCTGTTTCCTCAGTTACCTCCTTGTTCAATGATTACTCCTGAGGGGTTCGACTCGTGAAGGGTTGGCGAGAACCGGCTGCGGCGCCGTTGCGTTTTTCGCCCGCTGAGGATCGCACGCGCAGGAGCCCACGGGTTGCAACTCGTCGGCTTGGCGCCCCCGTCCATCCTCCGCCCCTGCCGGGGCGGGGGGAGAAAGAGGCGGATCCCGTTCCCACGGGTTTCACGTCGGCCGGCTGCGCCGTCGCGCCGCTCCCCCCGTGCTACGGTCCGTCGGAGCAAAATGGGACACACCAAGCCCGCCGATTCCGTCACGGACCCGAGGATGCCTCGCGAGCCGCCGCGGCTCGCGCGGTCACGGCGACTGGTGATACAGGCCGGACTCGCCGGCCACGACGAAGCACTCGGCGACGCGTTTGAGCTTCTCCCAGTGATGGCGGATGCGGGCGGCCTCGGCCGGCTCGATCAGCCCGTCGTCGGCGATGGACCGGCTGACCTCCTCGAGCATGTTGCTGAACTTCCGCACCAACTGCTGCGTGCCCACCAGCAGATCGGTATTCATGCGTTTAACGTCTACTTCCGGATTGGGCACGAAGAACCCGCCGGCCTGGTGGCACAGCCAGTTGACCACCTCGAGGTCGCCGGTAGCCTCCACGATATCCGCCAGGCGGTCCAGCGGGTTACGCGCCCCGCTCGTGTCCGGGTCGCTGGCGTCGTACGCTTCGCACCACTTGTACACCAGGGCGGGTGAAAGTTTCAGCCGTGCGGCCAGCGCTTTGACGCCGATGGTGTCTGCCGCCTGCTTGAGCACTTCGTCGGAACGCAACATGGTACCTCCCGGGGCGAGGATGACGGCACTGTTTTGTCGCGGTCGCCCCTTGTCGCGGTCGCCCCCCGTGGCGACCGAGGGCCGGGACGCCCCCACCTCCCTGCAACGTTTTCGCCGCCCAGCGGTCGCCACGGGGGGCGACCGCTACCACGGCGGGTCGCCCATCCCCGCCTGGAATTGTACGTCACCTGCCGCATCGCCGATACTGGAGACCATGCCGCAGACCAAGACCGAGATCCAGGCTATTCTGGCTGCCGCCGGTATTCGCCCGCTCAAACGGTTCGGGCAGCATTTCCTCATCGACGGGAACCTCATGGGCAAGCTGGTCGCGGCGGCCGAGCTGACGGCTGCGGATGTCGTGCTCGAGGTCGGGCCGGGCACCGGATCGCTCACCGAGGCGTTGGTGCAGCAGTGTGGACACGTCGTGGCCGTCGAGATTGACCGAACGCTGCATCGCGTTTGCCGCGACCGGGTGCGGCCGGCCGACAAGCTCACCATGATCCAGGGCGACGTGCTGGAGCGCAAAACGGCTGTGGCGGTCGAGGTGCGAGAGGCGCTTCATGCCCGGCAGCGGGCACACGGCGGGCGCCTCCTGCTGGTGGCCAACCTGCCGTACCAGGTGGCGACGCCGCTGGTCCTCGACCTGCTGGTGGGACAACCGCGCTTCGACCGGCTGTGTTTTACCGTGCAGGCCGAGGTCGCCGACCGCTTCGTCAGCGCTCCGGGGAGCCGCGATTACGGGCCGATCAGCGTTCTGGCCCAAGCGGTGGCTGTTTGTGAACGCATCGCTCGTGTGCCGCCGCCGGCTTTCTGGCCGCGTCCGAAGGTGGACTCGGCCATGCTGCGGATGGACCCCGTGCCGCCCGACGTGCGGTCCCCGGTCTGTAGGCCGGCCTGCTCCGCCGAGGTCGACCGCCTCGGCCTGCGACATCCGGATACCGACGGCGCCGGTTTTCGCCACGGCGTTCTGGCCGGCCTGGTCCATGCGTGCTTCAACCACCGGCGCAAGACCCTCAAGTGGAGCCTGCGTCATCTCCTGAACGACGCGGCGCTGGCGGCGGTGATCGCTGATGGCCGATGGGACCCGGCCCTGCGACCCGAGTGCCTCAGCCCGACCGAGTGGATCGCCCTAGCCGAGTTGCTCTCATCCGCAGGGTGATCGAATGGCAACGAGCCGCGGGCGCCGAATCCAACGAGCCGCGGGGCTTTAGCCCGCGCGGTGCTTCCTCACGCGAGAAGCGCTGGTCCCCTTCGAAAGGCCGCGCGGGCTGAAGCCCGCGGCTCGTTGAGTTGGAAGCCCGCGGCTCGTTGTTTGGAAAACGACCGCATGGCAGGCGGGATCGCCGTATAATGGTGCCATGAAGAGAAAAGGCCCGATCATGCTGCGCGGCCGACCGCTGGTGACGGGCGGCGGGCCGTTCATCTTCGGTGTCCTCAACGTGACGCCGGACTCGTTCAGCGACGGCGGGCGTTACCTGGACACGGAGAACGCGATTGCCGCCGGCTGCCGAATGGCCGAGGAAGGCGCGGATGCCATCGACGTCGGCGGCGAGTCGACCCGCCCGGGCAGCCAACCGGTAGATGCAGAGGAGCAGATCCGTCGGACCCGCCCCGTGATCGCCGAGTTGGCCCGGCGGTTCGGTGCCGAGGGGCCGGCCATCTCGATCGACACGCGGCTGGCGGCGGTGGCCCGAGCGGCGGTGGAGGCGGGTGCTGTGCTGATCAATGACGTGTCCGCCTTGCGGGATGATGAGGAGATGGCGGCGCTGGCGGCCGAGTCGGGGGCGGGCGTGGTGCTCATGCACATGCTGGGCACGCCGGCCACCATGCAGGATGACCCGGTTTATGACGATGTCATTGACGAGGTGAAGGAGTTTCTCGCCGAACGCGTGCTCGCGGCGGTACGCCAGGGGATCCGAGAGGAGCGCATCCTGATCGACCCGGGTATCGGATTCGGCAAAACGACGGCCCATAACCTCGCGCTCCTGGCGGGCGTCCGGGAGTTCCGCGAGGTGCGCCTGCCGGTGATGGTCGGCCCGTCGCGCAAGCGGTTCATCGGCGAGGTGCTGGGGGTGCCGGCCCCGGCTGATCGGCTGGCGGGCACGCTGGGAGCGGTGGCCGTGTGTGCATTGGCGGAGGTGGAGTGTATCCGCGTGCACGACGTGGCGGCAGCCCGGCAGGTGGCGGATCTGTGTGCGGCGGTACGGCGAGCGGCCGCTTGCGGCTTCGCAAGGGAGTGATTCGAGGCGGGAGGCCCGATGACGACACGAGCCACCGGATGGGCTGCCTGGGTGATCGCGGCGACGGCCGTTCTGCCGCTACACGCGGACGAGCTGAAGATCCCCGCCGACCATCCGCGGCTGCTGCTGCATCGCGGGGACGTGGCCCGGCTGCGCGTGGAGTGCGGGATTGACGGTTACCAGGATGACCCCGTCGCCCGGGAGCGGGGCATCCGGTTCGGTTCGCAACGGGCGGTGCTGGATCTGCTCCGCCGGGTGGCCGACGAGATCATGCCGACTCGTCTGCGCGGCGACGATCTCTTCGTGCCCGCCCTGTTGCACCTGATCACCGGGGACTTCGGCCGGCCGGACCGTTACACGGAATGTGTGGCCCGCGAACTGCTGGACCCGGATCGCCGGGTGTACGATCTCGATGCGGTCGTGGCCCTGGACTACTGCTGGGATGCGCTGGACGCCGAGCCGCGGTTGCGGATCGTGGACCGGCTGGCGACGATGCTGGAGCCGCTGGAGGCGGGCGAGAGCCCGTTGAACTACTACCGGTTTCAGCGCAAGCTGGCCGGCGTGGCGGGGGCGCTGGTGCTGCACGGTGAACCGGCGGCGGACCGGTCGCCGGCGGTCGCGGAGCGCGTCGCCCGGGTTCTCGATGCGGCCCACCTCTATATCGAAGGGTTGCTGGTCGGCTTCTGCCGGCAGCGCGGAGGCATGCCCACGTCGAGCGGCAACGCGGCCTGGGAAGAGGCCGTCCTGGTCCTGGCCGTTGAACTCTGGCGGACCGGCGCGGGGCGCTCGCTCTGGCCCGAGCTGGCCGACAGCCTCGGGCGGAGCCTCTATCACTACTTTTACGCCGACACCAACTACACGCTGCTGACCCACGGGTTCATCCACGATGACGGCAGCCATGCCCCGGCGGCGCCGGGACAGATCTATCGCGGCTTCCTGCCGGCGGTGTCCTGGGCCATCGCCCGCCAGACGCGCGACCCGGTGGCCACGTGGTACGCCAACCGCTCGCTGATCCCGGGCACCGAGTTGACCACGCCCGAGCTCGACCGCTACCAGTGGGTGAGACTGCTCTATGGTCCTCTGGAGCAGCCGGAGGCCGCCCGGCGGGCCTGCCCCATGGGTTGGAACTTCGGCGGCGGCTGGGTGGCCATGCGCAGCGGCTGGGATCGCGGCGAGACGGTCGTGCTGTTCGATGCCGGGCAGCCCTACTGGCGATCGCGGCAACACTTCGACGCCGGCCAGTTCCAGATCTACCGCAAGGGGCGGCTGGCGATCGACAGCGGCGACGACGTGACCTACGAGGCCGTGCCCACCAAGGGCGGACAAACCACCATCGGGACCGTCTCCGGTGACTGGGACGCCTACTACCAGGCGACCATCGCTCACAACTGCGTGACCGTCTCCGAACGGGCGGGCCTTCAGGAACACTACGGCCGCCCCTGGCCGGCCATGGGCGACCAGCGGCTCATCGAGCGCGACTACGATCTCTCGGCCGGCGACGTCATCGCCACCGAGCGCCACACCGGGCGGCTGACGGCCTTCGAAACCAACTCATTCTACAGCTACGCGGCCGCCGATCTCGCCCCGGCCTATGCGCCTGAACTCGTAACCTCCTATACCCGCCAAATGCTGTTCGTGCATGCGGGAGCCCTGCTGGTCCTCGACCGGCTGGAGACGCCCAAACTGCGGTCGATCAAAACGTGGCACCTGCAGCTACCCGCCCGCCCACGGCTGGCGTCGGATCAGCCGGGGGACACCAGACCGGCCATCTCGTTCGACCGCGACGGGGAGGAGCACCTTGGCGACCTGCGCCATGCCCGGCAATTGTCCGGCCTCAATGCGCAAGCGGGCATCTGGGAATTGTGGCCGGCCGAGCGCTGGCTTGAAGTGACGCAGGGGCACGGCCGCCTGTTCGTGTGCACCTTGCTGCCCGGTCCGGATGATGTCCGGCGGCGGGTCGTCGGCGGTCCCATGGAACCCCGGCAGATCCTCAGCGGCCCGTCGGCCGGTCGGAGCTACTACGGCGGTGACCCCATGGGCTACGAGCACCGACTCTGGCCGGCCGCGTTCCTGCGCTCACCCAACGCCGCCTACACGCTGACCCAGCCGACCGGGTTGGGACCGGACTTCGGATGCGGGGCGACCTGGGGACGGCTCGACGTCTTCCCCACCGCGGACATCGATCGCGTCACCTTCCTGCACCTGCTCATTCCCACCGACAAGGTCATCCTGCACCCGCCGCCGGTGCGATTCGAGCAGCAGAACGGGGTGGCGGTCGTCGAGGTGCAGTTGCGCGATCAGGACCTCCGGATGGAGCTCGCCCTCGGCGACGGCCCGCCGGGCAAGGTCGTCATTCGCGACCGGGCCATGCACAAGGTCAGCTTCGAGCGAGCCTTGACCGCCGAGGTCCAGCCGAACCTCTCCATCCCCGGCAGCGGCGAGCCCACCCCACGCCCCGGGCAGCCGTGAGCACGACCAACAAGCCGAGACCGCCGCTTCCTTCTCTGGCTTCGGCTGAATGTGCACCTCGAAGCATCGAGACCGAACACCGGACGGAAGCCTGATCGGAGTCATATCGTGGGGCGAGATTGCTTCCCGCAAGAAAATCGCCGCAGGGCTTCCGGCCGGGGCTTCAGTTCGGTGCGGCGGCTGCCGGCCGGGTGGTCGGCAGCGGCTTGGCGTACACACCGATGTGGTTGGCACATGGGCGGAGCCAGGTAGTGCTCTGCGGGTGGTTGATCAGCTTGGGTTTGCCGTCCGGGCCCTCGATCACCAGGTTGGTACTGCCGCCGCCGTCGAGGTTGAGGCCGACCCAGGCCCCGAGCTTGATGAGCCACTCGGCCGTCTCGGGCTTGGAGGTGCCTTCGCTGTAGCCGGCCTGCCGACCGTCGGTGGTCATGAGGATCAGGTAGCGACCGTCGCGGGTGATGCCCGCCGCGGTGCGCGGATGCAGCCCGCCGGTGAACCCGTCACGGGCGTTGCGGTCCACGATGTTGCGGCCCTCTTTCACGATGATCGTGTCGCCCGCCACCGCGTTGTAGGCCTTCTCGACGTCGGTGGGCGGCTCGGCAATCCAGGCCCGGTTGTCCTTGCCGATCAGCAGGGCGGCCCGCTGGTCGGGCGGCGAGTAGCGATCACCGTTGGAAATGCACAGTCCGATCACGTCCTGTTCGGCACCCACCTCGAACTTGCCGCCGAAGAAGGAGGCATTGATCGCCAGTTGGAGCTTGAACTCGGTGAGGAACTGGGTCGACCGCCGGCCGTTGACCTCGCCGGGCGCGTCGCCGTTGGACGGCGTGACGAAGAAGCGGATGCCTTCCTCACGCAAATCGATGCGTGCCGCCCGAACCTGGAGCGGGCGGGGCTTCTCGATGGAGGCCTCGCACAACTCGATCCCGCGGAAGACCGGCTGCCACGGCGAGATGCGGGCGTCCTTGACGATATCCTCCGGCGGGGTGGTGGGCAGTTGCCCGACCGCCAAAGGAACAAAAGACGCGACCGCCCCCTGGGCCAGCAATAAGGCCAGCGTCAGCAGCCGAAACGAGCGTCTACCCTGCAGATCCCGAGTCCGGAATTGAGACATCGCCATGCTCCTCATTCAACGCGGCCGCCCTGCCGCAACCAATGAACCCAGCTTATGTAAGCCACCGCTTTTGTCCCGGCGCGGGCCAGGGGAATCACTCCCGGGCTGGTTCACGTCGTGATGCATCTCCATCCTTCATTCCTCATTCATCATTCATCATTCCTCATTCTCCATTCCTCCTCAACTCCCCTCCTTGCGGTGCAGCAGAATGACGGTGATGTCGTCGGGATGGCGGCCATCGGCGAAGAAGGACGCCAATTCGTGGCTGATATCGGTCACCGTGGTGGTGGGCGGTTGCCCGAACCCGTCGCACACCAGTTGGATGAACCGGGTTTCGCCAAACCGTTCGCCCTCGGCGTTGGTCGGGGTGGCCACGCCCCGGGTGTAGATCGCCAGGGTCTCCCCGGGCGCAAGGGCATCGATCTTGGAATGGTACTCGTGGTTGCGGACGGCACCGATGGAAGGCCCGTCGGCGGCAACCAGTTTGCGCGGCTCACCGCGCGGGTCGACGATGAAGGCCCCGATCCGGCCGGCCCGGCAATGCTGGAGCTTGCCGCTACGAGCGTCAATCAACACACACATGACGTCGACCAGCGATGGATCCCGCTCGTCGTAGACCAGCCAGTTCAACTGGCGGGCGAAGGCATGAGGGGAGTCATTGTGCAGCATGGCCACGCGGAAAGTGGAATGCACCCGGGCCATGGCCAGGGCCAGCGATGCCCCCCGGGCTCGAACGTGCCCGAGGAGCACGGCGGTGATCTCCGAATCCGGGCGTTTCATGACATCGTAGACGTCGCCCGGCGTCTCCTGGCCCGAGCGGCTGTAGGCCGCCATCTGGAGGTTGGTCCAGCCTGGAGTCCCCTTGGGGTCCAGCCGCGTCTGAATCGCCTGGACCACGCTCACCTCCGTGGAGGAGACCGCGGCCTCGCGCAACATGCGACCCTGGAGGAGCGTGTCCAGCTTGGCGGCCACCGCGGAGCCGAACGCGGTGAGCAGGTCGAGATCGGGGATCTGGAACCGCCGGGTTCGCGGCCGACGATCCACATAGATCATGCCGAACGTCCCCTTCCGCGTCGAGAGGGGCACGGCCATGGCGGAACCGATGTCCGGCTGGTCCGTCACTTTGCGGATGCAGATGTACTGGCTGCGTTCGCAACAGCGATACTGAAGCAACTCGATGACCGGGTTGACACCGATGCTCTGTCCCGAGGGGAGCCGCCCGCCCACCACCTCGAGTTCCCCCTGCGGCTGCCGTCGGATGCCGATCCACCCCGAGCGGGCATCGAACGACCGCAGCAGCAGGTTGAGGGCGATCTCAATCAACTCGTGGATATCACGGCAATGCGAGACCTCGATGCCCAGGTTCGAGGCTTGGTCGAGCTGAGCCTTGACCATGGTGATGCCGTCGAAGTGCCGCTTGACGATCGAGCCTGCGGGCAACGGGTACTGACGGATCTTCGCCAGTTCGTCCGCTCCCAGCCTTTGGTCCTCGACCTCGACCGCCCGCTGGTCGAGTTGCGCAGTGAGGTAAATCTTGAGCAGGTAGCCGTGGAGGGTGATTTCATCCTCGTCATCGAGGATTCGTGGATCCAAAAGTCCGTGGTTGTTGACCTGGATGACGTTGCTGTAGTCCAGGCTTTCAATACGCCACTGGCCGGTCTCGGTCGGGGCAATCAGGGCATTGCGTGCGCTGACCCGCATGTCGGGCAGATGGATGGCGCAGGCCGGGTCGGAGCCGACGTAGACCTGTTCATCCTCGAAGGTCAGGTCGGCCAGAACGGCTTCACCCTCTTTGACCAGCACACGCATATTCAGGCCCTGTGGTCCGCTGCCAGGACCAAGGCAACTTGTTGCTGTTCGTCACCCACGTCTGGACACATCCCGGGTCGTTCCGTAGAGTCGCGGCGGCCACGGGTACGTAAGCCCCAGCAGGAGGTCAAGCATTGCCGCTGCAAACCAGACGCCGCCCCAGCAGGCCGCCACCGCACCTCGCGGCCCGACTGCAGGCCTGTCGAGCCAGGATACAGCAGAAGACTCTGGACGGCTACCTGGTCACCCGCCGGACGGACCAATATTACCTCACGGGATTCGACGGCGAGGACGGGGCTGTGTTGCTGCTGCCGCGGCAGGTGATCCTACTGACCGACGGACGGTTCGCGGAAGCGGCGGCCCATACGGCGCCCTGGGCGAAGGCGGTGATTCGCAAGGGAGGGGTGCCGGAGGTACTGGCGAGGCTGGCAAAACGTCACCGCCTGGGGCGAATCGGTTTCGATCCGAACCACGTCTCGGTGGGGCAGCACACCGCTTGGCGTCGGGCCCTGCGTCCAGCGCGGCTGGTGGGGCTGCCCGGCGTGACGGAGGAACTACGGCAGATCAAGGATGAGACGGAGTTATCGGCACTTCGCGAGGCCATCCGCATCGCGGAGACGGCCTTTCAAACGGCGCTCCGTCGGTTGCGGCCCGGTACCACGGAGCGGCAACTGGCCGCGGCCCTGCTGTTCGAGATGCAGCGCGAGGGGGCCGAGGGAGCGAGCTTCCCGATCATCGTGGCGGAGGGCCCGAACTCCTCGCAGCCTCACGCGGTCGCGGGTGATCGCCCGATCAAGCAGGGCAGTGCGGTGCTCATCGACTGGGGGGCCGTGTACCGGGGCTACTGCAGCGACTTGACCCGGGTGGTGTTCATTCATAAAATTCCGCCTCGCTTCCGGCACATGTACGAGCAGGTGCTGGCGGCCCAGGCGGCGGCTATCCGGTCAATCCGGCCGGGGGTGCGGATGTGCGACGCCCACGCCGAGGCGGTCAGCCGTCTCAAGCAGGCGGGGATGGACCGGCACTTCACGCACGGCTTGGGACACGGTATCGGGCTCGACATCCACGAGGCCCCCCGGGTGTCGTGGCGGTCGCCCGAGCGCTTCCGGCCGGGAATGGTAGTCACCGTCGAGCCTGGCGTGTACTATCCGGGCGTCGGCGGTGTGCGCATCGAGGATGACGTACTGGTGACGAACGACGGTTGTGAGGTCTTGAGCCACTTGGCGCGGGACCTCGAATCGATGGTGGTCAAGGCGTGGTCGACATAGACAAAATCCGCGAGCTCCTGGAGTTGATGGTCGAACACGGCCTCAGCGAGATCCGCATCCGCGAGGGCGAATCGATGATCACCCTGCGGAAGGGCCCAACGGGCGAACCGGTGATGATGACGGCCGCCCCGCAAATGGCCATGCCGTCGCTGCCGGCGGCTCCGGCACTCGTAGCCGCTCCGCCGGCCGAGGACGAGGGTCTGGTCCCCATCCGCTCACCCATGGTCGGCACCTTTTACGCGGCCTCCGATCCGGAGTCTCCGCCTTTCGTCACCATCGGCAGTGAGGTGGACGCCACGACCACCGTCTGCGTGATCGAGGCCATGAAGGTCTTTAATGAGATCCACGCGGAAGTGGCGGGCACGGTCGAACGGATCCTGGTGCACACCGATCAGGCCGTCGAGTACGGGCAGCCGCTCATGCTGGTCCGGCCCAAGGCCTGACCGGTGCCTACCGCAGCGGGGAGACGAAAACGAAGAATGTTCTCTCGCGTGTTGATAGCCAATCGGGGAGAGATCGCGCTGCGGATTCTCCGCGCCTGCAAGGAGCTGGGCGTCCAGACGGTGTGCGTATTCTCGGAAGAGGACCGGGAGGCCCCCTACCTGCGGCTGGCGGACCGGGCGGTGTGCATCGGTCCCGGACCCGCGGGCGAGAGCTATCTGAAGATCGACCGGATTATTGCCGCCGCGGAGGTGGCCAACGTCGACGCCATCCACCCGGGTTACGGCTTTTTGTCGGAGAACCCCCAGTTCGCCGATGCCTGCCGGGATTCCAAGATCGAATTCATCGGGCCCGATGCGCAGTCCATGCGGCTACTGGGTGACAAAATCGCGGCCAAGAAGCTGGCCCGCAAGTCGAAGGTGCCGACCATCCCCTGGACCGAGGGGGCCATCGAGGACGACGGGGACGCCATCCGCTGGGCCGCGGAGGCGGGGTACCCGGTCATGGTCAAGGCGGCGGCGGGAGGAGGCGGCCGCGGGATCCGGCTGGTGCATAACGAGGCCACCTTGCGACACAGCCTGCTCGCCGCCCGGACCGAGGCCCAGGCGGCTTTCAAAAACGCGGACCTGTACATGGAGAAGGCCGTCGAGGCCGCCCGCCACGTCGAGGTCCAGATCATGGGCGACCGGGCGGGCAACGTCCTGCACTTCGGCGAGCGGGACTGCAGTCTGCAACGGCGGCACCAGAAGTTGATCGAGGAGTCGCCCAGCCCGGGACTCAGCAGTCGCACCCGGGAGGAGCTCTGCAAAGCCGCCGTGCGACTGGCCCGCGCGGCAGGCTATCACAGCGCGGGCACCGTCGAGTTCCTGGTCGATCCGCGGGGCCGGTTCTACTTCCTGGAAATGAACACGCGCATCCAGGTCGAGCATCCGGTCACGGAGATGGTAACCGGCCACGATCTGCTGAAATGGCAATTGCGGGCGGCGGCGGGGGAGGCGTTCTCGCTCCGGCAGCGGGACATCCAGCCACAAGGGGCAGCCATCGAGTGCCGAATCAATGCCGAGGATCCGGCCAACAACTTCCGACCCTCGCCGGGCCGCATCACCCAGTTCCATCCCCCCGGCGGGCCGGGGGTACGACTGGATACCTGCGCGTACGCCGGCCTGACCATCAGCCCCCGGTACGACTCGCTGATCGCCAAACTCATCGTCCACCGCCCCACCCGGGCGGAGGCCATCACCTGCATGCAACGCTGCCTCGAGGAGTTCGTCATCGAGCCGATCAAAACGACCATCCCCCTGTTCCGCGAAATTTTCACTCACACCCGATTCCTCAAGGGCGACATCGATACTGGATTCATCGAGCGGACATGGTAGAATCCGCAACGGTGGGTAGGCTTGTGGGGTACCGTGCGTCAGAACCATAGGAAGAGGTATTGGTATGGGACATCCCGCTTCAGGTACGGCAGTGGTGGGTCAGGCCGGCGGCCCGACCGTGGTCATTAACCAGTCGCTGGTCGGCGTGATCCAGGAGGCGCACAAGTACGCGCACATCAAGCGTCTGCTGGGCGCCCGATACGGCGTACGGGGGATTATCAACGAACAGTTCTACGATCTGAAGCGCCAGCCGAACAACATGCTCGAGCTGGTCGCCCAGACGCCGGCGGCCGTCCTGGGCTCCACGCGGGACAAGCCCGACGTCGAATACTGCGAGCGCATCTTCGACGTCTTCCGCAAGCAGGACGTGCGCTACTTCTTCTACATCGGGGGCAACGACTCGGCTCAGACGGCCCAGGTGGTCAACAAGCTGGCCGACGACGCCAAGTACGAGCTTCGCGTGATTCACATCCCCAAGACAATCGACAACGACTTGCTGGTCACGGACCACTGCCCCGGGTACGGCAGCGCGGCCAAGTTCGTGGCCTCGGCGTTCATCGGCGACGACCTCGACAACCGGGCCCTCAAGGGAGTCAAAATCAACATCCTCATGGGCCGCAGCGCGGGCTTCCTCACGGCGGCGAGCATCCTCGCCCGCCAGCGGCCGGACGACGGGCCGCACCTGGTTTACCTGCCCGAGCGGCCGTTCAGTATCGAACAGTTCTGCACCGACGTCGAGCGGATGTATCAGCAGTTCGGCCGCTGCCTGGTGGCCATTTCCGAGGGGATTACCGACAAGGACGGCACGCCCTGGGCCAAAAAGGTGGTCGTCGAGATCAAGAAGGGAGCGATGCAGACCGACGCCCACGGCAACGTCCAGTTGGCGGAGGGCGCGGGCTCCCTGGCGGATTACCTGTGCACCATGGTCAAAGCAAACTGCAAGAGCGTTACCCGCCTGCGGGCGGATACCTACGGCTATCTGCAGCGCAGCTTCCCGTCATGCACCAGTGAGGTGGACGCCTGGGAGGCGCGGTTGGTCGGGCAGATGGCGGTCAGCTACTCGCTCGACGCGGACCAGGATGGCAGTGTCGCCCTCGTGCGGTTGCCGAGCACGACCTACTCCGTGGGCACGCGACTGGTCGCCCTGCACGAGGTGGCCCCCGACAAGCCGCCGTTTACCAAGGTCGTCCCCGACGAGTACATCAACCAGGCGGGCAACAACGTGCTCAACAGCTTCCGCGAGTACGTCGGCCCACTGGTGGGTGAACTGCCCAAGGTCGGCTGGTTCGAGCAGATCAGCCAGACGCCCGTGGAGTAGACGGACGTCCGCCAAGCCGTAGCGCGATCCTGGCTGCGACGTATCCGATCACCGCCCCGACCCAGCAGTCACTGGGCCAGTGCATGGCGTCCACGTAGCGGGTCAGGGTACAGCCGACCGCGAGCACCCAGAGCATCCAGGCCAGCCGCGGATAAAAGTAGGCGAGCACAATGGCCAGGGCGAATGCACCGGCCGCGTGCCCCGAGGGGAACGACTGCGTCATCAGGCTTGCGTTGCCGGGCCGCCAGCCCAACCATGTATCCGCGGGCCGCAAGTCGGCCAGGATCTCACCCGACGACAACGTCTCGGTCGATGGGTCCGCAGGCTCGGGCCGAGCTGGCGCCCCCTCACCCCCGGGTCCTCGCGGCCAAAGCCCCAGCGCGGATCGGGGCGTCTCGGCCGGATCAGGTCGCAGGCCGGCCTGGAATTCGACAATGGCGATCGGCCGGTAGCGGGCCACCAACATCTTGGCCGGCTGATAGCCGACCCAAGCGATGACCTCGGCGAGCAAGATAAGCCCCACGATCCGCCGGCGCCGGCGATCATAAGACGCGACGACGATCAGGACCACGACCACGCAGACCGGTTGGCCGAACTCGCGCACGCCGCTGATGATCTGTTGCGCGGGCGCCTCCCCGGGATGAATCAGAACATAGCGGGTGCGTATCAGGGACACGTCCCAGCGGTAGAGCAGCAGGCCGATCAACACGGCCAGCCCCAGCTTGGCGACCAGTCGCAACAGGGGGGGCGCGCACTGCTGTCGATAGACATTCCCGGTGGTTTGTGAATCATAGGTCACTGGCTTGCACTCCCGCCTCGTACCGGGCGATGAACGCGCGTCCGACTGTGAAATATTTGGCGACCGCCACAATGGCCATCATGGACGCCGCCCACCACAGCGGTACGGGCACCCGGGCCATCGCCGCCGGCAGATCGGGGGACAGCAGAATCGCGATGACGGTCAGCAGTTGCAGCGTGGTGCACCACTTGCCCACCCGCTGAGGAGCGATGTAGACCCGCGAGGTGGCCAGGTAGATGATGCCGAAACCCACCACCACGATGAGCTCCTTGCTGATCAAGATCACCGCCACGGTTTCGGGCAGGCGCATGCCGACGACGTGGGTGTCCTCACGAGCGAGAATGATCACGGAGCAGAAGGTGAGGAGCTTGTCCGCCAGCGGGTCGAGGAAGCGGCCGACGGCGGATTCCTGGTGCAGGCGGCGAGCCAGGAAACCGTCCAGGCCGTCGCTGATGGCCATGACGGCGAAGATGGCCAAGGCCGCCCGGCGGGCCGTGTCACCCCACTGAGCATCCTGCACGTGCAGGATGAGTACGACGAACGGCGCCACCAGCAGGATGCGAACCAGCGTAATCCGGTTGGGCCAGGAAATCCGATGCATGCTTCCTGCTACTCCAGTTCCGCGATGGTCCGCAGGACGGTATCGCAGCGGGTCTGCAGATCGGCAAGCCGGTCGCGTTCGCGCTGGACCACGTCGGCCGGCGCCCGGCCCACGAAACTGTCGTTGCTGAGCTTGCCGGTCAGGCCGTTGATCTGCTTCTCCAGGTTTTCCAGTTCCTTCTGGAGGCGTGTGCGTTCGGCGGCCGGGTCGATCACGCCGGCCACGTAAATCTGCATGTCCCCGATGACCAGGGTGGCGGCACCGGCCGGCTTGGGAGCGTCCTGCCCGATGGTCAGCCCGCCGACGTTGGCCAGGTGGCGGATCACGTGGGCTTCATGCTTGAGCGATTCAACGCGGCTGTCGGGCACGCGGATGGTCACGTCGACCGCCTGGCGCGGTGGGACGTTCTGCGTCTGGCGAATGTCGCGGACCGCACGCGTGGCGGTCTGCAAGTCGGTGAAGATGGCCTCGACCTGCGGGTTGTCCAGTGCGGGCCAGCCGTCAACCGGCGGATAAGCGGAGACGATCAGCGGGCGGCCGGCGTCGAGTTTGACCAGGCCGAGCAGCTCGAGCAGACCGCCGCGTTGCGGCACCAACTCGTGAAGTTGTCGCCAGAGCCGCTCGGTGATGAAGGGCACGAACGGGTGCAGCAGCCGCAGCGACTGGTCGAGGGCGAAGGCCAGCACCTGCCGGGCCTCGTCCGCCTGCCGGTCCTCGCGCACGCGCGACTTGACCAGCTCGAGGTACCAGTCGCACAGGGCGTCCCAGAAGAAGTCGCGGGCGCAGGTCAACGCCCGGCTGAACTGGAAGCTGGCCAGCGCATCCTGCACCTCGACGCACGCCCGGCTCACCCGCGCGAGAATCCAACGATCCTCGATGGGCAACGGCGCTGGCGCCTTGAGAACAATTGGCCCGCTGAACAACTGCTCGGGCTTCGTATCGAGGTTCATGAACGCGAAGCGGGCGGCGTTCCACAGCTTGTTGCAAAAGTTGCGCCCCAGCTCGAACCGCTCGGAGCTTTGCAGCTCGCGGCCGTCCTCGAGCTTGACCGCCTTCATGGGCATGCGGATGTCCTGCGTCTCGGTGGTCAGGCTGGCCATCGTGTAGCGCAGGGCGTCCGCCCCGTACACGTCGATGATGTCCACCGGGTCGAACCCGTTGCCCAGCGTCTTCTTGAACGGCCGCCCCTGCCCGTCCTGGATCACCGCGTGAATGTACACGTCGTGGAACGGCACCTTGCCGAGGTTGTACATGCCGGTCAGCACCATGCGGGCCACCCACAGGGTGATGATCTCGCGGGCCGTGCTCAGCACCGAGCCGGGGTAATACCGCCGCAGCTCCGCCGTATCCTCCGGCCAACCCAGCGTCGAATGCGGCCACAGGGCGCTGCTGAACCAGGTGTCGAGCACGTCCGAATCCTGCGTGAGCTGGTGGCCCGGAATGGCATCAGCGGTCAGATCCACCTGATCGGCACACAGCAACCATCGCCCGGCAGCTTCGTCGCGCTGCCAGACGACATCACCGCGCCCGTCAAACGCGCGTTCGAGATCCTGCTCTGTGCACGTCTCGCAATACCAGATCGGGATGCGATGCCCCCACCACAACTGCCGGCTGATGCACCAGTCGCGTTTCTCGCCGAGCCAGTCGAGGTAGGTCTTGGCGTAGCGGGCGGGGAAGAAGTGCACCTTGCCGCAGGCCTGGCGCTCCTCGGCCGAGGCGTGCTCCTGCTCGCAGACCATGTCCATCGCGAGTTGAGCGAGCCCCGCCGACCCGTGCAAACCCTCGATCCGGCTTGCCTCTTCGCGATCCAGGTCCCCCATGCGCACAAACCACTGATCCGACAGATACGGCTCAATGGGCGATTTGCTGCGGTCGCTGTGCCCCACGTCGGACTCGTGATCCTCGATCCGCTCGATGAGCCCCTGCTCCTGGAGATCCTCGACGACCTGCTTGCGGGCGGCGTAGCGGTCGAGCCCCGCGTACGGCCCGCCGTTCTCGTTGATCTTCCCGTCGGGCGTCAGGATGTTGACCATGGGCAGCCCGTTCCGCTGCCCGCAGGCGTAGTCGTTGGGGTCGTGGGCCGGCGTGACCTTGACGCACCCGCTGCCAAACTCCCGGTCCACCAGGATCGGGTCGGCAATGACCGGGATCTCCTTATCCAGCAGCGGCAGGATGACCGTCTTGCCGATGAGCGGCTGCCAGCGCGGGTCTTCCGGGTGCACGGCCGCGGCGGTGTCGCCGACCATGGGCTCCGGGCGGGTGGTGGCCACGGCCAGGAACGAGATCTGCACGTCGCGTCCGTCGCGGTTCTGCACCAGCGGGTTCTTGAGCGGGTAGCGGATATGCCAGAGGTTTCCCTTGACCGTCTCATGGTAGACTTCGTCGTCGGCCACGGCGGTCTGGAGGTGCGTATCCCAGTTGACCAGCCGTTTGCCGCGGACGATCAGCCCGTCCTTGAACAGCTTGAAGAACATGTGCCGCACCGCCCGGGCACACGTGTCGTCGAGCGTGAACCGCGTCCGCTCCCAGTCGCACGAGCAGCCCATGAGCTTGAGCTGCTCGATGATGCGGTTGCCGTACTGTTCCTTCCACTGCCAGATGCGGCGGACCAGCTCATCGCGGCCGAGGTCGTGGCGACTCTTCTTCTCGGTCTCGAAGATGCGTTTTTCGACAACCGCCTGGGTGGCGATACCGGCATGGTCGGTGCCCGGCATCCACAGGGTGTTGAACCCGCGCATGCGGTGCCAGCGGATGAGGATGTCCTGCAGGGTATTGTTGAGGGCGTGCCCGCCGTGTAGTGCCCCGGTAACGTTCGGGGGCGGGATGACGATGGTGTAGGTGCGGTCCTGGCCGCCGGCCGGCTCGGCGTGGAAATGGTGGCCCTCGACCCACAGCCGATTCACGTCCGGCTCCACGTTGCGAGGGTCGTATGTGGTTGGCAGATCGTCCAGTGCGCTCATGACTCACCTGAGGGTACGGGAAACACAGTGTTGCCCCGGACCTCGGCCGCCTGCCGGCGCCGGTCGGCCCGGAAAACCGTCATCTTAGGCGGGTGGCCCATCCATCGCAACGCGATGGGGGGCCCATCAGGATCGGGGGCCGCAATGAGCGGCTATCCCGACCGGCGGCGAAAACGCGTATACTCACGCGGTTGTTCCGCGGACCCGACGCCGGTCCTCCAGGGTGGAGGTGGTGGATGTTTGGCAAACTCATTGGCCCCGAAATCGAAGAGATGATCGCCAACCGCGAGTTCATCGCCCTGCGCAAGGCCATCCTCTCGCTGGACCCGAGCAGCGTGGCCGAACTACTGGAGGACCTCCCGCCCGAGGACGTCGGCGTGGTCTTCCGCATCCTGCCGCGCGGGCTGGCGGCGGACATCTTCGAGTACCTGCCCCTGGAGAACCAGGAGGAGGTCCTGCGGAGCCTGGGGCGGGAGCAGGTCGCGGCGGTCCTCAACGAGATGGACCCCGACGACCGGACCGCGCTGCTGGAGGAGCTGCCCGGCACGGTAACGCAGCGGCTGTTGGCGTTGCTGTCGCCCGAGGAACGCCGCGTTGCCACGAAGCTGCTGGGGTACCCGGAGGAGTCGATCGGCCGGCGAATGACGCCGGATTACGTCGCCGTCCGGCACAACTGGACCATCGCCCAGGTGCTCGAGCACATCCGCAAGGTCGGGCACGACCGCGAGACGCTGAACGTCATCTACGTGGTGGACGAACACGGGCTGCTCATCGACGACATCCGCCTGCGCGAGGTCATCCTGGCCGACCCCGCCGCCCCGCTGACCAGCATCATGGACCGCCAGTTCTCGGTCCTCCGCGTCGACCAGGACCAGGAGGAGGCGGTGCGCGAGTTCCAGCGGCTGGACCGCGTCGCCCTGCCGGTGGTCGACTCGGCCGGGATGCTGGTCGGCATGGTCACCGTCGACGACGTGATGGACGTGGCCGAGGAGGAAACCACTGAGGACATGCAGAAGATGGCCGCGGTCGAGGCCCTGGATGCACCGTATCTGGACGTGGGCTTTCTGACCATGGTGCGCAAACGGGTCGTCTGGCTGTCGGTGCTGTTCCTCGGGCAGATGTTGACCGCAACGGCCATGGGCCACTTTGAAAGCGAAATCAGCCAGGCCGTCGTGCTCGCCCTGTTCATCCCGCTCATCATCAGCAGCGGGGGCAACAGCGGCTCGCAGACCGCCACGCTGGTCATCCGGGCCATGGCCATCCGCGAGTTGCACCTGCGCGACTGGTGGCGCGTGCTGGTCCGCGAGGCGGGCTCCGGGTTCACGCTCGGTTGCCTGCTGGGCCTGATCGCCCTGCTGCGCATCGGGTTCTGGCCCTGGCGCGAGCAGGTCTACGGCGAGCACTATTTCATGATCGCGTTCACCGTCGCCGTCAGCCTGGTCGGGGTGGTCATGTACGGCACACTGGTGGGCTCGATGCTGCCCATGATTCTGCGGCGACTGGGCCTGGACCCGGCCGTGTCATCCGCACCCTTCGTCGCCACCCTGGTCGACGTCACCGGCATCGTGATCTACTTCACCATCGCCGCCCTCATGCTCCGCGGCACGCTGCTGTAGCCGCCGCCGATGCGAGCACCACATTCCCACTCACCCCCCGGGGGGGGGAAGGTGTGTAGCTCCCCCATCGTGGTCAACCGCGGGTCTCGGGTGCCGCCTTGGCGGGCTGGAATTCGCAGAAGGGTTCCTCGGCCAGGAAGTCGCCGTATTGGTAGAACGCCCGGGCCCGGCAGCCGCTGCACACGTATTTGAACTCGCACAGGCCGCATTTGCCGGTGAGCTTCTCCGGGTCGCGCAGGTCGGCGAAGACGGTGCTCTGGTGCCAGATCTGAGCGAACTCCTCCCGGCGAACGTCGCCGGCGGGCAGGGGCAGATAGCCGCAGGGGAAGACTTGGCCGTCGTGGGAGATGAAGCAGACGGCGGTGCCGGCCAGGCAGCCGCGGGTCACGGTGTGCAGGCGGCTGGGGTCCGCGTCACCGGGGTGGCTCGGCGCGTGGCCGCCCGGGTGAGCCGGTCGCGGGCCGGGGTGACCGCCCGACTGTCGCAACGCCTTGCCCTGCTGGCGCAGTATCCGGTAGTAGTGCGGCGCACAGGTGGCTTTGATCTGCAGGGTGGTGGCCTGCTCGAGGTGCCAGACCTCCAGGAGCCGCTCCTCGACCTCGTGGGCGTCGAGCATCTGGTCCTCGGCGATCTGCTCGCCGCAGCCGACCGGCACCAGCAGAAAGTAATGTACGGCCACGACGCCCATCTGTTCGCCGAGACGGACCATGTCGGCCAGTTGATGCTGATTGTGCCGGGCGATGGTGCAGTTGACCTGGGTGGGGACGCCGACGGCCCGCAGGTACCCCAGTGCGTCCATCGCCCGCTCGAATGAACCCGGCTGGCCCCGGAGTTGGTTGTGCGTGTCGGCATCGGCACCGTCGAGGGACACGCTGACGCGATCGAACCCGGCGGCGGCGATGCGGGCGGCCAGGTTGCGGTCGATCAGCGTGCCGTTGGTGGCCAGGGCGGTCATCAAGCCGCGGCTGCGGGCATAGGCCGCCAAGTCGAACAGGTCTGGGCGCATCAGCGGTTCACCGCCGGAGAACACCAGGATCGGCCGGCCAACGGCCGCGATCTGGTCGATCAGCCGGACGCTCTCGGCGGTGCTCAGATCGTTCTGCATCAGCTCGCGGGACACGTCCAGCCGGCGGCAATGGACGCACTCGAGGTTGCACCCGGCCGTGGTCTCCCAGAACACCAGGCGGGGCGGACTTGGTGCCGCCGGGGGCGAGGACGAACCGCTCACCATACGATCAGCGTGATCAGGCATACCTATAGCATAGGGCCCCGCCGTCGGGCCTGTCGAGGACTCATCGTGACGACAGTCAACTCCGGGTCCGCGACCGTTTGGGCGGGTGGCCCATCCATCGCAACGCGATGGGTGGGTTGACGATGATGCGGATATGGGCAGGTCTCCCGCCGGCAAGACAGGCTCTTGCACGCGCCCGATCATCGCGAGCCCACCCCCGCCGCGGCGGGGATGGGCCACCCGTACGCCCAACCTGTCACGGCCCCGGCCGGATGTCGATGGCGAACTCGTAGACGGGTTCTTCCCCCTGGTAGACCTCGTCGAAGGTCATCTCGGCCTTCTCGCCGTTCTTGAAGGTTGCGGCGCGTCCCTGCCCCAGCACCAGCGCCAACAGCCAGCCGGCCGGCTCGCGCGAGCGGGCGAAGGCGAACGGGCCATGCGGCTCGACAAACGTCGAGCCGATCTGGAACCCGCGGGGCGCAATCCAGTGAAACTGGCTGTAATCCCCGAGCCCCTCGTCGGGCCAGCGCATCGTCCCCGTCGCGGTCTTGACGATCACCGGGGCCTCGGCGTCGGCCGCGCTCAGCTTCCACGACCAGATCACCTGGGCCCTGCTCGGTGGCAGTTGCCGCCGATCGATCCGATGGCGGCAACGCAGCGTGCCGTCTGCCAGACGCTCGGTGATGCCGCTGATCCAGGCTTCCTTCGGCATGGGCTTGAAGCCGTGCCAGGCAATGAACGTCGAGTCCGCCAGAGACAAGCCGTTGGGCTGCAGCGCCTCCGCGCCTTCGACCGGCGGCAGGGATACCGGTTCGCCAGCAGGCCAGATGCGCTCGGGCATCGGCCAGTCCGCCACCATCTGCCATTGTTGTCGGTTCTGTTCGAGGGCCTCCTCGCGGGTGAGTATCTTGGGCCACGGCGGGGCCAGGGAGTAGCTGTGCTCCCAGTACGAGAGCAGGCGGCGAACCAGGCCGGGATCGACGGGCTCGCCACTCTGCAGCAAACGGTGCTCGAAGGCGCGCGCCCGGGCCATAGCACTCGGGGCGCCGACCCGGACCAGCTCCCATTGCCCGCCGAACCCGCCCCGCCGAACCTCCAGTTGCGACCCGTACTTGGCTTCGATGTATTGGAAGAACTGCCCCGGCGTGCCCAGCACCAGCCGTGGCTTGGCCCCCGTCGCGTTCCACTCCCGCACCGCGGCCGGCAGATTGCTCGACGGCTTCGGGTCCCAGTTGTCGAACGCGTGGAAGATCAACACCGCATCGTACGGGTACGCGCTGGCCGCGTACTGCTCGCGCAGCCGCTGGATGCCGTGTTGCATGACTTGCAGCGTTTCGGGCTGATCGAACTCCTTGGCGTTGAACATGCGGGCGGTATGCGGGTCCAGCCCGTATTCCGTCATCGCCTCGATGTACGCGGCCGCCGAGATCCAGGTAAGTACCCGGCTGCCATCTGGGGCCTCCCACCAGAAGGGCGTATTGCATACCTCCGCCGGCAACGGCTTGGACAGCGTCTGGTTCACCCCCAGGGCCAGGTAACGCAGGCCGTTGGCTTTGAGGAATTGAGGCAGGTCCGGCGGATGGCCGGGCACGTCGTTGATCACCGCCCAATCGAGCGTCAAACCGTGCTCGCGGGCCCATTGCGTCGGCAGGCGGAAAAGCTGATCGAGCGCCCAGGCGCTCATCAACGATGTGTGCGGACTGGCGTAGGCGGCCCCGATGCCAAACCGTCCCCGGCGCACCAGGTCGAGCAACTCCCGAACGTCGTCGGGCGACGGCGCACGGGCCGTGGGCTGCGTGGCCGCCGCATCCGTCGGCGGGAAGCCCGGCTGCTCCGGACGGTGCAGCCACTGGTCAAGCTGCCAGAACACCTCGAAGTTCCACACGTAATCCGCATCCCGGCGGGCGAAGGCCAGGGCCTCGTCCGCGTAGCGCGACGCCTGCTCGGCCACCGTGCGCGGCGGGGCGGTGAACCCGATGTCCGTGTGGGTCATCGGCGCGATGTAGACGACCTCGACTTCCGCGGCCGCGACGGCCGGCCCAAGCCCCAACAACAGAGTGACGGCGGTGATCACCATGAACAAAAACCCCCTCGGAGAAGCCACGGCCGGCCACACCGCCGGCTTACCTTCCGCCAGTGTACAGCGCCCCCCGGCGGCGCCCAGCACAACCGGCACGCGACCCGCGAGGGGGGCCGTACCAACCGGGGCGGGTGGCCCATCCATCGCAACGCGATGGGTGGGCTCACGATGATCGGGAACGGCAAGGTATCCTGGTAAAGCAACCTTCCTTGCGCGCTCGATCATCGCGAGCCCACCCTTGCTGCGCAAGGATGGGCCACCCGCTTCATCGCCGAGACGTTGAGCGACACCCGCGCGAAACACGGTTTCTTACTTCTCACCTCTCACTTCTCACTTCCCCAGCGTTGCGGAATGCGACGCTCGACATTATTCTCCCTGCATGCAAACAACCGCAGCATGCGCTGCAAGGAGTGGACCATGGGTGATCGACGGACGGGCGTAGCGCGCTCAACCAGTATCGGATTCGTCTTGCTGGGTCTGGCTTGTAGTGCGTTCGTGGCTTGGGGATGCGCCGCATCGGTATCGCCGCAGGAATGGTATCGCATGCCGCCGGGTGACCTTCAGACCCGATGGTATACCTACGAGAACCAGCAAGCTGAGAAGGGCGAGGGAGGCATGAGCCGCTTCGGGCGCAAGGGCGCCCCCGCGGTCGGCGTCCCCAAGGGCACCTCGCTGACCCTGCTGGAGGCCGAGGGCAGCGGGACCGTCCGGCGAATCTGGGCGACGCTCTTCTACCGCAATCCGCAGGCGTTGCGCGGACTCAAAATCGAGGCCTACTGGGACGGCGCCACCACGCCGGCCATCCAGGCACCCTTCGGAGACTTCTTCTGCCACAGCCTCGGGCAGATGTGCACCTTTGAAAACGACTGCTTCGCCTCCCCAGAGGGCCGCTCGTTCAACTGCTATATCCCCATGCCTTTCCGCAAGAGTGCCAAGATCATCCTGATCAACGACTCCGACCAGGACAACGGCATTTACTACGACATCGCGGTGACCCAGGGCGACGCCCACGGCGACGACATGCTCTATTTCCATTCTTACTGGCGGCGGGAGAACTACACCACGTTGCGGCAGGACATGACCATCCTGCCGCGCGTCGAGGGCCGCGGGCGGTTCCTTGGCTGCAACCTGGGTGTCCGCCTGCATCCGTCCATGACCAACTTCTGGTGGGGCGAAGGCGAGGTCAAGGTCTACCTGGATGGCGATACCGACCACCCGACCCTTTGCGGCACGGGCACCGAAGATTACATCGGCACAGGCTACGGCCAGGGCCTCTACAGCCATCGCCACGTCGGCAACCCCTTCGTCGGCAAGAACAACGACGCCTACGGCTTCTACCGCTTCCACATTCCCGATCCCGTGTACTTCCACAACGACATGCGGGTGACCATTCAGGTGATGGGCGGCCCGAGTTACCAGGCCATGCTCGATGCCCTCAAGAAGGATCCTTCGCTGCGGTTCATGAAGGCCGGCCAGGGCGACGAGTACTACACCCGCGAGGAGCTCGAGGCCGAGCCCCATCGCGCCGAGGTCATGGAGCGCATCGACGACCATTGCGCCACCGCCTACTGGTACATGGACGAACCCGAGAACGGCCTCGGCCCGATCCAGCCGCTCGCCGAGCGCATCAAGGATCTGCCGGAGTAACGCGAAGGAGAAGTACCAGCGCTGGATGGCGCTTTGCGGTAGCGGCCGCCCCCTGTGGCGGCCGGCGCCTGAAGAGCTATCGCCGCCCAGCGGCCGCCAGAGGCGGCGGCCGCTACCAAGCAGCGTTGTCATATTAGATCGCCCCTCGCGTGATCACCCGGGGATGCTATGCACGTACCGCAAAAAATAAAGTTGAAATCCCGCCCGCCATGCACGCGAGGGATGGTTACAGCCTACAAGCCGCAAAAGCTCAGAAACGGATGTGGCGCAACGAGGCCGTGGCGCTGTATAATGGACAAATACGTGCCGGCACCGTAGCCGAACGAGGTCCGCCGGGAATGACTCGGCTGATCCAGCACTTGCCGCCGTGCGGAGCGGCCTTTGTGATCCAGGCCCTGGGGAGGGGAATGCGATGCTACCTGCGCGATTGGCGCTGACCGCTGTCGCGGTTGCACTGAGTGTCTCCATCGCGAATGCCGAGGTCGTTCATATCGCCTTGCGGTCGCAAGGCCATTTGCATTGGGTGACCCGCGCGGTCCCGGCAGGAGCGGCTCTGCCGGAGGCGGCTTTGGCGGCCCTGGCGGCCGGCCCGAGCCCCGCCGAACGAGCGGCGGGCATCGGGTCGGCGCTGCCGGACGGAACCGAACTGACTGGTGTCACCATCGACGACGCTCGGGCCACGGTGGATTTCAGCGAATCCATTCTGGCCGAGGGCCTCGACGACGCGCGAAGCGAGGCGATCTACGAACAAGTACGGACCACCCTGGCAGCCATGGACCTCGATATCAGTACCGCCATCCATGTCGCCGGCGTACCGCTGTACAGCTTTCTGCCGCCGGTCTACCGCGAGCCCCCGCCGTCGCACATCATCGAGCAACAGCAGGAGCCGATTGCGGACGGCACCGCCCTGAGCGGCGCCAAAATCTC
>CAZEEJ010000058.1:0-29501 GCA_964511155.1 uncultured Planctomycetales bacterium | reverse complement strand
GTCACCTGATTATACACCAGCCGGGTTGGTGTGTCGGGGTTCTCGCCTCTGCGTTTCTCGGGGACCTCGGCGGTAGAACGAGGATTCTTGAACCGCAGAGGGCGGAGACCGTGAAAAGGGGGCGGGAGACTTGATGCCTTTTCGGACCGCGTCGCCCGGCCCGCTGCCCGGTTCAACACGTGATCCGCCAACCCGCCCATCGCCATCCGTCGTCGGATGGGAAGATGGAAGACGGAGCCCACCGGACCGCTCCCTTACCCTTGACAACGCTGCGCGACGTCAAGGACAGGCGGTCGCGGTTCCGATTGACGTTCTCGCAGACATGCTCATGCCCGGCGGGCCACGTCAGAATGCGCGCGCAAACCACAACGGCCAGACGGTCGCCGCCTGGCCGTTGAATCTGCGTGTACCCCTCGTGCTCTACTGAGCGAGGGCCGTCGGACGGCCGACGCCGTCGAACCGCGGCTACTTCTTGTAGTAGGCGGTGTTGATCGCGATGTACTTGTTCCACTCCGCCGGCAGCTCTTCCTCCGGGAAGATCGCCTTGACGGGGCACTCGTCGACGCACAGGCCGCAGTCGATGCACGTCTCCGGATCAATGTACAGCATTTCAGCCGTCGCGAAATCCGCCTCCTCCTTGGTGGGGTGGATGCAGTCCACCGGGCAGACCGCCACGCAGGCGGTGTCCTTGGTGTTGATGCACGGTTCAGCGATGTAGTGCGACATTCAGGGCCTCCCGTTGATTTCTGCGCCCGCTGGGACGCGCACGCGCAAACCATTGCGCTTCCCGGATTATAGTGCCGCATCGAACAGCGGCAACAAGCCCGCGGAACCCCGCGCTGGCGCTTGGGGCTCGTATCCGACCCCCCGACCCCCGATCACCCGGGGACTTGCGTCCCCGGCTCGTGCGTCCCCCCGACCCCCGATCACCCGGGGACTTGCCACCCCGGCACGTGCGTCCCCGTCTCGTGCGTCCCCGGCTCCCGGCCGCTGGAACGGTCAGGCACTGCGTGGCTTCAGTCGACGGTGATTCGCTGCCGGGTTGCGGAAGCCAGGGTTTGCACGCGCAGGTCCCGCTGGAACGCGTCCACGCTGGGCAGTTTGCCCGTCGGCCGCCAACGGAGCCTGTGCCGCTGCCCCGGCGCCAGGTCGAAGAAGTTGTCTGAGAATCGCCCGTCCCAGCGGTCTACGGTCAGGCAGACGGCCCGTACCGCCTGTACGCCGACGACCTCAAGCTCCAGGCAGCCATCCCCAGCCGTCACGCCCACTTGCGGCTGCGGCTGTGGCCATTCCACGTACTTGGCGGGGGCGAAGTAGTGGGTGTTCTCGGAGAGCACCCGTCCGCCGCTCGTCAGCCGAGCGTGGACGAGTGTCCGATCAGGGTCCGTCATTCCCCACTCCGACGCTCGGCAGAGCGCGATCCGGCACGATCCGTCCGTGGGCACACGGCAGCGCTGCACCCGCCGTCCCAGCAGTTTCCCGTCGACCGTCCAGGCGGCGATTTCCACCTCGCCGCGCAACTCGGCGGGGCCGTCGTGCGTGACCCAGACCTCCAGGTCCTTCACGCCGTACAACTCGTCGCCTGCCGGCCGGAGGCTCACCAGGCTCGGGGCGAAGAACCGCCGCGTGGCGTACCACAGCCCCTTAGGCCGCCCCTGCGAGTCGATGGCCGACCAACTGGCCACCGGCCAGCAGTCGTTGTGCTGCCAGTACAACGCCCCGGCGGTGGCCGGCCAGCGCCGCCGCCAGTGTTCGACCGCCAGTTTGATCGCGTCTGCCTGCGAGACCTGCGAAAGGTAGACGTACTCGTCCAGATCGCGCGGCACGCCGTACCCGTGGGCCAGGAACTTCAGGTTGCGGGCATGGCCGTCCTCGCATCGGTTGTGATGATCGAGCACCCTGCTGAAGAGGTAGCGGTCGGCGGGAGCGGTGAACTCGTGGACCGTTCGCCGCGTGGGCATGGCCTGGAATCCGAACTCGCTGACGAACCGGGCCTTGTTTTGCAGGTACTTCTCCGGGTTGCCCCAGAAGATCCACACGCTCCACTCATGCTGGTCGCCGAAGTCGGGGTGGTTGGCCATCGGCCCGCCGTAGGGACTCCCGGGCCAGTACGGCCGATCCGGGTCCAGCGACCGGCAGACCTGGGGTAGAATGCGGTCGTAGATCACCTCGCCGTAGCGTTTTGGGCGCGGAGGCCACCAGGCGTCATAGCCCCACTGGTTCTCGTTGTTCCCGCACCACAGCACGACGCTCGGGTGGTTCCGCAGTTGTCGGACCGCCTCACCGGCTTCCCGGCGGATGCTCGCCAGCAGAGGCCGATCCTCCGGATACTCTGCACAGGCAAACATGAAGTCCTGCCAGACCATCAGCCCCAGCTCATCGCACGCCCGGTAGAAGGCCGGCGATTCGTACACCCCGCCCCCCCAGACCCGCAGCATGTTCATGTGGGCCTGCCGCGCGTCGGCCACGCGCTGCCGATACAGCTCGGGCGTGGAGCGCGGCAGGAAGCTGTCCGGCGGCACCCAGTTGGCTCCCTTGCAGAACACCTTCCGCCCGTTGATGCGGAACGTGAAGGACTCTCCCTGCCGGTCCTTCTTCCGCACCAGCTCGACCGTTCGCAGCCCGACGCGATCCTGGTGTACGTCCAGCGGCTCGTCGTTGGCTTCAAGCACCACCTGCACGTCGTACAGGGCTTGCTCGCCCATGCCCGCCGGCCACCATCGCCGCGGATCGGGGATGGTCACCGTGGCCCGCACGGTCTGGACACCCTTCCTCAGGCGGACCGGGACAACCTGCTCATGCACCCGGCCGGCGGGGCAGACCATCGCCACGCGCAGCGACGCGGCGCCCGCGATCAGCGCCTCCACCTCGACGTCCACCTGCTCGACCGCCCGCCGGGCGGTCAGCGACCGCGTTCGCATCCACACGTTGTTGATCTGCGCCTGCCGAATGAGCACCAGACGCACCGGCCGCCAGATCCCGCAGGTCATGAACCGCGGGCCCCAGTCCCACCCGCCGGAGTATTGCGCCTTGCGGATGAAGACCCGCGGCTCGAAGAAACTGGAACGGTACCGGACCTTCGAGGCGTCGGCCCGCTGCTCGGCGACCCGCGGCGCGGAACGGAACGTCACTTCGAGGGTGTTGCGGCCGGTGCGGAGGCGCTTGAGCACCTCATATCGCCAGGCATGGAACATGTTGTCGGCCGTGCCGATCTCGTGACCGTTCAACCGGATGGTGGCGAAGGTGTCGAGCCCCTCGAATACCAGCCGGGCGGCCCGCGATTCGCTCAGCCAAGCCCGGGGGATCTCAAAGGTCCGTCGGTAGACCCAGTCGGCCTGTTCGATCCAGGAGAGTTCCGGTTCGTTCCGGCGGTAGAAGGGTGACTCGATCAGTCCCTCAGCCAGCAGATCGGTGTGCACCGTGCCCGGGACCGTGCCGGACCGCCACCCCGCCACCCGGCGGGGCGTACCCCCAGCCTGCTTGAATTCCCAACGCTCATCCAGCCTGATGACCTGATTCATGGTACGGCCTTGGCTTGCAGACACCGCTCCTCCCGGGGTTGCTGAGCGGATCCTGTTTGGGGCAGAAACCTGGGGGGTAGCCGAACGGGTCTGGTGTGCGGAGGTACGACCGGGGCTGCTCAGTCCAGCGATCGCACCCCAAACCCCGCCGCTCCAGCCGAGCTGCCTCGTAATAGGGTTGCCTGTTTTCCAGTTTTGGCCGCATAGGCCGCACAGGCTTCCTCCAGTGCCGACCAGGCCGGCCCATGGTCGGCCATCAGCACCGCCACCGTCCCCCCACAGCCGCTGCCGGTGACCTTCGCTCCATAGAGCCCGCGAGCTGCGCCACGCTCCCGGATCATGTTCACCAGCACGTCCGTCTCGATGCTTCCCATCCCGCAACGCTGGCCGTAGCTCCAGTGCGAGGCGTACATCAACTCGCCCGCCTCGACCAGGGCTCCGGATTCCCCCGTCCGCCGCACGCGCCCCAGTCGCTCCATAAACCGGTGCGTGCGATCATTCTCGTAAATGTGGTGCTCGGTCCGTGATCGCACCTTGTAGACCCGGTTGGCATCGATGGTAAGCTTGAGGTCGTCAGGCTGACCGAACTCGGCCAGGAAGTCCCGCCCCTTGACCTTGACGGGCAGCTCGTTGCGGAATCGCCGCACGTACTCGTTGGGCGTGATATTGGCCAGGTATCCCCCGGACGGGTCACCCATGGCTTCCGAACCGCGTAAGATCCGCTCGATCAGGAAACGGCCCAGCATTGCCGCCGCCCGGTTGTCGGCGTAACGTTCCTCCCGGATCGGCAGGCGTACGCCCGAGTCTACCGCGGCGAGCTGCACGTTGGGTGGCAACGCCACCGTGCCCAGAACCGTGTCCGGCTGGCAGACGATTTGCAGCAGGACCCCGGCCTCGCCCCACAGGCAGGTGACGTGATCCACCAGCCCCGACTCGGCCCCCACGACCTCGACATTCGCCGTCCGGCACGCCGCCAGCAACTCGTAATCGCTCAACTCCGCTTCGAACAGCCCGGCCAGGGCTTTCGCCGAGGCCACCTGAACGGCGGCAGAGGAAGCCAGGCCCGCCGAGGCCGGGATATCCGACGCCACGACGAGGGTCACGCCACCGGCCAGATGCGGCACACAACCGCTCTCCAGCAGGCTCAGGCATACGCCCGCCACGTGACGGACCCACGGGCAGCTCTCGAACCGGGTACGGAACGCTTCCGCGGAGACGATTTGACCGTCGGATTGGTAGAGCCACGACAAGGGCCACTCAAACCGCGCCGCCTGGCCCTGCGGCCCCCAGCCGGCGGAGATGACCACCACCTTCTGGTCTTCGCGCCGGCCGGCCAGCACATAGGCGCCAGGCTCGATCGGCGTCTGCAGGACCAAAGCCCCGCTGTAGTCGGCCATGCCTCCCATGCAGTCGAGGCGACCTGGAGCCCGGGCGACGACCTGGGGCGGGCTCTGCTCCACGGGCCATAGCGCCCGGCCGCGCGCCAGGCACCCCTCCAGCCCGGCCATCAGCCCACTCTCGGTTCCCACTACACTCACGGCTGCCTGTTCCCGCTTGTCTGTGACGCCCGATCAGGCGCCTGCTTCACTGATCACCGGGTGGGGCGGCTCCGTCACCGCCGGTTGACTCGACATCACCCACCTGCCTGCTCACACACCTGCTGGAGAACGGCCTCCTCCACGTAGATCGGGGTATCCCCGGCCACTCCCAGGGCAATCGCGTCCGACGGGCGCGAGTCGATCTCCACCAGTTTTCCGTCCCGCCGGATCACCAGCTTGGCATAGAAAGTGTGTTCGCGCAGATCATGCACGACGATCTTCTCCAGGTCGGCGTCCAGGTGGCCGATCACGTTGGCCAACAGCTCATGCGTCATGGGCCGCGGCGTCGACACACCCTTGACCCGCCGATCAATCGCGAACGCCTCGGACAGCCCGATGACAATCGGAAACTGTCGGGGGCCGTCACGCTCGCGGAGGACGATAATCTGCTGCTCGCTGGTCTCGTTGATCACGATCCGGGCGAGTTCCATCCGCACTTCCATAGCCACAAACTCCGTCACGAGCGAGCCTACCGGGGTGCCCTGAAGGTGTCAAGCAACCTGCGCCGCCCGCCTTTCCCACGCGATTCAAGCGCCCCCTGACACCCGACGCCAAACACTTGACATTGCCCGGCCCAGCCCTCCACCCCCGCCGTCGCCACTGGCCGCTCATCGCTCATCACTCATCACTCATCACTCGGTCTTCACCGCCCGATGGGAAAGAACACGTTATCGTGGCCCGGGACGACCTCGTCGGCCACCTCGAGGATTTCTCGCAGCGCGCTCTGAGCATCCTCAACGCTGTATGCGTGCTCGAATACTTGGCCGGCCTCGGCGTGGTCCCGCGTCAGGATCGCGTCACCGGCGATCAGGACGGTCCGCAGCGGTGCGGCCAGCAGCAGGGCGGCGCTTCCCGGCGAGGCCCCGGCTGCCGGAAACAGATGCACCTGCCGCGACAGCTTGTCATCCGCCGCCCGCACCCGTGCCAGCAGCGCCTGGTCGGCCTCCAGCCCGCGCACCACCTCCGCGGTGTCCTCGTCGCGGCCCTCCCCTGGATCGGTGAATTCTCCGTCCGGGGCGGCCCGCTGGACCATCTCGGAGAGGTAATCCTGCATCCCGACGATCTCCGGCTCGTGCATCAGCCACGTGGCCCCGCCCAGCGCGCCCAGGGCCCGCCGATGGGCCGGGCGAAACGTTGTCAGGAACACCACCTCCACCTGGTCCAGTTTCAGCCCCGCCCGCTCGTCCAGTCGATGGGCCAGCAGTTCCGCCGGCAGGGCCGGGTCTACCAGGATCGTCGTCGTGCCGTCCCGCACCAGGGTCGTGGTCGCATGGGCCGCCCGCGACGGCTGCCGCTCACCCCAGATGCGATTGCGACTCAACGCGCCGATACTGATTACCGTGTAAGTCGCCGCCATGGTTTTTGCTCCGAAGGGCCGAAGGCCAAAGGCTGAAGGCTAAAGGCTAAAGGCTAAAGGCCGCAGGGCCGCTTGCGGCTTCGCACGGCTGCGGAAAAGCTCGGGGAAGCGTCCCTTCCTCGACGGCCGTTTACCGCTGCTTGGTAGCGGCCGCCGCCTCTGGCGGCCGCTGGGCGGCGATAAAACTTTCGAACGCCGGCCGCCGCCTCTGGCGGCCGCTGGGCGGCTACAGATCTTCCGGCGCCGGCCGCCACAGGGGGCGGCCGCTACCCAAAAACGCCATCCAGCGCTGTCATCCTATGTTCCTCCTTGTACTCTTTCGACGATCGCCGCCAGCAGGCCCGGCACATCATGCGGGTCGGCCTCAGCGCTGACCGTCAGCCCGGACGCTCGGATCGCCTTCGAGGTCACCGGCCCGATGCTGGCCAGTCGCACACCTTGCATCTTGTCTCGTCCACCCTCCCCCAGCAGTCGCAGCAGGTTGATCCACGCCGACGGGCTCGTCAGCGTGATCCAGTCCATCCGCCCGGCGTCCAACATTTCGAGAAACTCGCGGGGCAACGCCGCCGGGCATACCGTCCGGTAAGCGGTCACGTCGTCGCATTGCGCCCCCGCCGCCCGCAACGCTTCCGGCACGGCCTCGCCGGCCAGATCACCCCTCACCAGCAGCACCCGCCGGCCGGCCACACCCCGTTCGACCAGCGCTGCCGCCAGGGCCTCGCCCATCGCCTCGGCCGGCACGAGGTCGGCTCGCACCCCGTGCTCCGCGAGCCGCGCCGCGGTCGCCGAGCCCACCGCCGCGACCTTCACCCCGCCCAGCCGTCGGGCATCACCGCCCAACGCGTGCAGCCGGTTGAACAGGGCATCCACGCCGTTCGTGCTCGTCACCACGAGCCAGTCGTAGGTGCCCAACCCGCCGACCGCCTCGTCCAGCGGGCCCGCATTCGCGGGGGCGGCCAACGCGATCGTCGGGGCTTCCAGCACCTGGGCACCCGCCGCCCGCAGGGCCCCGCTCAGCGGTGCCGCCTGCTCCTGCATCCGCGTCACCGCCACGGTCAGCCCGAACAGCGGCCGTCGCTCGAACCACTCGATTCGCTCACGCAATCGAACCACCTCGCCGATCAGCACCATGGCCGGCGGCTCAATCTTCGCCGCCCCTACCCGTTCCCCGATATCCGCCAGCGTTCCCACCAGCGTGCGTTGTCCCGGCGTCGTGCCCCAGTGGATCACGGCTACCGGAGTCTCGGCTTTCATCCCGCCCGCGAGCAGCCCCGCACAGTTGGCGGCCAGATTCCTCATGCCCATGTAGAAGACCAGCGTCTCCGTCCGGGCCAGGGCGTCAAAATCCAGCGGCTCCGCCTCGCCGGGCTCGGCGTGCCCGGTCACCAGGGTGAACGATCGGCTCACCCCGCGGTGGGTCAGCGGGATGCCCGCGGTCGCCGGCGCCCCGAACGCCGCGGTGATTCCCGGCACAACCTCGTAGTGTATCCCGGCCGCCGCCAGATGCTCGCATTCCTCGCCTCCGCGGCCGAACACGAACGGGTCACCGCCCTTGAGCCGCACCACGCGCTTGCCCGCCCGGGCCTGCTCGACCAGGGCCGCGCTGATTTCCTCCTGCGTCCAGATGTGCTCGCCGCGCCATTTCCCCACGAAGATCCGTTCCGCCTCCGCACGTGGCAGAGCCAGCAACTCCGCCCCCACCAGCCGGTCGTGCAGAACCACGTCCGCCTGCGCCAGCCGCACCGCCCCGCGGACGGAGATCAGGCTGCTGTCGCCCGGCCCGGCCCCGACGAGCGCCACCGTCCCCGGCTCGAACTCGCCCACCAGTCCCGCCATCAGCTCGGCCATGTGCCGCCATCGATCCACACTTCGCCTCCACCGCCGCGTGCCGCTTGCGGCTTCGCACGGATGGGTGGCATGGGTCGGTACTCCGACCCGTGGCGAGGTCGGGACAAGCCACGGGCCTGAGTACAGGCCCATGCCACCCTGCCGGAGTTGTTCCACGCTCCATCACGAACCGCCGCTTGCGGCTTCGCACGGATTGCAGAGAACCTCCGGAGACGTCCCCTGCTTGATCCCGCGGCCCGCTCACTTAGAATAGCCGTTCGCAGCGCCTTCCGAAATGTGCCCGGGGTCGACAGGAGCAGAGGTACCCAATGGACGGACCGTTCAGGCATCGCATGACGTACCCGCAACTGGCGGGTCTGCTGGTTGTCCTTTGCTCGGCAGTCTGGACTTCAGCCGACGAACCCGCCTCGCAGCCCGCCACCACGACCGCTCCGGCCGAGCCGGCCGAGCCCCTCGACCCCGCCGTCGAGCGCCTCCTCGACCGCCTCCAGGCCAAGGGCGACAAAATCGACAGCATCGAGGCCAAGATCGAGTTCATCAAGATCGATCCCGTGCTCGAAGACCGCCAGGAGCACCGCGGCATCCTCCGCTTCAAGCAGACCACGCCCAACCCCCGCTTCTTCATCGAGTTCGACCGCTTCAAGCATGAGGGCATCACTACCCGCCGCAAACAGTGGCACGTCTTCGACGGCCAATGGTACATCGAGGCCCGCGAGACCACCCAGACCATCACCCGTCGCGAGATCGTGCGACCCGGCGAAACGCTCGAGGTCTTCAAGCTCGGGCAAGGCCCTTTCCCGCTGCCCTTCGGCCAGAAGAAGGCCGACATCGTGCAGCACTTCACGCTCCGGATCGTGCCCCCCGGCCCCGACGACCCCAAGCATACCGATCATCTCGAATGCACGCCCCGGCCGGGTTCGGAGATGGCCCGCAAGTATGGCACCGTCCATTTCTACATGGACAGGACGCTCGATTTGCCCGTCCGCGTCGAGACCCGCGAGAAGCAGGAAGGCAACGAGATCATCGCCTCCTTCGAGGACGTGAAGGTCAACCCCGGCCTGGTCGAGAGCCAGCTCAATCTGCCCGACCTGCCCGGCTACACCACTGACAAAATCCCGCTGCCCCCGACGGATACGCCGTAACGTTGGGGTCGGGGATCGGGAATCGGGGGGCGGGGGGAAGCCCAGGGATAACCGGCCCGCCAGCAACCGCCTGCATCACCGGGACGACCTCTGCCGGGCCGGTTATCCCTGGGCTTGCGGTCGGGGGCTCGGGATCGGTAGCGGCCGCCCCCCGCGGCGGCCGGGGCTCGGGCTGAGGACCGAGTCAACTTGTTGATGGACGTGCCCAAGCGTAGGTGACGAACAGCAACAAGTTGCCTTGGTCCTGGCAACGGCCCCCGCCGATTCTGTCACGGACCCGATCATCGCCGCAATCGAACCACCGCCGTCACCGGAAAATGGTCCGACGGGTAACGCCCGTCCTGGTTGTCGTCCACGATGGCCGCGTCCACCACTTGCCATTCGGGTGAGCACAGGATGTAGTCGATCTTCTCGCCGTCGCGCTTGCCGACGAATCCGTTGAACGTGCCTGCGGGTGCGGCGTCCGGATGCAGCACGCGGAAGGTATCGACCAACGGCGGCACCGGCGCGGAGTCGTCCGGCTTGGCCGGCACCGCGGTCTGTTCACCCTTGAGATACCGCACTGCCGGGTTGCCTTCGCCGGCGTTGAGATCGCCCGTGAGCATGATCGGGTCGGGATGTGCGCGCCGGTTGATCCGCTGCACGATCAGCTCCGCCCCGCGCTCGCGGGCCGGCTGAGACTGGTGGTCCAGGTGGGTGTTGAACAGGTAGAACATGGCCCCCGTTTGCCGGTCGCGCAGGCGGGCCCACGTGCAGATGCGGGTGATGTTATTGCCCCAGTGTCGCGAGCCCGGCACCTCGGGGGTGTCCGACAGCCAGAACGTGCCGTGCTCGTCGACTTCCAGCCGCGCCGTTCGGTACAGGATGCCCGACGCCTCGCCCGCGTCCTTGCCGTCGTCCCGGCCGACGGCAATCTCGCCGTACCCCGCCACGGCCTCGTGCATCTCGTCGATCTGGAACCGCAGGGCCTCCTGCAGGCCGACCACGTCCGGCCGATGGTCCCGCAGCACCTGGAAGACCATCTCTCTCCGGTGCCGCCAGTGGTTATCCCCATCGTTGGCCGTCCCGTAGCGGATGTTGAAGCTCATCACCCGCAGGTCGGCGGACGCCCCCGCCCGGTCGCCCGGCCCGGCCATCCTGCAGCCCGCCAAAGCCGCCGCCAACCCCGCCAACGCCGTGAACATCATCAGCCGTTTCATGTCTGCCTCCTCATTGCGTCTGTTGTAGCCAACGCCGCCTGTCCCCGCAATGCCGGTGCAGGCCTGGGGCATGGGGTGTGGCGCCGGCGTCTCGCCGGTGCAGGAGATACAAGCGGTGTGGCACCGGCGTCTCGCCGGTGCAGAAGATACAAGCGGTGTGGCGCCGGCGTCTCGCCGGTGCAGAAGATACAAGCGGTGTGGCGCTGGCGTCTCGCCGGTGCAGGAGGTGTTGCCGGCACTGTTTGTCAGGCAGATGCGGGTGGCGCTCAGCCTTGCGTCCTGCGCCGTTTGGCCAGCAGTTGCCTGGCCAGTTGCTGCATGTCTTCGACCGAATCGGTTTCGTCGATGATTTCCACGCCCAGCAGGGTTTCCAGCACGTCTTCGAGCGTGACGATGCCGACGCTGCCGCCATACTCATCGACGACCAGAAACAACTGCTCGCGCCGTTGAACGAAGGCCTTGAGTATGGCCGACAGCTTGGCGACTTCCGGTACGGCGTGGAGCGGACGGGCCAGCTCCCCCAGTGTCGCCTCAGTCCTTCCATCGCTTAAGGCCTTGAAAAGCTCCTGGCGATGGACCAACCCCTGGGGATCATCGAGCGACGTGCCGACAACCGGGATGCGGGCAAACCGGGGCGGGCCGTCCTGGGTCACCTCCCGCACCGTCTGGTCGGCCCGGAGCGTGAACACGACCGTCCGGGGCGTCATGATCTGCGCGATCGTGATCTCCCGGAGAGCGATGAGGTTGCGCAGCACGGTCGACTCGGCGTGGTCAATGGCGCCCTCCTGCAAGGCCATCTGAGCGAGGCTGCGGACTTCGTCGCGGCTGATCCTCGGGACAGCCTGCTTTCCCCGCGACAGCAGCAGCGAAATCCAGTTGCACGCCGCCACCACCGGCCGCAAACCGACAATCAAACCCTGGATCGCCCACGCGGCGAACGGGGCAAGACTTTTCGCGTGCACCGCGCCGAGCGTCTTGGGAATGATCTCCGAGAAAATCAGGATGAGCAGCGTCACCACGAAACTGACCACGCCGACCCAGACATCACCCCACAACAGCGCCGCCTCCGCCCCCACGCCCGCAGCGCCCAGCGTGTGGGCGAAGGTGTTCAGCGTCAGAATCGCAGCCAGCGGCTGATCCACGTCATCCTTCATACGCTGCAGGCGCTTCCCGGCGGTGCTTTGCTGTTCGACCAGGACCGCAACGTACGACCGCGGCACGCTCAACAGCACGGCCTCCAGAAGCGAACAGAGAAAGGATATGGCCAACGCCAACAGCAGATAGGTCAGGAGCAGAATCATAAAGCAGCTACTCCCGGCCTTGCCGTGAGTTGAGACGTATTATTTCGGGGCCGACGGTTCGGCCAGCAGCGGCAGCGTAGCGTCTCGAACCTGTCGGGCCAAGTCAAGAGCCTGGCGGGTCTCCGCTACCGTGGGTTCCGGCTGGTCTCCGTCAGCCTTGCCAAGCCAATCCGCGATCAGCTTGCGGCGGGAATCGCTTTCAGGCGGCCTCATGAATCACTGTAACCGTTCACGGCCTGTTCCTGGCTGTGCCTGACACATCACGAGCCGGCTTGATCCTTAACTTCCCGGAACGGCCGCTCGAGGCTGCCATTCGGGGGTGATAAATGGCCTGTGAGGGGGAGGGAATGAAACGCAAAGACGCTGAGACGCAAAGAGGAAACCGGGTATCACGGTCTTCTTCGCGTCTTTGCGCCTTTGCGTTACCAACTCTTCTCGTGACCAGGCATCCTTCCCGTCGATCCACGATTCCAGCGATGCGGCAGGCATGGATGGCCTCGCAAAAACGTTCTGCATAAACGGATAGGAAACGTCCGTTTACGCAGACGAATATATCGGTCCTTCGCGAAGCGGGCGATAGCCAGGCGGAGCGGATGGGGGGCTGATTACGTTCGCGCGGCCGTCGGAGTGCTGAGTGTCCATTCCCTTGCTGGAGCGGTTCACGGGTTAAACGAGCGTGCAAATCGAAATGGGAACCACGGGGCACGGACCGAGCCTTGCGAGGTTCGAAATGGCGGTGGGGTCCGAGACGAACGAGTCTGCTCACTGGGCGAGGGCTGTTTACGAGAGAGTCGGAGAGTTCGGCGTGTTGCTCTCGGCGTGCGGGCGAGAACGTATAGGTTCACGCGGTTAAGAATGCTGCGGCACGTGGCGAAATACCTTGTTCGCGGCCCTGGCAAGCGTGCGGCATAAAACCGCCGCCAGTGCGGCCAGCAGTGTCTCAATGGCTAAGATCGTTCCGGCCCACGGCCTAAGCCATGCATGAAGGTCACCCTGTAACCAGGCACATAGCACCAGTAGCATAGGGGACAAAACCACTAACATGCGTAGTGGCCACGGCCAACGCCGCAAGATAAGCGCCGCTATTAGAGCAAGACTAAATACGATCAACGCGATAATCCAGCCAGCCCCAAGACACCAGCCTAGGGTGGCATCGGGATCAAAGGATGGGCCATGATGGGGCGGCGAGCCGTCATCAGGCATGAACCGAATCAGGACTCGCGGCGACACAGCACTGACGACGTAGAGAGCAGACAATATGAGCACAATGGCGACGCTCCTCAGCAACCACGTCGCCACCCATCTCACTCGCGCCAACGGCGTGGACCAGCCAGTCAAGGTTGCAGTCATCACAGTACCTTTGGCCAATGGTTCTGATGCTGTTTGGCGGTAGATCATATAGACTCGCCCAGGCTTACGCCAGTATTTTCGCCGAGGCTTGATAATCGATGAATGCCTCGTCAACGGGTATCCACTCGAACGGAGTTTGAAATCGCTCATGGTCCCGGTGCGAACGGGTCCGTTAGCAGGGTGAGGGCTGTTTACGAGAGCGTCAGAGAGTTCGGGGCGTTGCCCTCGGCATGCGGGCGAGAACGTGTAGATTCACGACCGCAACGTGGTGGAGGGGGTTTGAAACAGAGAGCGCGGGGGCAGGTGGCGGAAACGCCGTAACCCTTTGCGGGCACAGAGATACGCAAACGCCCGACGGCGGATGCCATCGGGCGTTTGCGCTAAGAGTGCGTCCAAAAACCCTGTAGCGGCAGCCCCCCGTGGCCGCCGGGCACCGGCGAGACGCCGGTGCCACACCGGTTTTAGGACGCACTCTAACTCAACCAGCCGCGTTAGTTCGACTGGTTGAAAGAAGCTCCCCGACCAGGACTCGAACCTGGAACCTAGCGGTTAATCCCGACGTACGTCGGGACTCGCTCCACCATTGAGCAAATAGCGGCGGATCCAGCTTGCCGATTTGCGGGACTTGATGAACCGCTCGCGACGCATGGCCTCCGCCCGCGTTGCCTGAGCCTCCTTCCATACCAAGTGCCACGGACCGTGCTTGAGCGTGTACTTACGGCCCTCGCCATGATCCGCGTTGTGCTCTTCCAGGCGGCGATCAAGGTTGTCCGTGTGGCCGATGTAGAACCGACCCGTCGGGTTCTCCAGGATGTACGTCCAGAAGCCGCCTGATGAGTCGCTCAACACTCCCCAGGAGCAACCCTAGCCGAACGACTCTCAGCATGAGCACGGCCCGCCGCCTCACGGCGCGAGTTGGCGTGGGCCGTCGAGACCGGTGATCATCCACCTGTCCAAGCAGGTCCTGTTGGACTCTGTCGGCTTTACGCTTGTGTACCTGGACCGGGCCTGCTATATTCACGCCCTGACTCGAATGGGTTGAACAGCGGCGAATCTGCCGGAGCTGGAGACCATGCAAGAACAAGAACGATGGCTGTCGGTCGAGGAGATTGCCGTCCACCTGGGCGTCAACCGAGACACAATCTACAAGTGGATCGAGCGGAAGCAGATGCCTGCCCACAAGCTCGGGAAGCTCTGGAAGTTCAAGGTCTCAGAGGTCGACGACTGGATTCGGGCGGGCAAGGCGGCTGAGCAGCTTTCAGACGAAGAGTCAACGGACACCAAACGCGAAGAGTGAACCATGAGCAAGCTCGAAGAACTGACACCGAACGCTGCCGTGCGTGGCATCCTGCCGGATGCTCTCGCCACGGTTGTCAGCGTTCAATGGTTCGGTTCCGAGGCCTTGGAACTGACCTACAAGGCTCCGTCCGGCAGAGTGGCCAACGAGCTTCTGTACCGGCACGATGAGGCCAGGCTGGAGGTTGTCGAGCAAGGGCGGCCGTGGAGCTTCGACGGTGATGGCGGGCTGTTCCGGCTCGTGTCGGAAGCGAACCGCATACGGCTGGCCCACCTTTTCGATCCCGTCCTGGCAGTGCATACGTCGGTGCTGGAGCCGCTGCCGCACCAGATCACGGCCGTGTACGAGGTGATGCTGCCACGCCAGCCGTTGCGGTTCCTGCTGGCCGACGATCCCGGCGCTGGCAAAACGATCATGGCTGGCCTGCTGATGAAGGAATTGATCGCCCGTGGCGACCTTCATCGTTGCCTGGTCGTGTGTCCGGGCAGCTTGGCTGAACAGTGGCAGGACGAACTCTACCGGCGGTTCCATCTGCCCTTCGAGATTCTCACGAACGACAAATTGGAGGCCGCCCGCACCGGCAACTGGTTCCTGGAGACCAACCTGGTCATCGCCCGCTTGGACAAGCTGTCCCGCAACGAGGACGTTCAAGAGAAACTCAAAGCGCCCGACTGCCGCTGGGACCTGGTGGTCTGCGACGAGGCGCACAAGATGTCCGCGAGCATCTTCGGCCGCGAGGTGAAGTACACCAAGCGGTACAAGCTCGGCCAGTTGCTCTCGACGCTCACGCGCCACTTCCTGCTGATGACGGCAACGCCGCACAACGGCAAGGAAGAAGACTTCCAGCTCTTCATGGCCCTGCTCGACGGCGACCGCTTCGAAGGGCGATTCCGTGATGGCGTGCATGTTTCTGACGTTTCCGACCTGATGCGACGGATGGTCAAGGAAGGCCTGCTGAAGTTCGACGCGACGCCGCTGTTCCCGGAACGCATCGCGTACACAGTGCCCTACAAGCTCGCGGACGCGGAGGCCAAGCTCTACAAGGAAGTGACCGACTACGTGCGCGAGGAGTTCAACCGCGCCGAAGCGCTCCAGAACGACAAGCGGGCCGGAACGGTGGGCTTTGCGCTCACCATCCTGCAGCGCCGCTTGGCTTCTTCGCCAGAAGCCATCTATCAGTCGCTGCGCCGCCGCCGCGAGCGGCTGGAAAGCAAACTCCGCGAGTTGGAGATACTGCATCGCGGCGGTGTGGTCGCCCCCGTTGCCCCCACCGGTCCAGAACTGGATGCGGAGGATGTCGAGGACCTTGAGGACGCGCCCGACAACGAGGTCGAGAACACCGAAGAGGAGATTCTCGACCAAGCGACGGCCGCACGCAGCATCGTTGAGTTGAAGGCCGAGATCGGCACCCTGAAGCGTCTGGAAGGCATGGCGTTGAGCCTTCGTCGCACGGGTGAAGACCGAAAGTGGAACGAACTCGCAAGGCTGCTGAGCGCCGTGTTCACAACGGGGGCCGCCAGTGGCGTACTCGCTGACGCATCGGCCTCGGCCGCAATCCCGCTGCCCACGCCTTCGCCGCACCAGAAGTTGGTGCTGTTCACTGAGCACCGCGACACGCTGAGCTACCTGGAAGACCGCGTCTCGACGCTTCTCGGCCGCAAGGAGGCCGTGGTGATGATCCACGGCGCGATGGGCCGTGAAGACCGGATGAAGGCCCAGGAAGCGTTCAAACATGACCCGCAGGTGCAGGTGCTACTGGCGACCGACGCCGCTGGCGAAGGCATCAACCTCCAGCGTGCCCACCTGATGGTGAATTACGACCTGCCCTGGAATCCGAACCGCATCGAGCAGCGGTTCGGCCGCATCCACCGCATCGGGCAGACCGAGGTCTGCCATCTCTGGAACCTCGTGGCTGAGGAAACCCGCGAAGGTGATGTGTATCGCACACTGCTGGAGAAGTTGGAGCAGGCCCGGCAGGCGCTTGGTGGTCAGGTATTCGACGTGCTGGGCAAGCTCCAGTTCGAGGGCAAGCCCCTGCGCGACCTGTTGATCGAGGCCATCCGCTATGGCGAACGCCCCGATGTTCGCGCCCGCCTCACGCAGGTCGTGTCCAATGCGTTCGATCCCACGCAGTTGCAGGATTTGATCGAGGAGCGGGCGATTGCGCATGACACGATGGACGCTTCGCGCGTGTTCCGCGTGCGCGAGGAAATGGAACGAGCCGAAGCACGACGGCTGCAACCGCACTACATCGAGTCGTTCTTCCTTGAGGCCTTTAAGCGGCTGGGCGGTTCGGTCAAGCAGCGAGAGCCGCGTCGCTACGAGGTCACCCACGTGCCCGCGCCCGTGCGGAACCGTGACCGCCTGATCGGTGTTGGCGAGCCGGTGCTGCCTCGGTATGAGCGGATCGCGTTCGAGAAGAATCTCGTCGCACCGCAGGGCCAGCCATTGGCGGCGTTCCTGTGCCCAGGCCATCCGCTGCTGGACTCCACCATTGACCTGACGCTCGAACGACATCGTGACCTGCTGCGACGGGGCGCGGTGCTCGTGGACGAACGCGACCTGGGAACCTCGCCAAGGGTGCTCTTCTACCTGGAGCATGCAATCCAGGACGCCAGCGTCACGCGCTCCGGCGACCGTCACATCGTCTCCAAGCGCACGCTCTACGTCGATCTCGACGCCGAAGGCAATACGCGGCACATGCAGTACGCGCCGTATCTGGACTTCCGCCCCCTCGCTGAGGATGAACCGGGTGTGGAAGCCATCCTCGCCCGTCCCGAGTGTGCGTGGATCAGCCGGGCGTTGGAGCAGAAGGCCCAAGGCTATGCCGTAGCCCAGGTCGTCCCGGAGCATTTGGCCGAGGTTCGTTCGCGTCGGCTCGATCTGATCACCAAAACCGAAGCCGCCGTCCAGGACCGGCTGACCAAGGAAATCAGCTATTGGGACCATCGCGCCGAGCAACTCAAGCTCCAGGAGCAGGCAGGCAAGCCGAACGCTCGCCTGAATTCCGATGAGGCTCGGAAACGTGCTGACGCATTGCAGGCGCGCCTGCAGAAGCGGCTGGAGGAACTCAAGCTCGAGAAGCAGATCGCACCGCTGCCGCCGGTGGTCATGGGCGGTCTGCTGGTTGTCCCTGCGGGCCTCATCGCCGCGATGAAGGGGACCGCCCCGGCGGTCGGGCCGCAGAACGCTGTGGACACACAGATATCCGCCGCCAAGGCCCGGTCCATCATCATGCAAGTCGAGCGCGACCTGGGCTTCGTGCCCACCGACCGCGAAACCGAGAAGCTCGGCTACGACATCGAGAGCCGCGTTCCCGGCACCGGCAGACTCCGCTTCATCGAGGTCAAGGGCCGCGTGTCCGGCGCGGCGACCATCACGGTCACCAAGAACGAGATTCTCTACTCGCTGAACAAGCCCGACGACTTCATCCTGGCCATTGTCGAGTTCGACGGCGACGCGCATCGCGTCCACTACGTGCGTCGCCCCTTCCAGCGCGAGCCGGACTTCGGCGTGACCAGCGTGAACTACGCCTTTGCTGACCTGCTGGCGCGGGCGGAGGTGCCGCGATGATTCACTACCTGCCGACAGTCCGAAGCGATCAGAACGGGTACGACAGCCTCGCCGACCTGGCCAAGGCCACGGCCAAGCTCACCGCCGATCGGCTGGAACTCGATCTGTCGCGCGTGAGCTTCCTTGACGCGAACATGGCGGCTCCGCTTGGGGCCGTGTTGGCTGACATCGCCGACCGCTTCAACGCGGTAGAGATCGTGAACGTCCCGCAGATGGTCGAGCGCATCCTGCGAAAGAACGGCTTCTTGACGCAGTTCCGCTATTTGCCGCTCGATGACAACAACCGCACGACCATTCCCTTCAAGCGGCTGCAGCTCACAGACGAGGGCCTCTTCGAGGATTACCTTCAACGCCATCTCAAGGGCAAGGGCATACCCCAGATGACCGAAGGCCTGGGCAAGGTCTTCAAGCAGAAACTGTTTGAAGTCTTTCAGAATGCCGTGATTCACTCCGAGTCGGAGCTTGGCATCTTTGTGTGTGGCCAGTGGTTCCCGCAGATGCAGAAGCTCGACCTGACCATTGCCGATGCCGGTATCGGCATCCGGGATAACGTCCGCCGGTACTTTGGCGACCCCAAGATTGCCTCCGTGCCAGCGATTCGGTGGGCCCTTCAGGAAGGGCATACCACCAAGAAGGGCAAACAACCGGGAGGACTCGGCCTGAAGTTCCTGCACGATTTCGCACGGCTGAACAAGGGCCGTATCCACATCGTGTCGCGCTTCGGGTTCTACGAGTTCAACGCTGGCCAGGAGTCGTTTGCCAAGTTGGAGAACGACTTCCCCGGCACGACGGTGACTCTTGAAGTCAATACGGCCGACACATCGGCCTACTGCCTCGCGTCGGAAGCTTCACGCGATGGCATCTTTTGAATGAAATGAGGTGACGACATGAAGACTCCAGTAATAGTTCGGATATTCGACATCGTGGGAGGACCACTCTGCGTGTCCGCCGATGACGGCCAGCGCGTCCACGACAAGATCGTCCCGCTCCTGCGCGACGGAACGCCGGTTGTGCTTTCGTTCGAGCAGGTCGAGACGCTGATCTCCGCCTTCCTTAACGCAGCCATCGGGCAGCTCTACGGGGAGTTCCCCGAAGAACGCATCCGTGAGCTGGTCTCCGTCCGCGACATGGACGAGGAAGACCAGGCGGTGCTGAAGCGCGTCGTGGACAACGCCAAGACCTACTTCAAGGCCCCCAAGGAGTTCGACCAGGCGTGGAAGGAGGAGGTGGGCGATGAAGAATAAGGCACACGATCTCGCCGCCTACGCCTTCAAGAGGGAGGAGCCGCTGCTGCTGGACACCAACGTCTGGCTGTATCTCTACCCGGCTCCGTCAGACAAGGCCAAGGGGTACGCCGCTGGCTATTCGGCGGCGCTCAAGAACATGCTGGCTGCCGGGTCATGCTTGGTCATGGATGCCATGATTCTCAGCGAGTATCTGAATCGGTACTGTCGCATCGAATGGAGCGCCCTGCACAAGCGGACCTACTCCGACTTCAAATCGTTTCGTAAGTCGGCCGCATTCAGTTCGGTTGGCCAGGGCGCAGCGACGTTTGCGCGGAGCATGCTCAAGCTCTGCACGTGCCACGATCACCCGTTCGCAACCGCTGACGTAGTCCGCGTCCTGGCGGATTTCGAGGCGGGATCAAACGACTTCAATGATGGCCTGCTCGCGGAGACCTGCCGTCACCACAACTGGAAACTTGTCACCAACGACGGCGATTTCACCGCTGGCGGAATCGAGGTGCTGACTACGAACCCCAAACTTCTGGCGGCCTGCCCATGACCACCCCGTACCGAAAGAAACTCATCGAGGTGGCGCTGCCGCTTCCGGAGATCAACGACGCCTCGGCCTACGACAAGATGCCGGGGATCGGGCCGCACCCCAAGGGGATTCACCACTGGTGGGCACGGCTGCCGCTGCCGACGGCGCGGGCGGTGTTGTTCGCCTCGGTGGTGACCGACCCATCGGACGATCCTGAATGGAAGGACAAGGGCGAGCAGGAGCAGGATGCCGAGCGCGAGCGGCTGTTTGGCATCATCCGGCGGCTTATGCAGAAGAAGCTGCACGAACACCCGGAGGTTTACGCCGAGGCCAGGAAGGAGATGCTCAAGCACTGCGACGGCAAGCTGCCGCCGGTGCTCGATCCGTTCTCCGGCGGCGGGTCGATTCCGTTGGAGGCGGCAAGGTTGGGCTTCGAGGCCCATGCCGCTGACTTGAATCCCGTCGCGGTGCTGCTGAATAAATGCAATCTGGAACTTGCCCCCCGATGGGCGAACCATCCGCCTATCAACCCGGAGGCCCGCACGAACAAGCTGCGCACGGGCGAATGGCGCGGCACGCGAGGTCTGGCGGAAGACGTGCGCTACTACGGCCGTCTCATCCGGCAGCGCGCCCAGGAGAAGATCGGGCATCTCTACCCCAAGGTGCGACTGCCCAGGGAATATGGCGGCGGCGAAGCCAACGTCATCGCCTGGCTGTGGGCCAGAACGGTCGCCAGTGATGATCCGGCAGCCAAAGGCAAGCATGTGCCGCTCGTGAGCACGTACTGGCTGGCAACCGGGAAGGGAAAGAAGACGTGGCTTAAGCCGCATGTGGATAAAGCGTCACTTGCCTATTCGTTCTCCGTTGAAAGCACGTCTCCCCCGGATGCCGCATGTGTCCGCTCGGGCACAAAGCTCGGCCGCGGCGGGAAGTTCCGGTGCATCCTAACCGATACACCTTTCAAGAATGGGCACGTCAAGAAGGAGGGAATTGCTGGCCGACTCGGCGTGAAGTTGCTCGCTACTATCGTGGGAATCAAGGGCGGGAAAGTCTACCTGCCGGCCACCGCCGAACAAGAGAGTTGTGCTAGCGTGGCGATTCCCGACGATGCGCCGGATGAGCCGCTCCGCGAAAATGCTCGCTATCTGACCCCTACCATCTACGGCATGAAGACGATGGATTCGCTCTTCACGCCACGCCAACTCACATCGCTCGTGACGATCAGTACCCTAATACGTGAGACTAAGGCCGTTCTTCTGGATGATGCGAAGGCTTCGGGTCTCAGTGACGACATTGCGTTGGCGTATGCAACCAGCGTCGTGACATTTCTGGCGCTGGCGTTGGATCGATGCACAGATTTCAATAATTCCTGCTGCCGTTGGAGCCCGAGCAACCAGAAGGTGATGAACCTCTTTGGCCGTCAGGCAATTCCCATGATCTGGGATTTTGCCGAAGCAAACATTCTAGCGGATTCTGTGGGGGGATGGAGCACGTGTTCAGAGTATGTGGCAGAGTGCATTGAGGTGCTTGGCGCTGACATGATCACGAGTGGCCACGCCCGGCAGGTGGATGCGGCCACAGAAGGTGCTCCGGCCGATGGCCTGCTCGTCAGCACCGATCCCCCCTATTACGATAACGTGCCGTACGCGGACATTTCGGACTTCTTCTACGTGTGGCTTCGCCGCATTATCGGTGACCTACATCCGGGCATGTTTCAGACGGTTCTCGTCCCGAAGACGCCCGAATTGACTGCGGCCCCGGAGAGATTCGACGGTGACAAAGACAAGGCGAAAGAGCACTTTGAATCCGGCTTTCGCCGGACCTTCACGCACCTGCGGGAGCGGCTTGATTCTCATTCTCCCATGACCGTCTACTACGCATTCAAGCAGGAGGACGAGGAGTCCGGCGGCGATGACGAGGAGGAGGGGAATGGCTCGGTCGACCTCACTACCGGCTGGGAAACGCTTCTGGAAGCCTTAGTCTCCAGTGGTTTCACGATCACAGCAACCTGCCCTGTGCGCGCATCCCAGGCTTGGCGTATGCGAGCGATGGGCTCCAACTCGCTGGCATCATACATCGTCTTGGCCTGTCGCCCACGTCGAGACAACAAGAGAATCGGTCGTGCAGCCTTTATCGCCGAGCTCAAGCGAGAACTGCCCGGTGCGCTGCACCACCTCCAGCAGGGAAACGTCGCACCCGTGGACTTCGCCCAGGCGGCCATTGGTCCTGGCATGGCGGTCTTCTCGAAGTACAGCGCCGTGCTGGAGAGCAGCGGCAATCCGATGTCCGTGCGCACGGCGCTGGCTCTGATCAATGGAATCAAGGACGAGTTGCTCGGCGAGGCAGTCGAGGAACTCGACAAAGATACGCGATGGGCAACGACATGGTTTGCCGAAACGGGCTTTGACTGGGGCGAGTGCGGCAAGGCGAATCTGCTGGCCAACGCCCACGCCACGGCAGTGAACGCTCTTGTGGCCGATGGCATTGTGCAGGTGAAGGGCAACCAGCTTCGCCTGTACCGCCCCGAGGAACTGGCGGCGGACTGGGACCCGGCGACCGACAGGCGACTGACTGTGTGGGAGATGACGCACCACCTGATCCGCGTCTATTTCCACGAGAAGAAGGGAGAGGTCGCCACGGCGGACCTTCTCCGCAAGCTGGGCTCGAAGGCGGAGGTCGCTCGCGACCTGGCGTACAAGCTGTTCACCGTGTGTGAACACAACAAACGCAGCCAAGACGCTCAGGCGTACAACGCGCTGGTCATGGGCTGGCCTGAGTTGGCCCGACTGTCGCGTGAGCCCGTCAAGAAGAGCACAACCGAAGCTCAGCTACTGCCCGGAATGGAGTAAGGTATGGCGATCACCAATCACGAACGTGTCGGCAAGATGCTGGAGCTTCTGACGGCGGGGCTTGCGCCGTTCATCGAGCGCGAGCTCAAGGCGACGAACGTGCCGGACTGGTTTGCCGAGACCAACCGGCTGCTGGCGGACAACCGGCTGAAGCTCGAAGGCACGCCGGATAAGCCGCAATGGGACGCGGCGGCGATCCTGGCGACCATGTGGAGCCAGTGGAACGCCGTCTTCCGAAAGACGCTGGGCCAGGCCGAGCGGACGCTGGTGAGCGAGCTGCGCGACGTGCGCAACCGCTGGGCGCACCAGCGGCCGTTCAGCACCGACGACGCCTATCGCGCCCTCGACAGCGCTTCGCGGCTCCTGACGGCCGTGTCGGCACCGGAGGGAAGCGATGTCGAGAAGATGAAGATGGAACTGCTGCGGGTGCGCTTCGACGAGCAGGTTCGCACGGAGAAGCGTAAGGCCGCCGGGACGACCATCGAGACTCAGGCCCAGGCAGGCTTGAAGGCGTGGCGCGAAGTCGTTCACCCGCACAAGGACGTGGCCAGCGGCAAGTATCAGCAGGCCGAGTTCGCCGCCGATCTCTGGCAGGTCCACATCGGCGAAGGGTCGGACGAGTACCGCAAGCCGGTGGAGTTCTTCCGCCGGACTTACCTGACCGAGAGCCTGACAGGCCTGCTGGCCGGAGCGGCGCAGCGGCTGTCGGGCGCGGGCGGCGATCCGGTGGTGCAGCTCCAGACCAACTTCGGCGGCGGCAAGACGCACTCGATGCTGGCGCTCTACCACATGTTCTCCGGCACGCCACACGGGGACCTGGTCGGCGTGGACGGCATTCTGAAGAAGGCGGACGTCGAGAACCTGCCGAAGGTCAACCGCGTGGTGCTGGTGGGCAACAAGATTTCGCCCGGCAATCCGGTGACCAAGGAAGATGGGACGGTCGTGCGGACGCTGTGGGGGGAGATGGCCTGGCAGTTGGGCTTCGCCAAGGGCGGCGTGAAGGAGGCGAAGAAGGCGTTCGGGCGCGTGGCTGCTGATGATGAGAAGGCGACCAGTCCCGGCGATGTGCTGCGGGCGCTCTTCAACGATTACGGGCCGTGTTTGATCCTGGTGGACGAGTGGGTCGCCTACGCGCGGCAGTTGCACGACCAGGGCGACCTGCCGGGCGGCAGCTTCGAGACGCACTTCACCTTTGCCCAGGCGCTGACCGAGTCGGCGAAGCTGGCCAAGCGGTGTTTGCTGGTGATCAGCTTGCCCGCATCGGATACGGCCGGGTCGCCGCACACGCAGGCGGACGACATTGAGGTAGGCGGCGAGCGCGGCCGCACGGCACTGGACCGACTGCGGAACGCGGTGGGCCGCGTAGAGTCGTCCTGGCGACCGGCCAGTCCGGAGGAGAGCTTCGAGATCGTCCGCCGCCGGTTGTTTGAGACCATCGTCGATCAGGCGCAGTTCGTGGCGCGCGACACGACGGCCAAGGCATTCTTCGATCTGTACCGGACGCAGCAGCAGGAGTTCCCGCAAGAGTGCCGGGACAGCGACTATGAGAAACGGCTGAGAGCCGCGTTCCCGATTCACCCCGAAGTGTTCGACCGCCTCTATCAGGACTGGTCGACACTGGTGAAGTTCCAGCGGACGCGCGGTGTGCTGCGTCTGATGGCATCGGTGATCCACAGCCTCTGGGAGAAGGGCGACCGCAGCCCGCTGATTCTGCCGTCGAGCATTCCGATCGACGATCCGCGCGTGCAGTTCGAGCTGACGCGATACCTGTCGGACAACTGGGTGCCGGTGATCGAGAAGGACGTGGACGGCCCGAACTCGCTGCCCTTGCGACTCGACGGCGACACGCCGAACCTGGGCAAATACTCCGCCTGCCGCCGCGTGGCAAGAACGATCTACCTGGGATCGGCTCCGACAGCGAAGGCTGCGAATAAGGGCATCGACGACCGGCGGATCAAGCTCGGATGCGTCATGCCGGGCGAAGCGCCCGCGATCTTCGGCGATGCACTCCGCCGCTTGAGCGCGGCGGCGACGTTCCTCTACCAGGACTCGGCTCGGTTTTGGTACTCGACTCAGCCGACGGTGACGAAGCTGGCCGATGACCGCGCGGAGCAGCTCAAGGGCGATCCCGATGCCGTTGCGGGCGAAGTCGGCCGCTGGCTGCGGAACGACCTCCAGAAGAAAGGCGACTTCAGCCGCGTGCATCCATTGCCGCGAACATCGGCCGACGTCCAGGATGACAAGGACGCGCGGCTTGTGATCTTCGGCATCGAGTACCCACACACGAAGGACACGGCCAGCCCTGCGATTGGTGCCGCCCAGGAATTCTTGCAGAACCGAGGGTCGGCCCCTCGCATCTACCGGAACACGCTGGTCTTCTTGGCGGCGGACAAGAACAAACTCCAGGACCTGGACGAGGCCGTGCGCCAGTATCTGGCATGGTCGTCCATCGTGGACGAGGCGGAGACGCTGAACCTGGACCCGCACCAGGCGAAGCAGGCAGTATCTCGCAAGGAGAGTTCCAGCAGCGCCGTTGCTGCCCGCCTGCCGGAGACCTATCAGTGGCTGCTCGTGCCCACCCAGGCCAACCCGCAGGCTGACGTTGAGTGGCAGGCATTCCGTCTGACGGGTCAGGATGCGCTCGCCGTTCGTGCCAGCAAGAAGCTCCGGAATGATGGGCTGCTGCACTCGGGCTACGCGGCAAGCCTTCTGCGTATGGAACTGGACCAGATACCTCTCTGGCGAGGTGACCAGGTCTCGATTCAGCAGCTTACTGAGGATTTCGCCCGGTACCTGTACCTGCCACGACTGCGCGACAGCGGCGTGCTTCTGGAAGCCGTCCGCAGTGGGCTGGGGCTGCTGACGTGGTCGCAGGATTCGTTCGCCTATGCCGAGAGCTTTGACGAATCGGCTGGCCGGTATCGTGGCCTTCAGACGGCTCGGCAGGTCTGGGTTGACGGCGATAGCCCGCTCGGACTGCTCGTCAAACCGGAGGCCGCTCAGCGTCAGCTTGCAGCCGAGACGCCGACCAACGGCGGAGGCGGGACGGCACCCGTGGCTGGCGGAACCGCAGGCGGCGGCACAACGCCCACGGCTACGACGGGAGAAACCCCAGGGGGCGAAGGCGGCACTCAGCCCCAGCCTGTCCAGACCGGCCCGAAGCGATTCCACGGAGCTGCGACCTTGGATACGACCCGCGTCGGCCGCGACGCGGGCCGGATCGCCGACGAGGTCGTGGCGCACCTCGCGGGAATCCTCGGCGCGAACGTGAAGATCACACTGGAGATCGAGGCGGAGATTCCTACGGGCGCGCCGGACCACGTGGTGCGAACCGTCACGGAAAACTGCCGCACGCTGAAGTTCGACAGCCAGGGATTCGAGATGGAGTAATTCCGTGGGGCACACACGACTTGGAGACCTGCCGCGCTCGCGTAAATGGCAAGAGGTCGTCGGCCTCATTGCTGGCGGTGCTGGCGCGTGCCAAGTCGCCAACGCCGTTATTCGTGCCGCCGAACGTGGGCTGAACCTCGCATCCGAGCATGCCGCCTTGGTCGAGGCGTTCTGGATTCTGACCCAGCTCCCCGTTGCAGCCCGCGAGTCTGATTTCTCGGCAGCGTTGCGGGACCGAGGCCTTCCCGTTCCGGACAACCCGGGCCTGATGGACATCGTCGGGGCGGTGTCAGAAGCCGTCGACGCACGCCTTCCCAACAACAACGGACGCACGGATTTGGGTGAGATGGCCCAGGCGGCGGCATGCGAGTGCATCGTCGAGGCGGTCACCAAACGAACGGGCGGGTTGTTCGGAGTATCGGCCGACGACGTGAAACGCACGATGGCGGGCATGGCGACCGTGAAGCAGTTCGGCGATTTCGCGCGCCAGTTCTACGGTCGGCTGACGGACAAGGTGCTTCAGTACTACGTCAGCCGCACCACTGCCAATCATGTCGGCAACGGAATGAGATTCGCCACGCTCGCAGCGAAGGCCGAGTTCGACAAGGCCCTGGCGACGCACTGCCGAGAGGCGTCCAAGATTGTCGAGTCGTTCGCGGGCGAGTGGTTTTCCAAGACGAACTGGGAGAAGAAGGGAATCAACCGGGATGACGCCAAGGGCTTCTCCCACGTGGCAATGCAGAAGATGGTTGCGGAACTGAAGGCCGGAGCGAAATGACCAGCGAGACACGATACGTGATGTGCGGCGAGGCGGCAGGCGACCAAGTGGACGCTGCGGACGTCTTGCGCCTGCGCAACCTTGAGCCGAACCGCAACGTCAACCTTCACATCGATGACATCAGTCGCTCGCTATACAGGGATGTTCCCCCGCAGTTCCTCGACCTGGTCGAGATCGCCACGTTCGTCTACGTGGCCGACCAGGCCACAACCCGGGGCGGCGTAGGCGTCGACAACATGGGCGAGGAGTGGCGACGCCCGCTCCACTTCGAGATTCCGGTGCGATGCTTTGACCTGTGGCAACGACCGGAAGTGGCCACGGCGTTGCAGACGGCGCTGAGCTTCCTTTCGGAGGACCGCTACACGCTCAAGTTCCGCAGGTACAAGTCTCCTCCGGCCTTCGATCGGTTCATCAACTTCGGCGACAGCGATTGGGGCTTCAAACCGGAGCGCGTCGTGCTCTTCTCCGGTGGATTGGATTCCTTGGGCGGCGTGGTTCAAGAGGTCGTCGTCGAGGGACGGGCTACAGCGCTTGTGACGCATCGGTCGAACACGAAGTTCATCAATCGCCTGCGCATGCTCCGGCAGATGATTGACGATCGCGCCAAGGGGCCGAAGCCGCTGCACATCACTGTTGGCATCAACAAGGATGAGCATCTCGGCCACGAGTATACCCAGCGCAGCAGGTCGTTCTTGTACGCCGTGCTCGGTGCGACCATCGCGCAGATGTCCGGCCTGGATGAGGTGCGGTTCTACGAGAATGGCACAGTGAGCCTGAACTTGCCGGTCTCGCGCCAAGTTGTCGGTGCGAAGGCAACACGGACGACACATCCCAAGACGCTTGCCGGATTCCAGCATCTCTTCTCTCTCCTCGCGGAGCGCCCCATCGCGGTGATGAACAAGTTCCTCTGGAAGACCAAGAGCGAGGTGGTCAAGCTGATCATGGAAGCCGGGTGCAGCGGCATGATCGAGTGGTCTACGAGCTGCACGCACACTTTGGAGACTTCGAACGCCCAGCCGCATTGCGGAAAATGCTCGCAGTGCATCGACCGCAGGTTCGCAGTGCTGGCTGCTGGGGCGGGCCAATTTGAGCGGGCGGATAGCTACGGTGTGGACCTGCTGGTGCAGGCCCGTGACCAAGGCGAGTCGAGAACGATGCTTGCGTCCTATGTCGAGACGGCACAGCAGGTCGCCGCGATGAGTGAGATGGAGTTCTTCATGCGGTTTGGCGAGGTAGGCCGGATCGTTCGGCAACTTGGCGGGTCAGCCGACGAGAATGCTCGTCGGGTCTACGACCTCTATCGCCGCCACGCGGATGAAGTGCTGAAGGTTGTTGATGGCGGTCTTCAGACACACGCGACGCAGGTTCGCGCCCGCTCACTGCCGGAAAGCTGCCTACTGCGGCTTGTTCATGATCCCAGCGTGCCGCCGGAGTGGGCATCCAGCACAGCCGGGGCAGCTACAGCTCAGGTTGCGAATGCTGAGCCTGACTACTTCTTCCGTCAGCGTGGGGAGGGCTGGCAGCTTCGTTTTGCCGGACACGAGACCCAGTGGCTCAAGCCCGCCATCGGGTATGCGTATCTGCGAGAACTGCTGCAGTTTCCGAATCGCACATTTTCCGTAAGCCAGCTGCTCGTGGCAGTACACGGGGAGAAGGCTGTCCTTCCGCTCGGCGATGGTGGAAAGGACTTTGACGCCCAGGCGAAGAAGGCGTATGCGATCCGTCTCCAGGAGATCGATGAGGAGCTCGACGAAGCGCAGAAGATGAACGACATCGGGCGGGCCGAGAAGCTTGGCACCGAACGAGCGCAGTTGCTCGAGCATTTCCGAAAGTCTGGTTTCCGTGGGACGGCCAAGCGGAGCGATTCCGATCTGAACAATATTCGGAACAGCGTCTGCAACGCGATCAACCGCGCGTTGGCCACGATCAAGAAGTACGAACCGTCGGCCTTCGACCACCTCAAGCCCGCGATTTCGAGGGGCTTCTCCGTCGTCTACCAGCCCGCCGAATCCATCCCCTGGTCATTCTGATCCGTGCTACACGCGGTGTAGCACGCCGCAACGCCGGATGTAGCCCCTTCAGCCATGAAGGCGCATCCGGCGTTTTTCATGGCCTCATGTAGAGACCACGCCGAGCGCCAGGAACCCGTTACCTCCTGAAAGGAGAACGAGTTATGGCTGATCGGAAATCGTCTCTCTCCCCCTCCCAGCAGAAGCTCCTCGCCGAAATGCAGCGGATCAACTACGGCCGCATCGAGGGGCTGCCGGTGCGCCGTGGCGAACCGGTGATGGACCCGCCGCCGCGCATCGTCCGCGAGATCAAGTTCAGCGGCGAGAACGGGCCGCGACCGGAGTCGGCCAGGGCTGACTTCGCGCTCAAGGTCCAGGTCCGCGAGCTGTTCGCCCAGCTGGAGGCGCTGGGCGACGGCGTGATCCCCTGCATCGAAATCCAGCGAGGTCTGCCGTTCCGGATGACCGTTGAGGAGGTGTGCGCCTGAGACGACGGGGTTGGGCTCCCCAGCAGCACGTGTGACT
>CAZEEJ010000057.1:0-29603 GCA_964511155.1 uncultured Planctomycetales bacterium | reverse complement strand
CTGCCACGTACCCTTCCAGGAAGGCAGGCGGCAGCCCAACGTGCGGGCAGTAATATGCGACATCATGAAGGAACGCCCGGACGGCCGGGGCGGGCGCGTGCCCTGCCGGACGTGGGACAACGCCACGCTGCTGTGCGAAATGGAAGACCCCGCCAACGGGCAGCGCTTCCCCTGGACCTTCAGAAGTCAGCGAATCTCACCAGGCGAGAAGAACACCTGGTACATCCGCATTCTGGGCACGCGCACCTCCGTCCGCTTCTCCACGCGTAATCCGCGACTGCTCGAACAGCTCGATTACACGGGCGGCGAGCAGGTCTGGGGCCGCGTGCAGATGGGCATGGAGACGGCCTACGCGACCGCCAGCGGCGCTCTCTTCGAGTTCGGCTTCTGCGACGCGGTGGAGCAGATGTGGGCGGCCTACCTGCACGAGCTGCACCACGGCAGCGTACCCAGCCGCTTTGCCGGGTGCGTGACGCCCGACGAGGTGGCCCTCAGCCATCGCCTGTTCACCGCCGCCCTGGAGTCGCAACGGTCGGGGCGGACCGTGGAATTGCCGGATTGAGAGCAGAACAAGACCCCGAGAAGAGTTTGCCCACAGATCACACAGATGGACGCAGATGCAGAAGGCGTCTCGGTCGGCCTCGTCCCATTTCAATAGGGCGTAACTCGCCGCTCGCCCGGCTCCTGGAGCAAAATGGCCAATGACCAAGGCCCAATGACCAATCAATGACCAAGCCCGAAACCCGAACTCTGGCTGCGGTTGGAAGCGTTCGTCATTCGGACTTGATTGGTCATTGGCGCTTCGCCATTGGTCATTTCTCCCTCCCCTATCTGCGTCCATCTGTGTGATCTGTGGGCAAGCTCTTCTCCCGGTTCGGTTTGGCCCACAGATCACACAGATGGACACAGATGAATGAACGGGTCGGGCCGTGACGCCCCATTCTCCATTCTCAATTCTTAACTCTTCATTCCTCCCCCACGTTTGAGTTTGCGCCAGAGCGTGGCCTGGCTGATACCGAGGATGCCGGCGGCGCGCGTGCGGTTGCCGCCGGTGAGGCGAAGGATGGCCTCGATGTGGTCGTGCTCGATCTCGGCCAGGGTGCGGGTGAGGGGATTGGCCGGGCCATCCTGGAGGCGCCGGTGCACGATGCTCAGCGGCAGGTGCTCGGGCAGGATGCGGTCGTTGTGGGCCAGGACGGCCCCGCGTTCGATGGCGTTCTCCAGTTCGCGGACGTTGCCGGGCCATGGGTGGGCCTGAAGGTAGTCCACGCAGGTGCCATCAAGCGTCAGGTTGGGTTTTTTGAGCCGGCGGGCGAACTGCTGCACGAAATGGCGGGCCAGCGGCAGGATGTCTTCCTTGCGCTGCCGTAGCGGCGGCACCTCGATCTCGATCACCCGCAGGCGATAGAGCAGATCCTCGCGGAAGGTTCCCTTCTCGACCGCCTCGGCCAGGTTGCGATTGGTGGCGGCGATCACCCGCGCGTTGACCTTGCGGGTTTTGCTGTCACCGACGCGCATGATCTCCTTGGTCTGGAGGACGCGGAGCAGCTTGACCTGCATGGCCGGCGAGATATCCCCGATCTCGTCGAGCAGGATGGTACCGTGATGGGCCTCGGCAAACAGGCCGACGCGGTCGCGCACTGCCCCGGTAAACGCCCCGGCCGTGTGCCCGAACAGCTCGCTTTCGAGCAGCGTGTCGGGCAGGGCCCCGCAGTTGACGGCGACGAACGGCCCGTCGGCGTGCGGCGAGTGCTTGTGGATGTAGCGGGCGATGACCTCCTTGCCGGTGCCGCTCTCGCCGGTGATGAGCACGGAGGAGTCGTACGCGGCGACGCGCGTGGCCAGCTCGATGACCCGGGCGAAGGCGTCGCTGTGGACCTCGACGAACGCGGTGCCCGCCCGGGCTTCGAGCAGGGCGAGGCGGCGGCGCTGCTGCTTGATCTCCTGGGTTTTGTGACGCAGCTCGATGGTCAGGGCCTGCACTTTCTTGCGGATGTCCTCGGTCTGAAATCGCGACCGGCAGGCTTCCAGTTCATCGCCCCAGGAGGCCTCGTCCTTGCCGACGGCCATGCAGACCGGGTCGCCCATGCCGCGGCAGCGCTGTTCGCGGAAGTACACGGGGATGCCGAGGCAGTACGAGCAGTACCCGCTGGCGTAGCCTTTGAGCACCCAGCAGACGGGATGCTCCGCCGGGCCGTGTTCCGACAGGTGCTGCTCGGCCTCAGCGGAGTCGTGCCACGCCGCCTCCATGTGAAAGAACCCACGGCTCTGATCGAAGTCCAGGGACTTGATCACCGGGCGGACGAGTCCCTGGAGGGCGTGCATGCGTGGGCCGGCCTTGAGCCACTCGGCCACGCTGTCCCACTCGAAGATGCGTTTCATGGCCGCCGCGTCGGCCTCGCCCCAGAAGTGCCCGAAACGCGAGAGCAGGCTGCGGGCGTGCTCTACGCCGACCATCTCGATCAGGTCCTTGCGCAGCAGGGCGAACGCGTAAGTGTCCTGCAGCACCAGCCGCCGGCCGTGCAGGCTCAGCCGACCTTCGGCGAAGTCCACGATCTCGTGAAGCGTCAGATCCTCCGCACGCATGGCAAACCTTTCATAATGAAATAAGCTGTTTCATTATGTAATACATTTTCGTCAATGTCAAGCGTTACTGATGGTCGCAACTTTAGCCGCAACAGTTGGTTACGTATTCAAGCGATCTCTGGCACGGTGGGTGCTATCAGGTAGAGCGTGATCGGACGGTTGGTTCTCCTGAAAGGAGCTTGGCGATGTACGATTTGCTGCGGGGGCGTAACGAGGGTTTGAAACAGGATGTGGCCGGGTTCGCACAGCAGTTGATCCGGATTCCCGGACTGAGCCTGCAGGAAGGGGCGGTAGCCGACCGGGTCGAGCAGGAGATGCGCCGGGTGGGCTATGACGAGGTGTTCCGGGATGACGCGGGCAACGTGGTGGGCGTCCTGCTGGGCCGGGGCTCGGACGAGGCGGTGCTGCTGGGCGGGCATCTGGACACGGTGGCGCCGAGCGAGGCGGAAGCCTGGGATCGCGACCCTTGGTCGGGCGAGTGGGTGGGCGACCGGCTGTGCGGGCTGGGCGCGTCGGACTGCAAAGGCGGGGTGGCGGCGCAGGTGTACGCGGGGCTGCTGCTGAAGCGGGCGATGCTGCCGTTGCGGGGCAACCTGGTGGTGGCGGCCACGGTGGCCGAGGAGAACGGCCGGAGCGCGGGCCTGCGGACGCTGATGGACCGGACGATGAGTGAGTTGAGTTTACGGCCGGTTTTCGCGGTGCTGGGCGAGCCGACCAACCTGGGCATGTACTACGGGCACAACGGCTGGTTCGAGATGGACATTTGGGTGGAGGCGGCCGAGCGCCCCCGGGCGGTACGGGCGGCCCGGGTGATTTATGACCAGTTCGCGGCCGCCGCCGGTGCCCTGGGTGGCGACGAAATCGAGCAGGTGACGCTCGACGAACCGCGCTATATCGAGGGGGGGCTGGGCTGCCGGGCGGGGATGCGGATGGCTCGGCGGCTGAACCCGGCGGAGGACGCCCAGCAGGTGGCTAACCAGGTCAAGCAGACCGCGGTGCTGGCGGCGCAGGCGGTCGCGCCGGTGGCGGTGGAGGTGGCTATTTGCGAAGAGACGAAACAACTGTATAACGGCAGGACGACCGTGGTGCGGCATGTGACTCATGCCTGGGAAACGGACCCGTTCAATCCGTTGCTGGCCCGGGCGAGGCAGGCGTTGGAGGCCGGCGGGTGCCCGGCCCAGCCCGGGAAATGGCGGCTCGGCCGCATGGGTATGGCCACGGGAGGAGGCGTGCTGGTCAACGACTTCAAGGTGCCGACCATCGGCTACGGACCGGGCTGCGAGGAAGCGGCCCATGCTCCCAACGAGTTCGTGACGATCCCCAATATCCATCAGGCGGTGTACGGCACGGCGTTGATCGTGCACAGCCTGATCGGCGTCCCGGTCTACGGCTGGACGTTTGACGACGAGATTTGAGTGGGATCCGAGGTGGGGCTCGCCGGTCGCGGCAGGCGAGCCCCGGGGGTATCGCCTTCGCGAGGGCTGGCCGATCGCGCGTTGCACCTGGGTTTGGCCCATGACGGCATGGGTCGGCCGGCACGAACCGGGCCACGTGGCCCGGCAGGTACACCAACCCGCGGAGGAAAAACCACAGATGCGCGTGTTCGAGAGGATCAAGCAGACGGCCCGCAAGGAACCCAAAGTCATCGTCCTGCCGGAACTGGGCCTGGACAAGGACGGCGTGGTGGCTGAGGCGATGGAGTTGGCCCGCCGCGAGGGGACGGCGATACCGGTCGGCCTGACGCCGGAGTTCATCGAGCGGTCGGGCAAGCTGGACGAGTTCGTGGACGCCCTGGCAGTCCGTCGCGGCTACGCCCTGAAGGGGGGCGACGAGGCGGAGCGAGCCAAGGCCCGGCGGATTGCCGAGCGGGTGATCCGGCGGCTGCCGAAAGAAATGTTCTTCGCGACGATGATGGTCGAGCTGGGCTACGCCCACGGCTTGGTGGGCGGGCGGTACCTGACGTCGGCGGACGTGGCCATCACGGCCAAGATGGTGATCGGCGAGGAGGAGGGCAAGATCGTCTCGTCGATCTTCTTCCGCGAGCCGCCGCCGGGATACCCGGTCTTCGACGTGCTGGCCATCGCGGACATGGTAGTGAACCAGTGCCCGTCGGCGGAGGATCTGTACCGCATCGCGGTGACCAGTGCGGAGACGTTCCAGGGGCTGACGGGGATCGAACCGCGAATGGCGATGCTGTCCTACATCACCGGCCGACCGCAGCAGGTGCAGATGGCCGGCGACGCGGAGTTGACCAAGATCGAGCAGTGTTTCGAGCTGTACGCCAAGGGCGGGCATCCGTGGCCGTTCTTCCAGGCGCAACTGGATGCGGCCCTGTGCCCCGACGTGGCCAAGAAGAAGGGGGCGCCGTTCACGGACCGGCCGGCCGACATCCTGATCAGCCCGAACCTGATGCAGGCCAACCCGATCTACAAGGCGCTGGACCGCCTGATCGTCGGCGGAAACTCGATGTTCGTGACCCAGGGTTTCAAGCGGCCGATCATGGATCTGTCGCGGGGCGACTCGGCGGCGAACATCGCCAACATCATCGCCGCGTGTTCGGTGCAGGCCCAGGCGTGGGAACGCAAAGCGGGGCCGCGGAAGATCGACGACTGGTTCACCCGACAGGGAAACTGAGAGCCTCTTAACCGGATGGTATGGGGTGCGGCACCGGCGTCTCGCCGGTGCCGGGGGTGGCTTGTCGCCTTAGATTGTTGAGGCGGTCGCAGAGTGTGATTTAGCAGCGGCCGTGTTTCGCAGTCGTGCGAAGCCGCAAGCGGCGGATTGTAAGGAGGTTTGTGGATCGTGAGGATTCTTGTTTTCAACTGTGGCAGCTCGTCGCTGAAATACCGGCTCATTGAGTTGCCGGCGGAGCGGGAACTGGTGGCCGGCGAGGCCCAGCGCGTGGGGCCGCCGACCGCGGAGCCGTCGCGCATCGTCTATCGCATGGCCGGCGTGGAGCACACGCACTTCGCCGAGATGCGCGACCACGCGTCGGCCCTGGGCGAGGTCATGAAACTGCTGGGGCGCGATCCGGATCTTGTGCCGGACGCCCTCGGTCATCGCGTGGTGCATGGCGGGGCGCTTTTCCACCGGCACTGCCTGATCACCGACGAGGCCATCCGCGGGCTGGATACGACGCTGGACCTGGCCCCGATCCACAATCCGCCGATCGTGAAGTTGATCAAGGCCTGCCGCGAGCTGTATCCCGAGTTGCCACAAGTGGCGATCTTTGACACCGCCTACCATGCCACGATCCCGGACTATGCCCGCACGTACGCTCTGCCGCCGCGGCTTCGCGAGGAGCTGGGCATCCGCAAGTACGGGTTCCACGGCATCAGCCATCAATACGTGGTGGCCGAGGCGGCGCGGTTCCTCGGGCGCGATCTGGAGACGTTTAACGCGGTGAGCTGCCACCTGGGCAGCGGCGGGGCGAGCCTCTGTGCGGTGGTCAACGGCCGCTCGGTGGACAACACCATGGGCTACTCGCCACTGCAGGGGCTGGTGATGAGCACGCGGTGCGGCGACCTGGACCCGGCGGTGGCCCTGCGGCTGCTGGCCCTGGAGTATGGCGACAGCCGGCGGGTGAACAAGACGTTGAACAGCCGCAGCGGGGTGCTGGGCATGTCGGGCGTGTCGGCGGACATCCGCGACGTGCTGCGGCTCGCGGCCGAGCAGGACGCGGTGACCGACCATGCCGAGGTCACCGCTCAGGTCTACCTGTGGCGTATCCGCAAGTATCTGGGGGCGTACCTGACGGTGGTGGGCTCGGCGGACGCGATCATCTTCACGGACACGATCGGCGAGACGGTGCCGGCCGTGCGCCAGGCGGTGTGCGAGGGGTTGGCGGTTTTCGGGGTGCGCGTCGATCCCGAGCGGAACGCGGCGGCGAAGCAACTGCCGGCCGACGTGGCGACCCCGGACAGCCCGGTGCGCGTCCTGGCGATTGCCACCAACGAGGAGCTGGCGATTGCGCGATTCTCCCATGCCGTGCTGACCGGCGAGGGCGAGGCCGTGGAGCAGGAGGTGCGGTCATGATTACCGTGGTGTTGGAGGTTCACCGTCGGGCGTTGCGTTACGCGTGGTACAACGGGCAGGCGGCCCGACCGTTGGCGGCCGGCGAGGTCGACCGCGTGGCGGTCAAGACCGCGGAAGAAGCCACGACGACGATGCTGTCGGCCGTGGGCGAGAGCGTCGGCCCGGCGCAGTCCGTCGAGTTGATCGCCGTGCGCGTCCCGTTCGGCGGCGCGGTGTTTGATGGCCCCACGCGGGTGGGGCCGGAGGTGCTGACCCAACTCGAGGAGCTGACCCCGCACGCCCCGATGCACTTGCCGGCCGCGGTGTCGGTCCTGCGCACGTGCGGAGAGGCCTTTCCCAACGTGCCGCTGGTGGCGGTGTTCGATACCGCGTTCTTCGCGAAGTTGCCGGACCGGGAGGCCCTCTACGCGGTGGACGGCGAGATTACCCGTACCCTGCAACTGCGGCGGTTTGGCTATCACGGGCTGCTGCACGAGGCGGCCTGTGCATCGCTGTCGGCGGCCCGGGTGCCGGAGTCGGCCCGCGTGCTCTCGATCTGCCTGGAGCCGCGACCGGAGCTGGCGGCGGTGGTCGACGGCCGGCCGGTCATGGTCACCGGCGGGGCGACGCCGCTCGAGGGTTTGCCGGGCGAGCGACTGTGTGGCGACATCGACCCGGGCATCGTGCTGAGCCTGACGCAGGAGTCGGGCCTGGGGTTGGAGCAGATCAACGGTCTGCTGACGCAGGAGAGCGGCCTGTACGGGCTGGTTGGCGAGCCGGTGAAGCTGTCGGACGTACTGGCCGCCGAAGCGGGACAGTACCAGTCCGCGGCCGACCTGTTCCGGTATCGGCTGCTGCTGGCCGCCGGCGCCGGGGTGGCGGCCATGGGCGGGGTGGATGCTATTGTCTTCTCCGGACGCTACCATACAGGTGCGGCCGTGTTGGGGCCGTGGCTGGCGACGCAGTTGACCGCCGCGTGCCGTGCCGGCGGACAACGGCCGACTTGGTACAGCTTTGCCGACCCGGTCGAATGGGTCGTAGCCGGCTTGGCCCGGGCCGCGGTCGCCTCGTAGCGGCCGCCCCCCGTGGCGGCCGGGGGAAAAAGGTGGCAGGCACTCTCATCCGTAATGCCCGCGTGGTGTTTCCCGGTCGCACGATTGCGCCCGGCAGCGTGCTGGTATCGGATGGGCGGATCGCGGCGCTTGACCCGCCAGCGGATGAGTTGCCCGCCGATCTGGAGTGCATCGACGCCGCCGGCCGACTGCTGACCCCCGGCCTGATCGACATTCACACCCACGGCATCGGCCACTACCAATACGAGTCGAGCCCGGAGGCCTTGCGAGCCGGACTGGACTACGTCGCCATGTTCGGCACCACGTGCGTTCTGCCGACGGTGGTGCCCATGCCGGGGCCCGAGCTTTTGCGAAAGCTCGAAGGACTCGCGGCGGCAGCCTCGACGGGCGCGGTCTGCGTGCCGGGGCTGCATATCGAGGGGCCGTTCGTGGGCATACCGGGTGCTGCGTGTCCGACGGTGCCGGGCGACGTGGTACTGCTGGAGGAGATGATTGCCGCGTGCGGCGGTCGGGTGGCGGCCATGTCGCTCAGCCCGGAGACGCCCGGCATCCTGCCGGTCATCGAGCGGCTGGTCGAACGGGGCGTCGTGCCGTTCGTGACGCATACCCGGGCCACTCCGGAGCAGACGGAAGCGGCCATCGCCGCCGGTGCTCGCCACGCAACGCACTTTTACGATGTATTCCCCGTACCGCCGGAAACCGAGCCCGGCGCTCGGCCGGTCGGAGCGGTGGAGGTATTCCTCGGCGATCGCCGGGCAACGGTGGACTTCATCTGCGACGGCTGCCACGTCCACCCGGCAGCCATCCGGGCGGCGGTGGCGGCCAAGGGCTGGGCCGGCGTCGCGCTGATTACGGATTCCAACATCGGCGCGGGCCTGCCGCCGGGCGAGTACGACACGCCCTGGGGCTACCGCGTGCGCGTTCGACCGGGCGACGGCGCCCGCATCGCCGCACCGGAGCATCCCCTGCATGGCCAACTGGCGGGCAGCGCCTTGACCATGAACGCGGGGATCGTCAACCTGATGCGTTGGCTGGACCTGTCGCCGGCGGAGATCTGGGCGATGGCCACGTTGACCCCGGCCCGCATCGTCGGCCTCAGCGGCAAGGGCGTCATCGAGCCGGGCGCCGACGCCGACCTGGTCCTGTGGGAGGACGACCTGCAGCAGGCGATGACCTGGGTGAGCGGCCGGTGTGTGTGCCACAGCAGGACGTAACTCGCCACCCGCGTACGCGAGGATGGTGACGTCGGGGCGAAATGGGGACTGGCTCCGCCCCAGCAATGCCTGATGAAGCAAGCATCCTCGGAGGCGGGCAAGTTCAGGGCCTGGGGCAGATCGTTTCAGCGGTGCCTGTCCCCATTTTGCCCCGCGGGAGGCGAGTTGCATTTGCCACCATGTAACGCAAGGTGACCGATGAGCACATTCAGGTATAGTCCAGCGACGTTTGTACCTTTTCGCGACGTGGCGGCCATCGAGCGGTGCCGCCGCATCCGCAAGGAAGACATCGCCCGGCACGCGAACCCGGAGTTCCGCATCCGCGTGGTGCCGGACGGCGACGTGGAGTTCATGTGGTGCGTGGACATGTTCCACCGCATCCGGCAGGCGGCCGAGGAAGGCCGCCGCGTGGTGCTCATCACGCCCAACCCCTGCCCGGTATATCGCAAGGTCGCCTACCTGATCAACAAGTTCCGCGTGGACTGCCGGCACGTGTACACGTTCAACATGGACGAGTACGCCAACGAGGACGGCCAGACCGCTCCCGAAAGCTGGCCGCAGGGCTTCATGCACGCGTTCAAGAAGTTTTTCTTCGCCGCGATCGACCCCGACCTGCGCCCGCCGGAGCAGCAAATTGTGGGCCCGACGACGGAAAACATCAACGACTACGGCAAGATGATCGCCGATGAGGGCGGGGCGGACATCTGCTACAGTGGGCCGGGCTGGACCGGGCACCTGGCCTTCATCGAGCCCGACGCCCCGGAATTCGACGCCGACCTCGAAGAGTGGAAACGCATGGGCCCGCGGATCTGCACGCTGAGCCCGTTCACCATCGCCCAGAACTCGCTGCACGGCAGCTTCGGCATGAGCGGGGACTTGTCGGCGGTCCCGCCCAAGGCGGCCACCATCGGGCCGGCAGAAGTCATAGCCTCCAAGAATCGGATCGACATGCACGCGATCTCCGTTGACGGCTCGTTCGCCTCCTGGCAGCGGCTGATGACCCGGCTGTGCGTCCACGGCCCGGTGACCCCGCGGCTGCCGACCTCGATCCACCAGCTTCTGCGCACGGACTGCTGGATCGCCGAGACCGCCGCCGCCAACGTCGAGCCACGCTGGGACAAGGCGTATTGAGATGGGGAGGTTGAACCGTGAGCACCATCCGGGCGGGGGCGGGAAGCGTTGATATCACCCCGCGGACGCCGCAGTTTCTGTACGGCTACCCGCATGTGCCGCGCATCAGCACCGGCGTGCACGACCCCCTGCTCGCGACGGCCCTGTGCGTGGACGACGGGACAACGGCGGCGATGTTCATCGCCAACGATTTGATCTTCGTGACCCGGGCGCTGGCCGACCGGGTCCGGGCGCGACTGGCGGAGCTGACGGGGGTGCCGGCGGCACACATCATGGTGACGGCCACGCACACGCACTCCGGCCCGGTGACGGTGCGGTACTTGAGCAACGAGGCCGACCCGGTGGTGCCGGAGCCCGACCCCGCTTACCTGCGGCAGGCGGAGGAGGGCATCATCGAGGCGGGCCGCCAGGCATGGGAGTCAAGGCGCCCGGCCGAGGCCGCCCTGGCAGTGGCCGACGGCTCGGCGGTGGGCACCAACCGGCGCGACCCCGCCGGCCCACGCGACCCGCACGTGCCCGTGCTCCTGGTACGCGCCGCGGACACGCACGACTTCATCGCCGCGATGGCGGTGTGCAGTATGCACCCGACCGTCCTGCACGAGGACTCGACGCTGATCAGCGGGGACCTCCCGGCCATGGCCCGTCGGTATGTGCAGGAGCATCTGCTTGGCAGCGGGTGCCCGGTCGTCTGCCACATCGGGGCGGCGGCGAACCAGAGCCCGCGGTACGTGACCCGCGGGAACACCTTCGAGGAAGCCGACCGACTGGGGCGGGCGCTCGGCGAGGCGGTGGTGCAGACCGCCGCACAGGCCGGGTATCGACAACAGTTGCCGATCGTGTGCGGCCGCGAACTCATCGCCGACCTGCCGTTGCGGACTTTCCCCGCGCCGGATGAGGCCGCCCGCAGAGTCAGCCAGGCCCACGAGTGCGTTGCGAACCTGCGCCGCGCGGCCGCCCCGCGAGCGGCAATCCGCACCGCGGAGTGCGATGCGTTCGGCGCGGAGGAGACGTTCACCTTGGCCCGGGCGGCCGTCGAGGGCCGACTCCAGGCGGCGGCGGACACGTGCCTGCCCGTCGAGGTCCAATTGATCCGCATCGGGCCGTGGTCGTTTATCGGCTGGCCGGGGGAGGTGTCCGTCGAGTTCGGCCTCACGGTGAAGGCCCGCTCGCCCGATACCTACGTCATCACCCTGGCCAACGGCGAGCTGCAAGGCTACGTCGTCACCGCCGACATCGTGGCCGAGGGCGGCTACGAGGCGAACAACGCCCTGTTCAAAAGCCCCGATGCGGGAGACCGGCTCGTCGAGGCGGCAATGCGGCTGCTGTCTGCCTGACCGCTGGACCCCGGCCGCGCCTCGCCTTACCCTGTCATCGGTTCGGTGCGGTCGGACAGGGTGTGCCGTCGGGTTCGATCAGAGCCGCAATGAACAGAGCCGCGAGTGGCAGAGCCGCGACCGTAAGGGAGCGGTTCCGCGGCGTCCCGGAACCGCTTCCTGACGGGCGCGGCTCTGCTGAGCGCGGCTCTGAACACTTGGCCGGATCGTGGAATACCCTTCGTGGGGAGTGTGGCTATGCGTGCCCAGTTGATCGTCAGTCTGGTGATTTTCGCGGCCCTCGTTGGCGGGGTGGTTTACGTGGTGCTGGGACCCGGTCTCGAGCACGCGGGGCAGACCATCCCGAGCTATCCCGGCGAGCCGTTGACCGGTCTGCCGACGCGGACGAAATCCGGCCTGCAGTACTTCGATCTCAAGGTCGGCCAGGGAGCGACTCCCCAGGGCAGCACCAGCACCGCCATGGTCCACTACACCGGCTGGCTGCTGAACGGCACGAAGTTCGACAGTTCCTACGATATCGGCAACGACCCGGTCCCCTTTCGGCTGGATCGCGGCATCGAAGGGTGGAACGAGGGCCTGTCCACCATGCGCGTCGGCGGCAAGCGCAAGCTGATTATCCCGCACTATTTGGCTTACGGGGAACAAGGGGCGCAGCCCAGCATCCCGCCACGGGCGACCCTGGTCTTCGACGTGGAGTTGGTGAACGTGATCGAGCCCGGGCACAGCCCGGGAGCACAATGATTCCTTCAGGCGATAGTTGAGAACCCATGCGATAAGGAGCCATGCACATGTTCAGGATTCTGTCCCTATTGACGTTGGTTGTCTTGTTGGCGTCTCCTCCGGCAGCTCCGGCGGACGATGCGGTGACGGCGGCCGCGGTGGAGACGCCGGCGACGCAACCCGCTCAGGAGAACGTACTCCAGACGTACAAGGATAAACTCAGTTACAGCATCGGGCTGGACATTGCCCGGGCGATGAAAGAACGCGGATTTGACATCGACGTGGATCTCCTGGCCCGGGGGATCAAGGACGGGCTGGCCGGCGGCCCCACCCTGCTGACCCCCGAGCAGGTTCAGGAGGTGATGCGTAAGTGGCAGGCGGAACTGCGGGCCAAGCAGGAAGAGGAGCGCGCCAAGCTCATGGCCGAACGCCAAGCGGCGGGGGAGAAGAACCTCAAGGCCAGCGAGGAGTTCCTGGCGGCCAATAAGGAGAAGGAAGGAGTCGTGACGCTCCCGAACGGCCTGCAGTACAAGGTGATCGAGGAGGGCAGCGGGACGAGCCCCACGGACACTGACCGAGTCAAGGTCGGCTACCGGGGGACGCTGATCGACGGTACGGAGTTCGACAGCAGCCCGCCCGGCGAGCCGCGGGTCTTCGCCCTGCGTGGGCTGATCAAGGGCTGGAGCGAAGCCCTCAAGATGATGAAGCCGGGAGCCAAGTGGCAACTGTTCATTCCGCCGGACCTGGCGTATGGCCCGGCCGGCCGGGGACCCAAGATCGGGCCCAACGCGGCCCTGATCTTCGACGTGGAGCTGGTCGGCATCGAACCGCCGGCATCGCCGCCGGCACCGGCTACCCCACCGCCCGCTGCGCCGTAGAGGCCGGCCGCCTGCGGCTTCACGTCCCCTGCCGCCTGCGGCTTCGCAAGATGAGCAAGGTGTGCGGATGACTGCGAAACCCCTCAACCCGTCGCCGCGGACCGCCAAGCCCCGCTCGCGGATCCTGATCTGTCCGCCCACACCTGCGGACCGCACCGCGTTTCTGGACCTGATGCGGGCCAGTCGCCCTCTGCATCGTGGCTGGGTCAGTCCGCCGCGCACCGAAGCGCAATATGACGCCTGGCTCGAACGCCTGCAGACGAATCGTCACCGGGGCTTTCTGGTCCGCCGCCGCGAGGACCATGCCATCGTCGGCGTCATCAATGTCAACGAGATCATCCGCGGATGTGCCCAAAGTGCCTTCCTGGGTTGGTATGCCATCGCTCCTTATGCCGGTCAGGGGTATATGACGGAAGGCCTTCACCGGGTGTTGCAGAACGTGTTTGGTCGCATTCGACTGCATCGGCTGGAAGCCAACATCCAGCCTGATAATGTCCGGTCCATCGCCCTCGCTCAGCGTTGTGGTTTCAGCAAAGAAGGTTTTTCCCGTGACTATCTCAGAATCTCAGGCCATTGGCGCGATCACGAACGGTGGGCCATTCTGGCCACTGATTGGGTGAAACAGCAGAGGCGAAACCGGAACCAGACGCGTATCCTCCTGCCCGCGGATCGTACAGGCGAATACCGATAGGATGCCGGGTTCAGAACAAGAGACGGTCCGCGGCACGTGAGTACCGAGGACCGTCGCAGGTTCAAACGAATAACCCGGCTGCCGCCGGATCGGCAACGGACTCAGCCGTGCCTTCGACGCAGGAACAGCAAGCCGCCCAAGCCCATGAAGAGCGAGGTGATCGGCTCGGGTGTGGTGGTAAAGCTCCACACCGCCGACTCGGCGCTCATATCGACGTTCTTGGCTTTGACCTTCCAGTAGTAGGTGGTGTTCGGCAGCAACGCCCCGGTCGCGTACGAGGTCGTACCCTCGACCAGGTTGGTGGCTGCCACGGTCACGGGAGGATTGGTACCCGCCTGGAGGAAGACGTCGAAGAACGTGTTGTAGTTGCCTGCCGTCCAGGTCAAGGTCGTGCCGGACTCCAGAACGTCGATCGCCCCGTTGCTCGGCCCGCCGGTGAGGGTGGGCGCGGCCGGCGTGCGAGCCTGCCACCTGACGGCCTGCGACCGGTGATTCTTGCTCTGTAGCCCCGCAATAGTAACCGCCTGGCTCACCTGGTACTGGGTGCCGCTATTCAGCTTCACCGCGGTAGCCAGGCTGACCCAACTGTTCCCGTTCGCGCTCTGGTCCTTATCGACGACGATGGAGGCGCCCGCACGGCTCACCGTGTAGGTCACGGGGTTGACGTTGTTGGCGGAAGTCACCCACGTCGTGTGGACGTTGTAATAGCCGGTGCTGGCCGGCGTGAACCTGTAGGTCGCCGATCTGCCGGTGTAGCCGGCACTGTACTTATGGCCGATCCCGGGCGTGAGGCCGGCCGCCGTACTGCCGCCGGACACGTCCGCCCAGGTGCCCGTAGTGGAGAACTGGCCCACATTCTGGCCGCCCGAGCGGTTCTCGACGATGTAGGTGAATGCCGCCTGGGCGGTCACCGCGCAGGCCAGCAAGGCGACCATGGACACAACCATAACTTTTTTCATGTTTTCCTCCTCCTTCTGGGAGCCATGGGGCGACGCCCGGTAAACCTCGCAACCTCTTACCGCCGACGTTGCCCGACCTTTCGATCTCACTGGGGCGGGTGAACCCCCGCCTCCGGCGCGCGAACAAGCCGCCCTGGCTCGGTCCACACGCATAGACAGCCCACCGCCGACGGCGATCCCGCCACCGGCGTGGAAGCTCTCTCTCATCTCTCTCACGAAAAGCCCGTTCGTCCCGCGATGGCCGGAACGATTGACCGCGCCCCTCACGCGGCCTCTATCCCACGTCTTTGCATGATGCAGACTACCGCATCAGAACGCGCATGTCAAGAGGGGTGCGCCTCTTATTCTCTTATCCCGCAACGCCCGGTTGGTCTGCCTGGGCGCGCCGGCCGCTCACCCGCCACCCCCTCGAGAGAGTTCCCCTGTCGATATCCGAACGTAAGTTGCGTTGGGGTATATTGTTATATAGTGATGGGGTAATTCCCCTATGTCCGCGCCGGCGTGGGGAAGGTACCCCCCTGGGGGAACGACCGAGTTTTGAGGACATTTTTCGCCATCGAGCCTCAATGCCCTGAGTTCGCTGTGCGGCCATCATTCGCGCACGGCGGACCGGCGGCGGAGGTAATCGACGGCCACGGCCAGGACGATGACACCGCCGATGACCATCTCTTGCACCCAGCTTGGCACGCCGACGTGGTCGCACCCGACGCGGAGGAAGGCCATGATCAACGCCCCAATGAGTGAGCCGAAGACCGAGCCCTCGCCGCCGGAGAGGCTGCCGCCGCCGATGACCACCGCGGCAATGACGTCGAGCTCCGCACCCATGGCGGTGGTGGGGTCGCCGACGGTGAGTCGGCAGAACTGCATGACGCCGGCCAACCCGGTGCACACGCCGGCCATGGCGTAGAGGCAAAGCTTGGTGCGTTCGACACGGATGCCACACAGGCGGGCGGTGGCCTCGTTGGAGCCGATGGCGAAGATGTGCCGGCCCAGCGCGGTGTAACGCAGAATGCCCCAGACCAGCACCGCCAGGCCGAGCATGGCCCACACGCCGGGCGAAACCAGCAGCCAGGCCGGTTGCGGCTCGCGGACGAGCACGTGAGAGCCAAGCCAGTAGTAGGGGGCGTCGATCTTCTGCTCGGCGGCGATGCCCTTGGCCAGCCCGCGAGCGATGCCCCACATGCCCAGCGTGGCAATGAAGGGCACGACCTTCAGGCGGGTAATCATCAACGCGTTGGCCAGACCGGCCAATCCCCCGACGATCAGCCCGACCGTCACCGCGCCCAGCGGCGGCCAGCCGCTCCGCAGGCACCATGCCGTCGCGACACTGCTCAGTGCAATCACCGACCCGACCGACAGGTCGATGCCGCCGCTGATGATGATCATGGTCATGCCCATCGCGGCAATGCCGACCGCGACGGTCTGGTTGGCGGTGGCCCGGAAGGTGTTGACCGTCAGAAAGCGGTTCTCGTGCCGGCGAACAAGCTCCCATCGACCGGGGATGGGTTCGGGTTCGAGCCCCGCGGCGGCCCGGCGCTCGGCACGGTCGACCAGGAACCGGTGCTCGTCAACGCCGCTTTTGACTTGCGAGGCGATGCCGAAGCCGACAATGATCAACACGAGCCCCAGCAGCGGGCCAAACAGGTTCAGCAGCCGCCACCAGCGCGGGCGCGGCCGGCTGCCGGCCAGCTCAACGGGCGACCCACTCATGCAGCACCTCCCGTGGCCGCGGCCATCACGTCCGGCTCGGTCCACTCGCCCGTCGGTCGACAGGCCACCAGCCGGCCCCGGCTCATCACCGCAATCCGGTCGCAGACGCCCAGCAGCTCGGGCAGATACGAGCTGACGAACAGAATAGCCTTGCCCCGGGCCGCCAGTTCGCCCATCAGCCGGAAGATCTCGACCTTCGCCCCCACGTCGATGCCCCGCGTCGGCTCGTCCAGCAGCAGCACGTCCGCGTCCTGGTGCAGCAGCCGGGCCACCGCCACCTTCTGCTGGTTTCCGCCCGACAGGTCCCACGCCGTCTGCCGCGGCCCCCGCGTGCGGATGTTCAGATGGTCGATCCACCGCTGGGCGGCCCGCCGCTGCCGGCCGAGGCTCAGGAAGCCCCACCGGCCCACCGTATCGAGCCGCGACAGGGTGACGTTGTCGGCGACACTCATCGGCAACGCGATGCCCTCGCCCTTGCGATCCTCGCTGACCATGCCCACGCCCTGGGCGAGACGGCCGTGCGGCGACGCCCCGGCATCGACGACCGGTCGACCGCCCACAACTGCCACCCGCACCTGCCCGCGGCGCACCGGGTCCAGTCCGAAAACCGCCCGCAGCAACTCCGTGCGGCCCGACCCGATCAACCCCGCCAGCCCGAGGATCTCGCCCCGCCGCAGCGCCAGATCCACCCCGTGCGGCAGGCGGTTGCCCGAGAGCCCGTGCAGCTCGAGCACCAACTCGCCCGCCTCGTGCGGTACGCGCGGGAACATGTCCGACAGGTCCCGTCCGACCATCAGCTCGATGATGCGTCGCAGCGGGGTATCGGCCACGGTGCCACCGCCCACCGTCGCCCCGTCCCGCAGCACGGTGAAGCGGTCGGCAATCGCCTGAACTTCCTCCAGGAAGTGCGAGATGTAGATCACGCTGACGCCGCGGGCCTTGAGTCGCCGGATCAGGGCGAACAGGTGGGCGGTGTCCTCGCCGGTCAGGGCACTCGTCGGCTCGTCCATGACGATAATGCGGGCGTCGGTCATCAGCGCCCGGGCGACCTCGACGAGCTGCTGGGCCCCGACGCTCAATTCACCGACGCGCACGTCCGGGCGGATGTCCGGATGGTGCAACTGTTCCAGGGCGGCCCGCACCCGCGTGCGCATCGGCCCGCGCAGGAGCACGCCCCACCGCGTCTGCTCGATGCCCAGGGTCACGTTCTCCTCGACCGTCAGGTGCGGCGCCAGGGTCAACTCCTGGTAAATCATGGCGATGCCCGTCTGCCGGGCGTCGAGCGGGCCGCCGGGGTGATACGGTCGGCCGTCCAGTTCCATCTCGCCCGCGTCCGGGCGGAGGGCCCCGCTGAGCACTTTCATCAGCGTGCTCTTGCCCGCCCCATTCTCGCCAATCAAGGCGTGGACCTCACCCGGCGCGACCTCCAGGTGAACGCCGCCCAGGGCCACCGTCGCCCCAAAACGCTTGACCACGTCTCGCATGGTCAGTCGCGATGGCATGGTCAGTCGCGATGGTGCGGCCGAGAGATTCATCGCAGATACCTGTCGAACGGCGGATGGAGCAGTTCCTGGATACGCGGTTCCGCCATGTTGGCCGGGGTGGCCACCCAACTGCCGGTGTCGATCCGCTCCGCGACTTTCCGCCCGCGCAGGTGAGCCACGAGCGTCTTGACCGCGACGTAGCCGATGTTGATCGGGTCCTGGAGCACGAGACCGTGGACCTGCCCGTCGTGCATGGCCTGCACCAGCTTGGCGGAGGTGTCGAAGCCGATGAGCCGCACCTGCCCCGCCCGGCCGCTGTCCTGCAGCACGCGCAGCACGCCGAACAGCGGCGGCTCGCACGGGGCGAACACCGCGTCCACGTCGGGGAACCGGCTCAAAAGGTTCTCCGCCTTGGCGTAGGCCGACTCGGTGGTCGGCCCCGCATACTGGTCCGCGGAGACGATCTGAATATCGGGGAACTCGCCGGCCAGCAGTTGCAGCAGGCCCTCCTCCCGCTCGGTCGTGCTGGCCGAGCCGACCAGGTAGCGCAGGACAAGGACCTTGCCCCGCCCATCCAGGATCCGCCCCAGTTCACGGCCCGCCTGCTGCCCGGCCGTGAAGTTGTCCGTAGCCACGAAACTCACGTAGTCCGTGCCCGCCGTGGCCTGCAGGCCCGAATCCATGATGACCACCGGTACCTTGGCGGCCGTCGCCTCGCGTACCGGCCGGGCCAGGGCCGCCTCGTCCAGCGGGGCCAGCACGATGCCCGACACCCCCGCGTTCACCTGGTTCTCGACTACGCTGATTTGCTGGTCCCGGTCGTTTTCCTTGGCCGGCCCGCTCCAGATGATCTGCACGCCGCTGAGCTCCTGCTCGGCCTTGAGCGCCCCGGCGTGGACCGACTTCCAGAACTCGTGGTTCGTCGCCTTGGGAATGACCGCGATCCGCAGGGCCTTCTCCTGCGCCTCATCCGCCGACTCGCGCCGGCAACCCCCGCCCACCGCCAGCAACACCGCCGCCAGGCATGCAGCAAGTCCGATGTAGCACCTGTAACTCCTCATGGCGTGATTCTCACATGTTTACCCTGAAAGGCAAGTCGTTTCGGTGTGCTGGTCCTGGATATACGGAATGGAACAGAAGGAAGCGAAGAAAGCAAAGAGGAACGAAGTAAGACGCGAAGCGGTGGGACCGTCAGATCCTCTTCGTCCCATCCGTGTTCATCCGTGTTCATCTGTGGTTCCTTCTCCTCCTATGCCGCGGCTTCGGCTACCGTCGGGGTCTTGCATCTCACTGAAGAAAGAGAATCAACCACAGATGAACACGGATGAGTAACCCCCCGGTTGCATTCTGCAACGGGGAGAGAATAAGGAATGGAGAATTGAGAAAAAGCCACCTTCCCTGCCTGCCGACCCACGTCACCGCCAGTGAGGTTTGCCGGCATCCACGGTAGACACGGTTTCTCACTTCTCACTTCTCACTTTCCCCGCGTTGCGGAATGCAATGCCGGGGGTAAGATACACCCTTCTCAATTCGCCCGGATGCCCATCACCGCAGGTACTTGTCGATCGGCGGCGAGAGCAGCTCGCGCATCCGCGGTTCGTTCATGTTCTCCGGCGTGGCCACCGCACTGCCCGTGTCGATTCGCGTCGCTACCGGCTCGCCGCGCAGGTACGCAACCAGCGTCTTGACCGCCAGGTAGCCCATGTTCAACGGGTCCTGCAGGACCAGGCCGTGCAGTTCGCCGTCCGCCATCGCCTGGATCAGCTTGTCCGAGCTGTCGAAGCCGACGAACTTGATCTTGCCCGCCCGCCCCGAGCCCTGCAGGGCCCGCAGCATGCCGAACGTCGTCGATTCGTTGGGGCAGAAGATACCGTCCAGCTCGGCAAAGCGGTTGAGCAGGTTCTCCGCCTTGGCGTAAGCCGACTCCGTCGTCGCGCCGCCGTACTGGTCATCGGAGACGACCTGCACCCCGGGGAACTCCGCCTGGAGCACGTCGAGGAAGCCCTGCTCGCGCTGCACGGTGCTGGCCGACCCGACCTGGTAACGCAGCAGCAGGACCTTGCCCTTGCCGCCCAGGATCTCCCCGAGGCGGCGGGCGCCGTGCTGGCCGCCGACGTAGTTATCCGTGGCCACGAAGCTGGCGAAATCGCGGCACGGATCAGCCTGCAGCCCAGAGTCCATCACCACCACGCCGATCCCCGCCCGGCCCGCCTCCTGCACCGGCCGGGCCAGGGCCACGTCGTCCAGCGGGGCCAGTACGATCCCGGTCACGCCTGCGTTGATGAAGTTCTCGACCACGCTGATCTGCTGCCCGCGGTCGTCCTCTTTCGTCGGGCCTTTCCAGATGATCTGCACGCCCGCCAGTTCCAGCTCCGACTTGAGGGCCCCGGCATGGATCGACTTCCAGAATTCGTGCGTGGTGCCCTTGGGAATGACCGCGATGCGGATCTGTCCGCCGCCCCCGACCGGCTCGCGTCGGCACTCCGCCGCCGCGCCATCACCACTCTCTACCGCCGCCCCCGTACCCCCCGCCGCCCCATCACCACTCTCTTCCGCCGCCCCCGTACCCCCCGCCGGCCGATCCCCGTCGCAACCGGCGGACCCAACGAGCGCGGCCAACGCCAGGCAAACCAGGCATGGCAGGACGCCGAACCGTCGCTTAGCCTGGCGAAGTGAGAAGTGAGAGGTGAGAAGTGAGAAACCGGCATACAGAATGGAGAATTGAGAATGGGGAATTGAGAATGGCCACGCACGGCCCAGCGCGCTCACCTGGGTGTGCGCATGAGCGATGCTCGGGGGCTGACTTCCACCGGCAACCGCCGTGACCAGCACCCCCCGGCCCATATCACACGCCGTCCCCCGCCCTGCCTCATTCTCAATTCTCAATTCCGCATTCTCCTTTCTCACTTCTCACTTCTCACTTCTCACTTCCCCCCCCAGCTCCCGCCCGCGCTTGAACGCCGCCACCACCGCGTCGCGGATCGCCTCGGGCACGTGTTCGCGGGCCATCACCTCGAGGGCCGCCTGGGTCGTCCCGCCCTTGCTGGTCACCTGCCGCCGCAATTCGGCCGGGTCGACACCCGTCTCGATCATCATGCGGGCCGCGCCCAGGCAGGTGTATTGAGCGAGCTTCAAAGCGTCCCCTTGGCTCAGGCCGCAGGCCACCCCGCCGGCCACCATCGCCTCCACGAACTGATAGAAGTAGGCCGGTCCCGAACCCGCCACCGCCGTCACCGCGTCCATCAACGCTTCGTCCGGCATGACCACCGTGGCCCCGCCGGCCTCGAACAGCCCGCGCACGTCGGCCACGTCCTGGGCCGTCGCCAGCGGGGAGGCATACAGGCCGGCCATCCCCGCCCCCACCCGGATCGGCAAGTTCGGCATCACCCGCACGATCCGCGGGGCAACATTCGGAAAAGCCGCCTGGATGCCCTTCGTGCTCACCCCCGCCATGATGCTCACCAGCAGATGATCCGCCCGCACGGCCACGGCAATCTGCTCCGCCACCTCCGCGAAGTTCTGCGGCTTCACCGCCAGCACGATCCGCCGGCCCCCGCGCACCATCTCCGCCGCATCCTCCGTAACCACCACGCCCAGCTTCTCGGCAAAGAGTCGCCGCCGCTCCTCCACCGGGTCCGCAACCATGATCTGGGCCGCCGACCACCGCCCACCGCGCAGCGCCGCCGCGACGATCCCCTCCGCCATGTTCCCCGCCCCCACGAATCCCCATGCCACAGTGTTTGCCATCGGCCACGCCTCCGCAATGCTCTGGCCCGGCGCCACCCAGCGACCCGGTGCCACCCAACACCGGCCGGCATTGTAATTGAGCCCGCCCCCCGCCTCAAACAAGATGCCCGCGTTTAGCGCGCATCCTCCCCGTGTGCCACCGCTCTTTCCCCGTGTGCCACTGCTCTTTGAGCAGTGCGGTGTGGCACCGGACCTCGGCGAGCTCGGTCGAGGCGCGTCTCGCTGGTGCCCGGCCGCCACGGGGGGCGACCGCTACCGTGTGCCACTGCTCTGTAAGCAATGTGCCTGCGAACGCTCGCCATGGTTGTGTTGTGGTGTCGCCACGTGAGAATGAAGAGGTCACCGCGAAAGCGAAGGAATCGACCTCAACACCCTCTGTTTCCTCTGTTGCCTCCTTGTTCAAAAAAAGGATCTGGACGAGGATGGCCGGAAACGGAAATCGGAAGAGGGGTTTGAACAAGGAGGAAACAGAGGAAACGGAGTGGTAGCCGCTTACGGCACCTGGAAGCCCGTGTACGGCTACCCCTCCGCTTATCTGTGTCCATCTGCGTGATCTGTGGGCACCCTCTTCTCGCGATCTGACTCTGGAATGGATATGGTTTGGTCGCGCGAGTAGACTTGACGGGCATGAGATACCTTCAACCATGTGCCGTTGCCGTCTTGCTGACATGTCTCTGGTTGCCGGGACCGCAAGCCGCGGCCGACGACGAGGGCCTGGAGCAGTTGGCGAGCGGAACCCTCGCCCGGGCGGTCCATTTCTTCCGCGCCGAGGTGGCGGCCCATGGCGGCTACCTCTGGCGGTACAGCGACGACCTTACCTTCCGCGAGGGCGAAGGCAAGGCCGACGCGGACACCATCTGGGTCCAACCGCCGGGCACGCCGTCGATCGGGCAGGCCTATCTGCGGGCCTGGCGAGCGACGGGCGAACGGGAATACCTCACCGCGGCCCGCGAGACCGGCCAAGCCCTCATTCGCGGCCAACTGCGTTCCGGCGGTTGGGCCTACGCGGTGCACTTCGACGCGGCCCGCCGGGCCAAGTTCGCCTACCGCGTCGAGCCGGAGAAGCCCGGCACCAGCAACACGACGACCTATGACGACGACACCACCCAGGCCGCCCTGCGCTTCCTCATGGAACTCGATCGGGCCCTGGACTTCTCCGACGCCGCCGTACATGAGGCCACCCGTTACGGGCTCGATGCGGTGCTCAAGGCCCAATACCCCAACGGCGCCTGGCCGCAGCGCTACAGCCGCTTCCCCGACCCGGACAAGTTCCCGGTCCGCCAGGCCGGCTACCCCGTCGATTGGCCGCGCAGCTTTCCCAACCGCGACTACGGCAACGATTACACCTTCAACGACGCGGCCATCAATGACCTGATCACCACCCTGCTGCTGGCCGCCAGAACCTATGACGAGCCGCGCTATCAGGCCGCCGCCGAGCGGGCCGGCGACTTCATCCTCCTCGCCCAGATGCCCGAGCCGCAACCCGCCTGGGCCCAGCAGTACGACGTGAACATGCACCCGGTATGGGCCCGCCGGTTCGAGCCCCCCGCCGTCACCGGCGGCGAGTCCCAGAGCGTCATGCGCTTACTGCTCGAACTCTACCGCGAGACCGGCCACGCCAAGTGGCTCGAACCGCTCCCCCGGGCCATCGCCTACTTCCGCCGTTCACAACTGCCCGACGGCCGCCTGGCCCGCTTCTACGAGTTGCACACCAATCGACCGCTATACTTCACCCGCAAGTACGAGCTGACCTACAGCGACGACGACCTGCCCACGCACTACGCGTTCAAATCGGCCAACCGTATCGCGGCCATCGCCGACGAGTACGAACGACTCAAAGTCGCCGACCCAGCCACCTTGCGCCACATGCGGGAGGCAGCACCCCCGAAGCTGACCGATGCCCTCGCCAGGCAGGCCCGCGAGGTCATCGCCGCCCTGGACGAGCAGGGTCGTTGGGTTGAGGCCGGCCGTCTGCGCTACCACGGCGACGATCATCCCACCCGCCGGGTCATCGACTGCGCCACGTTCACCCGCAACGTCGGCATCCTGGCCGCGTACCTCGAAGCCGCCCGCCCCGCTCCGCCACCCCAACCCTGACCCCGCCCATCCGCCGCGGGGGGCAACCGCTACCGTGTCCCACCGCTCTCTGAGCAGTGCCCGCCGCTTGCGGCTTCGCACGAGCTTGTGCGATTCCCCCGTGTGCCACTGCCCTTCCCCCGTGTGCAATCTCGGCTGGGCCCGCGATGATCGAACACCAGAAAACCGCGACCCCCGCTCCGCACTTCTCCTTCATCTGTGTCCATCTGAGTGATCTGTGGGCTGTTCCTATCCCCTCTCCAGGGGGCGCAGCACGACACGGGCGGGGCTGCCGTCGCCCCCAGGGATGCGCAGCGGCAGAGCCACGACTTCATAGCGCCCCGGCCCGACCGCCGACAGGTCCAGCCCCTCGATAATGGGAATGCCCGCGCCCAGCAAAGCGTAGTGCGCGGCCTTGTGCACCGTGCGGTAGCCGTCCACCGACAGGTAGTCGATGCCCACCAGGGGCACGTGGGCCTGCACGAGCCAGCCGGCCGCTTCGCCGCTCAGGGCGAAGAATCCCTCGTTGAACACCCGCTCTTGCCAGAGGGCCTCGTTGGCCGTGCGCAGCAACACGCGGTCGCCCGGCCGCACGTCCGCGTCGGCCAGATCCTCAAGCAGGATGTCCCGCTGGGCCTCGACGACCACCACCGTCGCCGGCCCGCACAGCCGCCACAGCGGCAGGTCGGCTACGTCCATGCCGTCGGGGATGAAGTGCAGCGGAGCGTCCACGTGCGTGCCCATGTGCAGGCTGGTGTGCATCTCGCTGAGATTGCACGTATCCGGCCCGGTGATCCGGCTGATTTGCCGCAGTTCAAACGGTCGGTCGCCCGGCCAATGGATCAGGTCGGCGGTTAGCGGACGGGTGACGTCAACCCACTCGGACATCGCGCGTTCCCTGCCTCAAAAAACCCTCGCCCCCCGCTGCCCGCGAGGCCCCACCACGGCGGCCCACCGAGAACAACAGCCCACCAATCACGAGACTGTAGGAGAACTGCCGGGTACGTGTTGTCCGAGAGCCGAGAAAACGATCTGAAAGCATGTGTAATCCGAAGCAGTTTCGAACAGGAGGTAACGGAGCAAACGGAGAGTGCGGACTCTTCTCTGGTTCCTCTGTTTCCTCCTGTTCAAATCCTTCCCTCTTCAGGGACTGGGAGCAGAATCTCGGCTGTCCGTACCCGGTGGTCATGCTACAGTCTCCCAATCACCCAGATCGTGGCACAAGTCTCCTCTGTATTCCTAATCCCCATCCTACTCCTGTCTCCTGTCTCCCTTCTGCCTCTCTGCCTCTGTGCCTCTGTGCCTTTGTGCCTTCTGCCTCCTCTCCTCCCTCCCGCCTTCACCGCTCGGCCGGCGGGTGCAGCAACAACTCGACATCGGCGGGCCGACGGCGCGTCTCGAACTGCTGCAGCCGCCAGTCGTCTCGGGCCGCGGTCAGCTCGCCGACCAGCCGGCAACCGTCGTCACACGTGAGATCGAAACGCAGTTTTCGGGTAGCCGACCGGCCTTGCGACCGCCCGCGCACCTCGACCTCACCCGCCTTCACCTCCACCCGCCCGGCAAACTCCGCACGCGTCTGGATGAAAAAACCCCGCACCACCGCGTCACCGCCGCGTCCCACGGTCGGCCTCGCCTGCTCGGCTGGCAAACGCAGGTACAACAGATACATCGGTCGGCCAGTCGCCGCACCCGGCAACGGAAACTCCGCCAGCACCCGGTCGACACCCTCGGCCGGCGACCAGTACACCTGGCTGCTGGCCAGGTTCATCTCCTGCTGCCAACCCGGCAACTGCGGCTGCGTCAGGCGCAATTCCGCACGCGGACCACACCCCGCCAGCCCCGCGGCCAGCCCACCCGCCACCGCCACCCGCCACCATGAACGATACATCAACATGCGATATATCCCACGAGACATGCCGCCCATTATAGCCCGGGTGGCCCATCCTTGCGTAGCAAGGTACGTGTTTAGCGTCCGGGGACTGGCTCTTTTTTGCCGGCGTGAGGGCTTTCCGCGCAGTTCAGTTGCTTGACGGCAGTGCGGCGCCGGTGCGTCAGAAAGGTTTCTCGGCAAAAAAGTGCCTGTCCCCCTTCCCGGGACGCTAAACACGTACGTAGCAAGGGTGGGCTCGCGATGATCGATCGCGAAACCCGTGTTACCTTGCCGTAAGCCCGCCCCGCCCCATGGCCTCGCCCCGCGACCGCCAGATCGAATGCAGCGGATGAACGCGAAGCGAAATCATCCGTACGGGGCCACCAACGGCGAAGGCCGTCAACGAGCGGTTCTCCGGCTTCGGCAAGAAACACGAAGACATCACCACGCGGCCGGCGTTGGCGAAGATCTCGATCGAGGCACGATCCACCAGGATGCGCAGTTCGATCCGGCCGTCCAGCGGCTCCAATGGGGCACTGCGCCCAAGGCAGGTCAGCTTGCGCTCCTGGACATCATAGTGGATCGTCTCCCCGCGGATGACGAAGCCGCACGCGGCGGCCTCGCGCACGTCCCACGCGGCACGAATGTCGAACAGATCGCCTTCCAGATCCCCCAGCGGGTTGTGACCCGGTTTCAGTGCCTCGCCGGCCCAGGCCTGTTCGCCGGCGTGCAGCCGCTCGATTTCACGCACCGGTTGGCGACGGAGGCGCAGACCTTCCGCCGAACGGTGCAACGTCAGCTCGCACGGGAAGCTCATCTGCTGGTTGAAGGGCATGTCGGGGTACTTGCCGCCGGCCATCCAGGCAATCTGGATGCGCCGGCCGTCGGTCGTCGGGATGTCGCTATACGTCTGCACGGCGTAGAAGTTCGCCCCCGCATCGCTGGCGTGCGGCCCGGTCTCCGGCGTGAACCGTCGCCCGTCAAACGTGCCGACGAGGTAATGCCCGTTGGCCCCAGTAAAAACCCACTGTCGGGTGTCCGGCTCGCCCTCGACGGGCATGTCGAAGAAGTCCGGACATTCCCCACAGTCGGGGATGCCCAGGTCCTGCAAATGGGCCCAGGTCTTCAGATCCGGCGAGTTATACAAGGCAAAGGTGTTCCCATCCATGAACAACGCCATGATCCACCGCCGGGACGGCGCGTGCCAGATCACCTTCGGGTCACGGTTGCTCCCGACAACGTGCGGCACAACGGGGTTCCCCGCGTACTTGGTCCACGTCCGGCCGCGGTCGTTGCTGTAGGCGGCGCACTGCGTGAACGGCTGCCCCTTGGAGGCCTCCGAGGTCCCCCCCGCCGCAGTGTACAGCGCGACGAGGGTCTTCTCCGCACCGCTCTGGAAGCCCGCGCTGTTGTGCCAGTCCACCACGGCCGACCCGGAGAACATCGTACCCTGCTCATCGGGCTCGAGGGCGTTCGGCAGTTGCCGCCAGTGGACCAGATCCGTGCTGACCGCGTGGCCCCAGGTCATGTTGCCCCAGTCGATGCCGGCCGGATTGTGCTGAAAGAAAAGATGATACTCGCCGTCGTAGAAAACCAGCCCGTTCGGATCGTTGAGCCAGTTGCGCTCGGCCGTGAAGTGAAACTGCGGGCGGTAGAGTTCGTGGTAACGGGTCGGGGCGGCGCCGCCCTGCGGCGCGGTGCTGGTCGCCCCTGCCGGGGATGACGCCGGCCCTTCCTCGGCACCAACGGATGCCCCCGGCAGCCCACCGCCGGCGAGCACCACCGCAAGCAACCATCCGCTCAGCATCATCCGCCATCCACGCATCAGAACCTCCTTATACCCTCTAGAAGAACGATAAACCCCTATTCGGTCTGTACATCCAGCCTGGCGGTGATGCGGTCGAAATCCCCCAGCCCGCCGTAGTAGATGACGATCTTCCCCTGCCCCTTCCGCCGAGACTCCGTGATTTCCACCTTACAGCCCAGCGCCCGGACGAATGCCTGCTCCAAGTCACGAATGACCGGGCGTTTCTCCGGCCGCACGGTCGCCTCCCGACTTGCCGACGAGCGCGCCTCTTGCCGCTCGCGGACCAGCTTCTCTACCGCCCGCACCGACAAGCCCTGCTCCATGCAGTCGCGGGCGACCGCGATCATCTCGGTCGCAGCCCGCAGTCCCAGCAGGCAGCGGGCATGCCCCATGGCCAACTGCCCCGCTGCCACCCAGTCCTTCACTTCACTTGGTAAGTCAAGCAGTCTCAGGTAGTTAACGACGGTCGTGCGATCCTCGCCAAGGCGCTCCCCCACCTCGTCCGGCGTCAGATTGAACTCGTCGCAGTAGCGCCGGTAGGCGAGGGCTCGGTCAATCGCGTTCAGATCCTCGCGAAAAATGTTCTCGACCAGTGCGATTTCGAGCACTTCCTCGTCCGTCGCCTCGCGCAGATACACGGGGATGGTCTTGAGGCCCGCCATCTGGGCCGCCCGCCAGCGTCGCTCCCCGGCGATGATTTCATACAAGTTGTCCCCTGCCTGGCGGACCGCGATGGGCTGAATGACCCCGGTGCGGGCGATGGAGTCCGCCAAGCTCTTGAGCTGTTCTGGGGCGATCTCCCGCCGCGGCTGGAAGGGATTGGGCCGCAGACGGGCGACGTCGATGAGGGCTGGGGGCGGGGATGATGGAGAAGCAGAAGCGTCCTCCGCGGCAGAAGTCGGCTTGTCCGGGGGATCACCGATGGACAGGATGGAGCTGAGGCCACGTCCGAGGCGGCGGGTTGGTTGGGGCATGGAACCCTCCTTGGGCATCGGGTTTTGGTGGGTCGGCAGGGTCCGGCAGAGTCCTGAACACCGACCCGGACGGGGCTGATCCTAACGTGAACCTCCGGTTCTGGCAATCCCGGCGGGAAGGCGATTGGTGTGGTTTGCGTTTGGGCCTGCTGTTCCACGTGAAACAGCCTGGTTGGCCGGTCGGCTGCCGGCTACGTGCCGTGCAGGTTCTGCGCTGCGAGCGGAGCCCCATTCATCGGGAGGGGTTCCGGGCAACCGGGCCTGTTTCACGTGGAACAGGCTCGGTAGATCTTATTGGTACCCATAGGAGTGTCGGCAGGGTGTAGCGCCCATCAGGTGCAAAGGGCGGGGTGAGCGTCTAGAATACGCCGCACGGAACAGGGGTACCGGAGCAGTCGAGGGCGGCGTGTATGGGCAGGGACGTGTTTGACGTGACGATCATCGGGGCGGGGCCGACCGGTCTGTTTGGGGCCTACTATGGCGGCCTGCGCGGCCTGCGCGTCAAGATCCTCGACAGCCTGGATCAACCGGGCGGCCAACTGATCGCCCTCTACCCGGAGAAGTTCATCTACGACGTGGCCGGGTTTCCCGCCGTGCTGGCCAAGACGCTGGTCAACGAGTTGGTGAAGCAGGCATGTCAGTACAGCCCAGTTATTGCCACTAACGAGCAGGTCCAGACCTTGACGCACGCGGAGGATGGGACCTTTGTGATCGGCACGGACAAGAGCGAGCATTGGAGTCGGGCGGTGGTCATCGCCGCCGGGGCGGGAGCGTTTGCCCCGAAGAAGCTGCCGGGGGTCAATTGCGAGGAGTATGAGGAACGCGGCGTGTGTTACTTTGTGCGCGACATAAGCGCCTGCCGCAACAAGCGCATCTTGATCGTCGGCGGCGGGGACTCCGCCGTGGACTGGGCCCTGAACCTGTTGCGTGTTACGCAGGACATCACGCTGATCCATCGGGCGGGCAAGTTTCGGGCCCACGAGGACAGCATCGTGAAGCTGATGAGTTCGCCGGTCAAGGTCAGGACGTTCCACGAGTTGAAGAGGGTGCACGGCGACGGCGCCGTGGAGGCGGTGACGATTTACGACAACCGCACGCGGGCCGAGGAGCGGCTGGCGGTGGATACGGTGCTGGTCAACATCGGGTTCTCGAGCACGCTGGGTCCCATTCGCGAGTGGGGTCTGGAGTTGGACAAGGAGGGGATCATCGTCAACAGCCGGATGGAGACGAACATCCCGGGGGTTTACGCGGCCGGCGACGTGGCCAGTGTTCCGGGCAAGCTGAAGCTGATTGCCACGGGCTTCGGGGAGGCGGCCATCGCGGTGAACCATGCCA
>CAZEEJ010000056.1:15886-30636 GCA_964511155.1 uncultured Planctomycetales bacterium | reverse complement strand
GGTGCCGATTTGTAGCGGTCGCCGCCCGTGGCGACCGGCGGGTGGCCCACCTCCTCTGGCGGTGGGGGAGCGATTGATTCGCAGTGCGAACGCCAATCCCGTCACGGCATTGACTCGTTTGCCGCAATCGGGGAAGCGGGACAGGCACTTTTTTGCCTTGAAAGCTTTCTGGTGCGACGGTAACTCCATGCTGTCAAGTGACTGAACCGCGTTGAAAGCCCGCACGCCGGCAAAAAGGAGCCAGTCCCCGGACGCTAAACACGTACGAGGACCTGGGCCACCCAGAGAGCCGCCCAAGCTGTCACGGACCCATCGCGAGGGGGGGGCGTCATCGTCGATCCACATAACTCTCTTCCAATAAAAGGATTAGAATCATCTCTCGGCCGACTGCCGGGCGGCGGCCGCAGCACCGAGCACCGTTTTCGGGCTCCGGGGTCGGGGGGAGCGTCAACGTCACGAAACCAGAGGGGCGGGTTCGTCGCCGCTTATCGCTGTGCCTACCATAAAACCAGACGGACGCGGTCGCGGGAGGGCGAGCCGCAGGAGCGGTGGCTTCTTCCGATGGATTGGCGACCGGCCCCAGGGGGCCCGAGCCGGCATTTCCCGAGGTCGCCGCGTCCCGAGCGAGAGGAAGGAAGCGCACAGCATGGAAACAACTCAGGGCGTGATGACGGTGAATTGGCCTGCGTGGCAGGCTGCGCCGACTGCGTCCGCTTGAACCGTTCGTGACACGGTTCACCGGTTCCCCGCGTGGGGGGGCGGAGTCAAACGTCAGGTTTCTGTTACTAAGAGGAGGACGAGACATGAGGTACGCAGCACGCTTGGGCGTCTTGGCCCTGGGACTTATGACGGTTCTGGGAACGGGACAGGTGGCTCAGGCCAATGTGTTTGCCGCCCACTTGAGCGGACCGGCATCCTGGGACATCGGTAACGCTGGACCGTTGACCCTCGAGTATCGGTTGAACCAGCCCGCGACCGCGGTGACCGTGGAGATCTTCCGGGCCAGCGCTCCGGCGACGACGGTCAAGACGCTGGTCGGCACGACCAACTACGGGCTGAACACGGTCATGTGGGATGGGACCAATGATCTGCTCCTCCCGGCGGATTCGGCCAACGACTACAAGTTCCGCGTCCTGGCCGTTGACGCCGTCGGGCAGTTGGTCTGGACCAACCTCACACCGCTGGACGGCGGCAACGAGCTTGGCAGCGCTCAATACTACGCGCCCGTCGGCCTGACCATCAACCAGGATCAGGACAGCCCGGACTTCGGCACGATTTTCGTCATCAACTCGTCGGAGACGCTGGCTTCCACCAATGCCGGGGCCACCGCGGTGGGCAACGGCGTGTTCAAGCTGCGTAACGACATGACCTTCACGGGGGCGAACGCGGCAGCCTCACTGATCGCGCTGCCCGATGCCGCGACCGGCGCCGCCCAGACGCTGAGTCCGTGGAAAGGCCAGATCAACCCCGACAACAGCGACGAGATCAGCATCTCCGACTTTCAGGACGGTTTTGAGGATGTGCAGATCGTCCAGGTCAGCAGCGGTACGGTGAACAGGGTCCTGGACCGGACGACCACCGGCCCGACGACGGGCGGGGCTTTCAATCACGGCAACACGGTGGCGGCGGTGCTGAGCGGCACCGGTGCCGGCCGGCAACTGTTTACCGTCGAGGAGGACTTTGACGCCGGCGCGCCGCACTTCATCCCCCCGCAACTCGACATCCTGCGCTACGACATCGGCAACACGCTGGTCAACTACACCGGCGCCCCGCTCGAGGTGGCCAATGGCGGTGCGTCTATCGGCGGCGCGCCCGGCCCGCTGTTCAGCACCCGCGACATTGCCTTTGGCGCCAGCGGCGACATTTACGTGGCCAATCGCCGGTTCAACCAGAACACGACCGATCTGGCGGTCAGTCGTTTCACCCTGAGCGGTGGGGTGATCAACGGCACGGTCTGGAGCCGGACCAACCCGTCGTTGACTGCCGACCCGCTGATCCTGCAGAACTGGCTGCAAACTTACGCCGTGGACGTGGATGAAAGCCGTAACCGGCTGGCGGTCGCCCGCGATGGCGGCACCGGGCAGACGGTCATTTTGCAGGCCAGTGACGGTGCGGTGATCGGGTTCATCCCCAATACCGGCGGCGCCTCGTTCCGCGACCTGTCCTGGGACGCGGCCGGCAACCTGTACACGGCCAACCAGTCCGACGAGCACGTGCGGATGTGGGGTCCGCCGGACGGCCCCAATAACTTCACCACCACGTACTACGACGTGATGGACGTGACCGTCGGCGTCGCCCTCACCCCGCCGGGCATCGACGCCGCGGTCTCGCGCAAGACCCACAACGCCGTCGACCATGACATCTCCGTCGTGACCAGCACGGCGACCGAGGATCGCCAGGGCGGCCCGACCACCGTGGTCGTGACCTTCGACAAGAACATTCAGCAGGTGACCGGCACCAATGCCGACGTCGTCCCCTCCTCGGGGAGCGTCAGCAGCCTGAACGTGAATGGGGACGAGCTGACCATCACGCTGAGCGGGGTCACGGATGCCTCCAAGCTGAACATCCTCTTCCCGGGCATCGCCACCGACGGCAGCCCGCTCCTGGTGGTGACGGAGAATCTGTGTTTCGGTGCCCTCGTGGGGGATACCAATGAGGACAGCTCCACCAACGTCCTCGACCTGGTGGTGGTCCGCAATAACCTCAACCAGGCGACGACCGGGGCGAACTTCCGATCCGATGTGAACGCCGACGGAGCGGTCAATGTCCTCGACCTCGTGGCCGTGCGCAATAACCTGAATACCTCGATCGTGGGCGCCTGCCCCTGATCGGGGAGGAGACAGAAGACAGGAGACAGGAGACAGGAGACAGAAGACAGAAGACAGGAGACAGGTAGAAGAAGGCCCCAAGCCCAGGGATAACAGGCACTCAGGCGACGCCCGCTCCAGGGTGAGCAAGTCGCCGGGCCTGTTATCCCTGGGCCGCTTTGGGGACGCTTCGAGACTTTTCCTGCCTCTGGAGAACCGGGGCAATTGCGGTGGGGCCGCTCAACACCCGCGAAGCGGCAAGCCGGGAGCGGCATCCTGCGCACTCGCTGGCTCGCTGCCTTGCCGCCTCGCGATCTCGGTCACGCACTGTCCGCTTCCTTGCCTTGGACATCCCTACGTGCGGTCCAGGGCAGACGGACACGGCGCGAAACGTACTCCCGTTTCCGTCATCCTCCGCTGCCGCGGAGCTGTATGCGAGCGATGAGCATCTGATGGTCGGAAGCGTTGCTCGACCTGAGTTCGAGTGAGTCGACGTGCAGTCCGCGGGAATGAAACACGTGGTCGAGGCACAGCACTGGCAGGGCGGTCGGATGTGTCGGGCGGAGGCAGGGTACCCAGCGCAGTCGCGAGGCGATCATCAGGTGTTCGGGCATGCCTGGAATCGCGCTACAGTCGCCGGCGACCACCACCTCCCCGGTCCAGTGGTCCAGGTGGCGTATCAGACTGGAGACCTCGCGGAGCCGTTGCCATCCGGTGGTGAAGAATCGCATCGGGTCAACCAGCGAGTTGTCCCGCAGGTGCAGAGAGACCACCCGGATGGGCGTGCCGTGCCAGTCGATCACCGCGGATACCCCGTATGCCCGTCCGTTGCCGGCTTTGAGCAAACCGGGTTCCCCCAATTCGCCGCGGTACAGGAGGGAGGCCTGCTCTTCGCTATCCGCGGCGAGCGCCTCATCTGAAGAGAGCTGGGTCATGCCCAGTTGCTCGGCGATCCGCACGCCTTGGTGTACCCCGTCGGCCGTCCAGCGCCCGGACTTCGTCTCCTGGAGGCAGATGACGTCCGGGTTGACCTCGCGTAGCTCGGTCACCACCGCGTCCAGGCCGGCGGCACACAGGTGTACGTTCCAGGTGACCAGGGTCAGCGTGGGCCCGGTCGGCTCCCGACAGCCGCAGACCGCTGCCAGGATGCTCGCCCCAAGGATCGCCAGACACGCTGGGTGCAACCGGAACCGCACAGAGATACCGCGAAAACCGTCTTTCTCTGCCATCCAGGATCCCTGGTGATGAAGGTACGCTTGTGCCGGCCTCCGAGGTTTCCGGACCACCCCGGAAGTCTCGCGGGTAGTCTACCACGACTGCTGAGCGACGCCATCCGTCTTCCCCGGGACGGGTGGCCCATCCATCGCAATGCGATGGGTGGGTTCACGATGACGCGAAGGCGGAGAGATCCCCTGGCAAGGCAGGCTTTCCGACGCGTTCGATCATCGCGCGCCCACCCTTGCAGCGTAAGGATGGGCCACCCGGCTATCCCGGCGCCGCCACGGGTCGGAGTACCGACCCATGCCACCCGCCGTAAGGGAGCGGACCTTACGCGAGAACGCCACGCGCACGAGGTCCGCTTCCTGACGGGCGCGGTACGGAACGGCCTTGAGCAGCCACGTCCAGGAGGCCGCCGATTCGGTCACGGACCCTCCGGCGGCGCTCGCGCCGCTTGGGCGTTGCAGCCCGGCCGGGGCGGGTTTATAATGCACCTTCGCGACGGTCGGCCGGGGCTCGCACGTCACCTGGCGCCGATGGGTGCCCGGGATCCGAGCCGGTCGGGAAAAGGGTCGTCGCATGGCGGGTATGCCTGAAAGGAGGGATGTGTCTTCCCCACGGCCATCGCCACAACGCAGGTCTGCGATCCGGGTCCAGGACTCAACTGTCATGTGCTGATCCTGAACCGGAACTACATGGCCATTCGCGTGACCAGCGCGAAGCGGGCATTTTCTTTGCTGTACCGCGACCTGGCGGAGGTGGTCCACGTCGAGGACGGGCAGTACCTCTCGTACAACTTTGAGGGTTGGCGCGAGGTCAGCGAGTTGAAGCAGCGGTTCGAGCCCGACCAGTACGACTGGGTGCGCACCATCCGGTTCAGCCTGGCGGTGCCGCGGATCATCCGCCTGACGCTGTACGACCGTTTGCCCGCCAAGGGCGTGCGACTGAATCGGCGCAACATTTTTGCCCGCGACGAGAATCATTGTCAGTATTGCGGTCAGCGGTTCCCCACCGCCGAGTTGAGCCTGGACCACGTGATCCCGCGGAGTCAGGACGGCCGGACGACCTGGGAGAACATCGTGTGCTGCTGCCTGAAGTGCAACGTGAAGAAGGGCGGCCGTACGCCGGAGCAGGCCGGTCTGACCCTGATTACCAAGCCGGTCAAGCCCCGGCGGTCGCCGGTGCTCAACGTGCAGCTTTCCAAGACGCGCTACCGCTCTTGGAAGCAGTTCCTCGACCACGCCTACTGGCACGTGGAACTCAAGTAGAAACGCCTGCTACGCTGCCAGGTTGTCCTCGAGGATCGAGCGGATCTTGGCCAGGGCCTTGTTCTGGATCTGGCGGACGCGCTCCTTGGTCACGCCGATCAGCGCTCCCACCTGTTCGAGCGTCTTGCCTTTGACGGCCGGGGCACCGGCATCGAGGGCGAAGCGTTCGCGGATGACCGTCTGCTCGACGTCGTTGAGCGAGGCCCGGTTCCGCGCCAGGATGTCCCGCAGATCATCCACGCAGGACGATTCCGTTTCCCCGCGTTTGTTGTCGACGAAGTCGCTCTTCTCCAGCGACGGGTCGAACTCGGTGGGGAAGTGGCCGCGGTACCGGCTGGTCCGCATGGCGACGCGGGAGAAGCTCTTGAGGATGGCCCGGCAGGCGTAGGTGCTGAACTTGAACCCGCGGGAGCAGTCGAACTTGTCGACGCTGCGGAGCAGGGCGAAGTTGCCTTCGCTGATCAGCTCGTTGAAGTCCAGCCCGCCGAGCCGGGTGCGCTTGGCCATGGCCAGCACCAGCGGGATGTTGGCCTGCACGATCTGGCCGCGGGCATTCATGAACCGGTGCGTCCAGGCGAGGAGCTCGCGCAGCGCTCTGCTGGGCAGTCGCTGCCCGGCGTGCTCGGTGAGCAGGCGGAACGCGCGCATCCGGCTGAAATTGAACTGCTGGAACAGGAGGATCTCCTGCGCGGTCGTCAGGGTGCAGTCCACTCCTTCGGTGACCACCTCCGTGGCAGGCTGGTCCTCGAAGTAGGTTGCCCCCTGGGGCAGTACGGCTTGGCCGCTGAACAGGATCCGCTCGGCCGACGGCTTCTCGAATAGCTCGTGCGGCATGTATTCGAAGGGTTCGGCGAGCAGCTTGAGCAGCAGGGCGCGGTCGGGCTCGTCGAGACCGGCCAACTGCCGCGCCGTAGGCGGTTCCACCTGCGGCTGTATCACCTGGGACCGCTGTTCCCGCTCGACTGGGTTGCTGGTCATTCCTGCCATGGTACTGACTCCCTGGGCTTTGCGGCTCAAACGGCCGAAGAGCCCGATGAAGACCTCAGTCTTATCTACGATACGATTCGGCCTGTGTGCGAATCGTTCGGCAACCTCACTGCCCAAACAGGGCAGAAAGCAGACTGTTGTTCAATTGTCCTGGAGTCACCGACGGCGGCCCCTGTCGCCAGGAGCCCCCGTCTCATGGGGAGAGAGCAGCGGGGGGAGTCGACTGCACCACCATTATACACCATGTTCAGGTGTCCGCCTAGCGAAAAATCAAGACCTTTTCGAGCGGAGGAAGGGGCTTTCAGTGAGAGGCAATTTTATTGGTCCGCGCTGATATCTTCGGCCGCGCGGGGGCTCACTCGTGCCGTAGGGCCTCAATCGGGTCCAGTCTGGCCGCCGCGGCTGCGGGGTAAATACCGAAGAACACGCCAACCGCCACCGCCAGCCCGAAGCTCACCAGGATGGTCCATTCGTGGATGACGGTCGGCCAGCCGGCCCAACTGGTGATCACTTTCGCCCCGGCCGCGCCACCAGCAATGCCGATCAGCCCCCCGACGGTGGTCAGCGCAACGGCCTCGACCAGGAACTGTACCGTGATGTGGCGCCGCTTCGCCCCCAGTGCACGCCGGATGCCAATTTCCCGTGTGCGTTCGGTCACCGTGGCCAGCATGATGTTCATAATCCCGATTCCGCCCACCAGCAGTGATATGCCCGCGATGGCTCCCAGGGTGATCTGTCGGCGGCGTTTCTCACTCTCGGCGATGCGCAGCCGCTCCAAGGGTACCTTGACGCCGTAGTCGACCTTGCGGTGGGTATGGGCCAGGGCCTGGGCGAGCATCTCGGCGACGGCGCGGACATTGTCGAGCTCGTCAACCTCCACGTACAGGTCGCTGTACACGCAGCGGCTCAGTTCGCGCGTGCCGCTGGTGATGCGACTGCGGATGTCGCTGAACCGCCGGTCCGCGGTGGTCAGCGGGATGAACACGTCGCTGTTCAAGTCGCGCTCGCCGATGCCCTTGGCCGGCAGCCCCGCGGTTTCCACTCGCTGGAGCACCCCGACGACCTCAAATGGCACCAGTCCGCTGGCCGTGCTGTCAACATTGACCATCCGGCCCATCGGATCTTCGAATGCGAAGAGCGCGTCGGCGACCCCGGCGCCGATGACGCAGACCTTGGCCGCGTCACGCTGGTCCACATCCTGAATGACCCGCCCTCGGGCGAGTTGGATCTCAACGACCTCGAAGAAGGCGGGTTCTGCCCCGACCACCTTGACCGGGTGTCGGCGGGGGCCGGAGCTGACCTCAAATGCCACTTCCCGCAGCGGGACGACCCGCTTCACATGTGGGATGGTGCGGCTGATGATGTCAAAGTCCTGGCGGGTAAGCCCGTAGTCCAGGAGCATGGATCGTGCCTCGGAGACGTCGCTGCCCCCCTGGGGCATGATCGACTGGATGATGACGTTGTGCGTCCCGAGGAGGCGGATGAGGGCCATTTCCGCCTCGGAGGCCCCTTCGCCGATGGACAACATGCAGATGACCGCCCCGACGCCGCAGATGATGCCCAGCGTGGTCAGAAAGGAGCGCAGTTTGTGCAGGTGGATGTTCTTGAGCCCCAGACGCACGGTTTCGATGCTGATTCCTGCCGATCTCATGCCGTCACTCGACCTCCCAGCGTTGGGTTCATTCTACCTTGCTGCCTTACGGTGGGCCACCCGCCCGCCCCACGGGTCGCGGACCTGGGGCGATAACTCAAGTCGGCCGGCTTTTGGGCCGAATTGGACGGCAAGGCGCCCACGCGGTCAGCCGAGTTGCCGGCGAGGTTGGCGGGCGACGGCCGCGTGGTCTCTGAATACCCATCAGCCGTTCCAGAAGGGAGTCCAGGCAAACCCCATGCAGACCTACCCCACCATCGCATCGGATTCGGCAACCCCGGCAGGCCCGCTGTGCTTCGGCCCGGATCGCCGTCGCCATACCCGGCTGGTGTTCGACTGCCCGGTGCGTTGGTGCGTGCGGGAGGCGCGGACCGCCGGGGCCGGCGTGAAAGGGGCGGGTTCCCGGGTGGGGCAGGATCGCATCGGCTGGGCGCGAGATGCCAGCGAGACGGGGGTGGGCCTCATGGTGCGCACCGATGCCATGCCGGCCATTGGCGACCGCATCCAGGTGGTGTTCCAGCTCGACAACTACTGCGACTGGCCGATCGGACATGACGCGGTGGTCCAGTGGTGCGAATCGGTGGGCAGCGGGCTGTGCAACCTGGGCATCGAGCTTCTGCCGCCGCGAATGGACAGCCAGCCGACCGCGGGCGATCTCAAACTTCGCTCCCTGGTCCGCGGGTTTGTGGTGGGGTCCGCAGCGATCCCGACGGCGTGATCGGACGGGATCGTCGCGAAGAGGCAAGCCGTCAGCCGGGTTTCCCCGCGCTCATCATCGTGCTGTTTGCCGGGCTCACGGGCTCACGGGCTCGCGGGCGCCGGTTGGGTAGCGCCGTACGCTTTGCGGAGCGACTCATAGACGGTGCCGGCTCCCGCCGCATCCAGGCCGTTCTTCGCGTTGGCGTGCGATGACGCTACCTGCACCAGATCGACGATGTCCTCGAGTATCCGGGCCTGCCGCTGGGTGTGGACGAAGGCGAGCTGCGCCCGGGCCTTGTCGCCCTGGCGATGAAACATGGCCGTTCGCGTCAGGTGGTAGTAGAAGCGTATCGTCGCCTCGCCGTAGGCGAAGCGGCGTTCGTCTTCGAGGAGCCGAACGAGTTCGGCGTCGTCGCCGCACGTCAGGATGGTGTCGTCGATCAGCCGGCGGGCCCGGTCCAGGGCAACGATGCTCTCGACCAGGTCCGGGCCGTCGTTGAGGACCGGCTGGTGGGCCTCGTATCGCAGGTGATCCAGCGGGAAAAGCTCTTGTGTCGCGTGCCCGAGGACGCCGCGGAGGGAGTAGCCGCCGGCCGTCGTGCGGACGTAGTGCTTGATCGCCTTGATGTTGGCCATCGCGAATTCGAGCTCGCCGTAGAACGTCCGGGTGCGGTCGCTCGTTGTCGGGTAGTAGCGGGCGAAGTATTCATCCAGCACCCCGTCCACCTTGGTATCGATGTCCCACAGCAGCCGGGCCATGAGATGCTGGTTCAGGGTCCAGGTGCCCCATAGCCGGGTGGGCGTGTGCATGTAGTGGAAGTGCCGCGCGCCGGTGCGCCAGTACCAGGGGATGTCGGCGGCCATCGTCTTGGTGAACATGACGGGCAGCGACTTGAGCCCGCTGACGTTGTAGTACTCGCCGATGCAGATGGAGCCGATGTAGTGTCGCCCCGTCCCGGTGGTCCAGCCCTCGTACGCGTCGTGCAGGAGGCGGTTGACCTCCGTGCAGGTCGGGTCGGCGATGGCGTGCGCGTAGCATCGTTCGATGGGGAAGTACGTGACGGAGCAGTTGTCGTAGTCGAAGCCTGGCGGCAGGGGCCTGGTCGGGGGGGCGAGGGTCTCGTGATAGGCGAGGGTCACGAGGGTGACGTTGCGTTTGAGGCGGCCCTCGGCCTGGGCCGCCCGGATGGCCTGCAGCGTCTGGTCAACCACGATCATCAAGCGGTCGGTGTAGGTACCCTGTTCCTTGCACGATTGGCACTCGCACCACTTGCCGCCGTCGAGCATCCAGAAGTTGAGCAGGTCGGTGTACTGCCACCGGCCGTCGATGAGGTGCCGGACGAGGTTGCGGGTCAGCTCAGCGGTGGCGTGCGGGTTGGAGGTGCAGTAGTTGTCGCCGAACTCCGGCTGGATGCGGTCGCTGCGTTTGCCGTCCTTGAGGCAGTACCAGTCGGGGTGGGCTTCGAAGTAACTCAGCTTGCCGTCGCCGTCGGCGTCTCCAGCGAATTCGGGGCTGACCGGATAGGGGTCGGCGGGTCGGCCTTCGCCGGCCGGGAGCTTCTCGTGCCGGTAGGGGTATTCGGCCTTGGGGTTGAGGCAGTAGAACTGCACGTCATGATGAGCGGCGATGAGCCGGATGCCCAGCTTCTTGAGGAGCGGAACGTTGCCCTCGCTGGCGGGGGTCCACAGGTTGAGCCGGTTGCGGGCCATCCACTCGTAGAACGTCGGGTCGCCGCGGTCTTCCCAGGCCCAGAAGCCGCGGGTCTGATAGTGGGGTGAGGCGGCCAGGTCGAGGTCGACGGGCAGCTCGACGACCCGCGACGGCAACACCGTGCCCACCTCGCCCAGGCCGTAGAACCGCACACCAAGCCGTTCCAGGTAGGCGTACGCGCCGTAGAGTGTGCCCACGCGGTCCCGGCCCTTGATGACGGTGACAAGCCGGCCGTCGCGGTTTTGACTGCGGATGCGGAACGACTCCGCCGGCTGTGGGGTGAACGCTTCGTCCGCCGCCTCCACGGCCGCGAGCAGGGGGTTGGACGTACCGTTGCCCAGCAGGAAGACGTCTCCCGCGGCGGGCATCTGGCCAGGCGACACGAGCCGGATCTCGGATTCATCGGTGCCGGTCGCCGTCGCCAGGAAACGGCGGAGCTCGACCGCCGCGAAGCACTCGGTCGCCGCCGCGTCGTCGGCGAGATCGTCATCCCACCAGTTGACGCGTGCTTGGGCCGTCGCCGCCTGCTCGACGGAGCCGAATGTGTGGGGGTTGGCGATGATGGTCAGGGAAGCGGCCAGGGAGGGCGTGACGGCCAGCAGCCCGATCACTGCAGCCAGGGCCCCGGTCAGGCCGCTCACCGGCAGGATTCGAGCAACGCCGCGAACCTCATCCTTCAACGGTCTCGCGTGACCCGGCAGGTGTCGGCGGAGCAGTGGATCGTGTTGGTACATGGTATTGACCTGTCCTTTCTCGGGTCAGAGGCCCAACTCAGGAACCGCACGGCGATGAGTGGACGTTGGTCGAGCGATGCGGTTTGTCGCGAAGAGGCAAGCCGGTTTGTGAGTCTTTCTCCCGATTCGACCACTTTGTCCTCGCGTGTCCGGTGTGGGCACCGTGTACCGCTCTGCACCACGGGGTCATTCGCCGCCGTTGACGAGGGCCTTGAAGTCGGCGATGAGCTGACGGGTGATGGGTCCGGGCTGGCCGGTGCCGATCGGACGGCCGTCGATCTGGGTCACGGGGATGACCTCGGCCGCCGTTCCGGTGAGGAAGCATTCGTCGGCGACGTAGAGGTCGTGGCGATTGAGGTCGGTCTCGTGGAGCGGGAGCTTGCGGCGTTGCACGAGTTCGATGACCGCATCGCGGGTGATGCCTTCGAGGATGCCGGCGGCGACCGTGGGGGTGAGCACGGTGCCCTCGCGTACGAGAAAGATGTTATCGCCGGTGCACTCGGCGACGTAGCCCAGGTGGTTGTACAGGACCGCCTCGTGGACGCCGGCGTCGAGGGCCTCGATTTTGGCGAGGATGTTGTTGAGGTAGTTGAGGCTCTTGATGCGTGGCGAGACGGCGTTGGGGTGGTTGCGGACCACGCTGCAACTGACGATGGCCATACCGTGCTCGTAGAGTTCACGAGGGTAGAGTTCGATCTGGCTGGCGATAATGAAGACGCAGGGGCACTCGGTGCGTGTGGGGCTCAAGCCCAGGGTGCCGACGCCGCGGGTGACCACGAGGCGGACGTAGCCGTCGGTGATCTTGTTGGCTTCGAGCGTCTGGTAGACGGCGGTGACCAGCTCTTGGCGGCTCATGGGCATGTTGAGACGGATGGCCCGGGCGGATTCTTCGAGTCGCTGGAGGTGGCGGTCGAGGCGGAAGACGCGGCCGCCGTAGCTGCGCAGGCCCTCGAAGACGCCGTCTCCGTAGAGCAGGCCGTGGTCGAAAACGCTGACCATGGCCTCGGCGACGGGGACGATGCGCCCGTTCAGGAAGATCCGGAGGTTCGGGTCGGGAGCGTACTCTTGGGGTGGTTTGAAGTCCATGCGCGGTCCCATACAGTAACGGCCCAAGGCGGTCTTCGCCGGTCACCCCGCCGCGGGAACGCTCCCACGGACGGCACTGCTCACAGAGCAGCGGCACACGGCAGAGCTGCGCGGCAGCCGCACACCTGTTCCGCCGTAAGGGTCTATCCCGGAATTCCGAGCGTGCCGCGCCCGGATTCACGCACCGCGTGCCAGGATCCTGCCGTCTTCAAGGGTGACTACGCGGTCGGCGGCCGAGGCCACTTTCGGGTCGTGGGTCACCATGACGATGGTCTGCCCCTGGCGATTGAGCTTCTGGAGCAGTTCGAGGATTCCCGCACCGGTTTTGGCATCCAGATTACCGGTCGGCTCGTCGGCAAGCAAGACTTGAGGTTGGTTGATGAGGGCCCGGGCGATGGCGACGCGCTGCCGCTCCCCGCCGGAGAGTTCGTTCGGGCGGTGGCGCAGGCGGTGGTCGAGGCCCAGCCACTTGAGCAGCTCGCGAGCCCGGGCGACGGTCCGGCCGCGGACGGCAAGCCAGCGGGGCACGGAGTTGCAGACCATGGCGGGCAAAAGCACGTTCTCCAGGGTGTTGAGCTCCGGGAGCAGATGGTAGAACTGGAAGACGAACCCGAAATGCACGTTGCGATGATGGTCGCGGCGGTCGGAAGACCGGTCGACGAGGAGGTGGAGCAGCTTGAGGAGGATGAGCCCGGGGTACGCGACGAGGTAAAGCGGGGTGCCGATGGTCTGCAGGCCGCGCCGGGCCAGGCTCCCCAACCGGGACTGGGCCGGCGTGCGGGGGGCGCGCGGCGGCCGGCAATTGGCGAACAAGTCCGTCTGCTGGAAGGTGACGGTCCCGCGGTCGGGGATATCCAGGGCGCCCAGCAGGTGGAGGAGGGTGCTCTTGCCGCTGCCGGAGGCCCCCATGACGGCTACGAACTCGCCCTGGTGGATGGACAACGAGGCGCCTTTGAGGACCTGGACCGCGGCCTGGCCGAGGTAGTAGGTCTTGTGCACGCCGTAAGCCTGGAGGATGACGTCACTCATAGCGTATGGCCTCGACCGGCCAGACCTCCGCCGCCCGGATCGCCGCGATGACGGAGCCGATCATGGATGCCGCGATGGCGATGCCGTAGATGACCAGCGCGTCGCTGGCCTGTACCTGGTTGGGGATCACGTCGAACGAGTAGACCTCCGGGTTCCAGACGCGGGCCTGCGGGTGGATGCGGGCGAGGAGGTCCTGGACGTCGTTGATGTACCAGACGAAGAGCGTGCCGATGACGGTGCCCAGGGCTCCGCCGACGACGCCCACGGCCGCCCCGTAGGTGAGGAAGATCCCCGCGACGCCCCGCGAGGTCGCCCCCACGCTCTTGATGACCCCGACGTCGCGGGTCTTCTGCTGCACGATCATGTAGAAGATGCAGCCCACGAGAAAGACGGCGACGACGCTGATGACCCCGAAGAGGATGGTCACCAGGTATTTTTCCTTCTCGACGGCGGCGATGAAGCGGGCCTGCTTCTCCTCCCAGGTGCGGATCTCGACCATGTCCAGCACTTCAGGCGAGAAGGTGCGGAGGGCCTCCTCACGGTTGCGTGCGGCGATCTCGTTCCAGATCTGTCGTGCCCGGTCGCGGGCCTGGTGGGGTTTGGTGCCGGGTTTCAGCTTGATTTGCACCTGGGTGGTGCGCGCGGGGATCCGTTGCCCGGTTTCGTCGTCGACGATGAGGTTCATCTCCACGACCTCTTGCAGCATGGCGAAGTCGACGTAGACGCTCATCGAGTCGATGTCATAGATGCCGGTTCGGGAGTCATCGACGTAGCGGAACAGCTTCGTGGGCATGCCGGTGGCGGTGCGCAGTTGCCCGGTAGGCGAGAAGGGCACGAAGGTCAGCGAGACGCGTGTGCCGCGCCAGTAGAACCTGCGGTAGTCGCCCGTTTCGAGTCGGCGGGCGCAGAGGTCCGTGCCGAGGATGACGCCGGGCAGCTCCGGTTCCAGCCAGGTGGGGGACATGTCGACCAGGAAGTTTTCGCGAGGGATGGGCCGGTAGTCACCCGGCCGGCGGTACTCGGTGCGGCCGTCGATGGGGGCCTTGGCGCGCTCGGCGGGGGTGGCCTGCGTCCACCATTTCTGCCAGGCCCGCTCGAGTTCGGACGGCAGGGTGATCTTGCCGTCCTCGCTCGCGCCGTAGGCGGGCTCCTTCCACGGTCCCAGCGTGGTCGTGTCCGGGTAGTACTTTTCGTAGAAGAGGCCCTGCTTGAAGTCGTTGACCCGGTAGGTCTCATCGAGCCGGATGCCGACGATCTGGGCCGGTTTGGTAATCTGGTCGATCGGGAAGCGGAGCACGCCGTAGGTGATGATGACCGGGGTAGCCTCGTAGATCTGGTCGGGCATCGCCTGCTTCAGCTCGGTGATGAACTCTTCGTAGTAGGGGAAGCCCTGGAGCGTGCCGTTTTCGACCACCAGGTCGCCCAACATGCCCCGCGAGCGGTCCTTGACCATCTGCAGGAAGCCGCCCATGACGCTGACCACGATGAGCACCATGGCCACGCACAGGCAGACGGCGGCGACGGCGAAGAAGGCGATGCGCCGGCGGCGGAGGTAGCGAA
>CAZEEJ010000056.1:8252-15876 GCA_964511155.1 uncultured Planctomycetales bacterium | reverse complement strand
AGGCAGAGGAACAGTTTGTACATGGGGCCCCGTGGGTCCTCCTCACCGGTTCAGCCGTGTCGCGTGCGACCGTAGCGGTCGCCCCCCGTGGCGACCGGGCACCGGCGAGACGCCGGTGCCACACCGGCACTGCTCACCGGTACTGCTCACCGGTACTGCTCAAAGAGCAGTGGCACACGGCAAGCGTCACTCGCGAACCTCTTCTTCGTTCTCGTCCGCGTCGGTCGTCGGTCTGGGGCGTTGCAGCGGGAACAGGATCACGTCGCGGATGCTGGTCGAGTTGGTCAGCATCATGACGAGCCGATCGACGCCCACACCGAGCCCGCCGGCCGGCGGCATACCATACTCGAGGGCCAGGACGAAGTCCTCGTCCAGGACGGCCATGGTTTCGTCGCGCCGCTCACCGGCCAAGGTTTGCCGCAGGTTTTCTTCCTGGACCTGCGGATCGTTCAACTCGGTGTAGGCGTTGGCGATCTCCGCGCCGGCGACGAAGGCCTCAAATCGCAAAGCAATGTTCGGGTCGTCCGCTTTCCGCCGGGTCAGCGGGCAGAGCGGGGCCGGGTAGTCGTGCACGAAGGTCGGCTGGATCAGCCGCGGCTGGACGGTCGCATCGAAGACCTCGTTGACCAGGATGGCGTGGTCCGGAGGGACGAAGTCGGGCGTGGCCGCCTTCATCTTGGCCAGGATGCCGAGTTCTTCCGCCTTGCGGGCGACGGCGTCCTGGTCGTCCATGGCCACGCCGGCGTGCTCGGCGAGCAGGTCGGCGTAGGTCGCCCGGCGCCAGGGCGGCGTGAAATCCAGCTCCAGTTCGCCGAACGATCGCTTGAGGCCGCCGCCGATCCGCTCGATGGCCGCCGTCACCATGGTCTCGGTGATGTCCATCATATCGTGGTAGTCGCCGTAGGCCTGGTATATTTCAAGCAGGGTGAACTCGGGGTTGTGCTGGGTGTCGATGCCCTCGTTGCGGAAGACCCGGGCGAACTCGAAGACCCGCTCGATCCCGCCGACCAGCAACCGCTTGAGGTACAGCTCCGGGCTGATACGCAGGAAGAGGTCCATATCCAACGCATTGTGGTGGGTGGTGAAGGGTCGGGCGGCGGCCCCGCCGTAAATCGGCTGCAGGACGGGGGTGTCCACTTCAAAAAAGCCCCGCTCGACGAGGCACCGCCGGATGGCGTCGATGATCATGCTCCGCTGCTTGAAGACCTCGCGGACCTGGGGGTTGGTGAACAGGTCGACGTAGCGGCGGCGGTAGCGGAGATCGACGTCCTTGAGGCCGTGCCACTTCTCGGGGGGCGGCTGGACGGCCTTGCACAGGACGGTGAGCGACGATGCCCAGACGGTCAGCTCGCCGGTGCGCGTGCGGCCGAGCGTGCCGTCGATGCCGATGATGTCGCCGAGGTTGAGGAGCTTGTTGGCGACGGTGAAGGCCTCACCGCTGACGGCGGCCTTGCTGACGCCGACCTGCATGTCGGCGGTGCCGTCGCGGAGGGTCATGAAGATGAGCTTGCCGCAGGGGCGGTGGAGGATGACGCGGCCGGCGACGCGCACGGTGACGTTCTCGGCGTGCTGGCCGGCCTCGAGCTTGAGATCCTCGCCCGCCTGCAGAACGTCGGCGAGCGGCCGGATGTCGGGGAACCGATGTCCGTACGGATCGAGGTTCATCGCCCGCAGCTTGTCGAGCTTGATCTTACGGTCTTGTACCTGTTGGGGGTCGGTCATGTCTGGTTCGGGAAAGAGCCGCGGGCTTCAGCCCGCGCGGCGCTTGTGCGTAAGGTAACCGCTTCTCGGTCAAAGGGCCGCGCGGGCTAAAGCCCGCGGCTCGTTGAGCCCGCGCGGCGCTTGTACGTAAGGTAACCGCTGTTCTCGGTCAAAGAACCGCGCGGGCTAAAGCCCGCGGCTCGTTGTTCCGCATCGGTCAGGTTGAGATCGTAAGGGGATGGGGCACAGGATGCAACTGCTTGGCGTGTGACGCGCTTCCCGTCCGACGCTCGAGGCAGAATGGCGAATGTCCAATGACCAATGACCAATCAATGACGAAACCCGAAACCAGAGCTTCGGTTGCGGCTGGAGACGATTCGTCATTCGGACTTCGGATTTGACTGGTCATTGGTCATTCGTCATTGGACATTCACGCTGCAGTGCTGAACGCGGTGACTAGCCCGCGGGTTGGGCCTTGTCGTTGAAGTTGTCCCAGGTGAGCGTCCGGCGCTGGCGGTAGGCGAGCACGCTCATGGTGATGGCGATCTGGGTGGCGGAGCCCAGCGCGACACCGCAGTGGAGTTCCTTCTGGTTGCCGCGGATCACGTTGATGAGGTTGGCGAAGTGGTTTTGCTGGCCGCCGCTGTGGCCGGTCTCGCGCAGCGGAATCTCATCCGCGCCGCCGGACTTCGCCCTGAACTGTTCCTCCCAGGCTTTCTGGGCGGTCACGCCGCCGGCGAAGTCGATGGTGCCGTATTGCCCGTAGATGCGTTCAGGCGGCTGGTCGCCGTTGGCCATCGAGGAGGTGAGCACGATGGTATGCTCGCCGGGGTAGTCGATGGTGACGATGGAGGTGTCGGGCACGTCGCGGCCGTCCTTCTGGACGTAGACCCCGCCGGCACTGCTGACCCGCAGCGGGCGGGCGCCGTTCGGCCCTTCGATGGCCCGCAACAGCCTGGCCAGCCGGTGGTAGAACAGGTCGGTGGCGATGCCGCCGGAATAGGCCCAGTACTTGCGGAAGCGGAAGAAGTGCTCGGGGTTCCAGTCCACGCGGGGGGCCAGGCCGAACTCGTGCCCCAGCCACATGTCCCAGTCGATGTAGTCGTCGCCGGTGGCCTGGGGCCCGGCCTGCGGGTCGATGGCGTAGTTCCATTCGCCGTGGGGGTTGTTGCGGCAGTAGCTGCTCTGCGACCAGAGGACGTGACCGATTTGGCCGGAACGGATCAACTCGTTGGCGTGGTGGCAGCGGACGTCGCCGGTGCTCTGCACGCCGACCTGCAGGACGATCCCCTTGGTCCACTGCAGCTTGTTATTGAGCCGGGTGGCCTCCTCGAGCGTATGCGTCATCGGCTTTTCGAGGTAGACGTGCTTGCCGGCCTCGATGGCGTCCATGGCGTTCTTGAAGTGCCAGTGGTCGGGCGTGGCGATGACCACGGCGTCGATGGCCTGGTCTTCGAGCAATTTGCGGTAGTCGGCGTAGGCCTTGCCGCCGCAGCGCTCGGCCTGCTTGCCGGCCCGGCGGCGATAGACGTCGCAGACGGCAGCGAGGTCGAGGTTGTGGTTCTCGCGCATTTTGAGGAGCGTGCCCACGTGGCCGCTGCCCATGCCGCCGACCCCGATGGCACCGAACACGATGCGATCGTTGGCGCCCAGGGTGCGGCGGGCGGCCCGTGCGGTGGTGGCGGGCCGCCGGGGCCAGGCGGCCAAGGTGCCCGCGGCGGCCAGGGCGGCGGAGCCGGTCTTGAGGAAACTGCGTCGGCTGACGAGGTTCTGGTCAGGCATGGGGGGCCTCCTGGGCGGGCGGCATCCACTCGGAGCGAGTGCCCGCCACAGCTCGCTCCGGGATGGGCATTCTCGCCGATTCCACGCGTGCCTGCCAGTGGCCAGGACTCCTCCACCAACAAGTTGGCTCGGTCCTGCCCCGATTCCCGCTCTCACCCGGGGACTTGCGTCCCCGGCTCGCTCGTGTGTTCCCTGATCCCCGACCCCCGACCCCCGACTCCGCCGTTCTCGCGTTGCGGTATGCGCGTCGAGTAGACTGCGAGCCATGACTGCACGGCGGATCATCTGGGCATGGATTGTTTTCCTGGGGGTCGTGGGCCTGGTCGGGGCCACGATCGGCTACGGCGTTTATCATCGGAGCGATCGCTACCGGCGACAGGTCGAGCTGGGGCTGTCGGTGTTCTTCGGGCTGCCGGTGGACGTGGCGATGGTGCGGCCGCACAGCTTCACGGCGCGTTCGCTGTCCGGGCTGGCGGTGTGGCTGCCGGATCGGCGGGATCGGGTGTTCCATGCCCCGCGGGTGCTGTGGGGGCACTGCGCTGAAGGCGAGGGCAGCCGGATCGAGGTCCAAGGCGGCGAGTGGGTCATCGGGTCGGAGGCGTGGTACCCGGAGGACTACACGCGTGTGCTGCGGGCCAGCTTGCGGCACGACTTCCGCCGGTACAACGTGCGCGAGATCTGCCTGGCGGACTCGCGGATCACCTGGCCTCGGCCGGACTTCCGCATCACGGCGGACAAGGTGGACGGCGAGGTGCGCTTCCATGACGACGGCAGCGGGCAGGCGGAGTTGAGCTGCACGGTGCTCAACGGTCGGCCGGTGACCGAGCCGATCCGCATCCAGGCCCGGCTCGATCCGGCCGCCGAGGAGTTCCTGCCCGAGGTGACGCTGGTGGTTCCGCCGCTCCCGCTGCCGGCGCTGGGCTTGGACGGTTTGTTGACCTCCCGGATCACGCAGGGTTCGTTTGCCGGGCGGATCAGGTTTCGCCAGTTGGCCAACGGAGATGAGCTGCAACTCGCCGGCCGGCTGGCGGACATTCGGCTCGAGGAACTGACCGCGCGGCTGCCTGGCGGGGCGGTTACCGCGCGGGTGGATCTCGACGTGGACGACGCGGTGGTGCGTGGGCGGCGGCTGGTGCTGCTCGACTTCCGCGGGCAAGTGCAGGATCTCGACGTGGATGCCCTGCTGGCTCAGCGGGGGATGCCCGCGGTGGGCGGCCGGGTACGGCTTGATCTGCACGGCGGGCGGGTCAGCGGTCGCGGAATCGAGCTGCTCAGCGCGAGCGGCGAGTGGCGCGGGGCGTCGCTGCCGGTCGTGAGCAGGGCTTTGCTCGGCGAGCCACCCTTGCCGGGACGGTTCGATCTGCGGATCAGCTCGCTGGCGGTTCAGAACAACGAGCTGACCAGCGCGGACCTGGAACTGACCGCCATGCCCTCGGGGCCGGGGCCGGGCATCATCCCGCGGAGCCTGCTGGTGGAGGCGCTGGCCCGGCTGAACGTGACCCTGCCGGCGGCGATGCTGCCCGAGCAGATCGAATATGTGCATGCCGGGGCGCGAATCCTCGCCGATCGCGAGCAGATTCGCGTGCTGGCGGGCAAGGGGCCCGCGGGGCCGGCCATGGTCACGGTGCGGATCTTCGGGCGGAACCTGCCGCTCATGGGCGGGACGCATCTGACCTTCGAGGTCGAGCCGCTGCGCCAGCGGGTCGAGCCGTTGCTGGAACGACTGCGGACGATGGTGGGGGAGGAAGGGTGAAGGAGGAAGAGAAGACAGGAGACAGGAGACAGGAGACCGGAGACAGAAGACAGGAGACCGGAGTAAGAGTAGGAGTAGGAGTAGGAGTAGGGAGGCGGGCTTGGCGGACCTGTTATCCCTGGGAGTGGATCTGTGATATCCGAAATTCAGCTCTTATGGGCCCCCGCGGCTTACATTTCGACCTGGTACATGGGCAGGAGCGCGCCCACGAGCAGGACGACGATGCCGAGGACCGCGAGCAATGCGCCCAGGGCGGCCAGGATGGCCAGCGGTCCACGAACGGGCGGCAGGACCAGTGCCGCAACGCCCAACACCAGGGCGGGCAGAGGCAGGGCGATCAGCCACTGCGGGTGGGCCAGCAGCCAGGCGACCGGTGCGGGCGGGCCTGCGTCGGCGGGATACTCCCGGCCGAGTGCGGGCAGGGCGGTCGAACGCAGCACGATCACCGCCACCAGGGCCATCCCGGCAGTGATCGTCGCCCGCATGGCGAGCCACAACGACCAGCGACCGCGTGTGATCATCAGCAGGTCCACGACCATGGGTTGCTCCACGGGATCAGCGGCGCGGTCCCAGGGATAACAGGTCCAGTATACTAAGCTCCCTGGACCATGTGCTCCAGGCGGACCTGTTATCCCTGGGCTTGGCGCATTTTCGTATCCTGTCCCCTGTCTCCTGTCTCCGGTCTCCTGTCTCCTGTCTCCCGTCTCCCGTCTCCTACGCTCCAAACGAAAACGCTGCCGGGCAGAGCTTGCTCAACGTGCAGTCGGCACATTTCGGTTTGCGGGCGGGGCAGACCTTGCGGCCGTGCCAGATCAGCGCGTGGCCGGTGTAAGTCCACGCGTCCCGCGGAAGCACCTGCATGAGGTCCTGCTCGATCTTGACGGCGTCCTTCTCGTCGCGGCTGGTCCAGGTGAGCCCGAGGCGGTGGGCGAGTCGGCCGATGTGGGTATCGACGACCACGCCCTCGTTGAGTTTGAACCAGGTGCCCAGCACGACGTTGGCGGTCTTTCGGGCCACGCCGGGCAGTTGCGTCAGCTCGTCCATGGTGGCGGGCACCTGGCCGCCGAACCGTTCGACGATCGTCCGGCAGGCGCCGATGATGCTGCGGGTCTTCTGTCGGAAGAAGCCGGTGGAATGGACGATGCGTTCGACGTCGGCCGGGTCGGCGGCCGCGAGGTCCGCGGCCGTCGGATACTTCGCGAACAGCACCGGCGTGACCTTGTTTACCGTCTCGTCCGTGGATTGGGCGGAGAGGATGGTGGCGATGAGCAGGTGGAGCGCACTTTTGTGCTGGAGGGCGCAGTCGGCCTCGGGGTAAAGCTTGCGAAGCTGGGTGATGATCCGGCGGGCGCGGCGTTGGCGGTCCTCGATGGGTTCACCCGCGGCGCTTTGTGCGAGGCCCCGGCCGCTGGGGGCCTGGGAGCACCGGCGAGACGCCGGTGCCACACCGGGTCGGCGAGACGCCGGTGCCACACCGGGTCGGCGAGACGCCGGTGCCACACGCTTGGATGCCGGCGCCACATCTGTCACTGGCTTTTGCTGCTTGTTTCCGGATCGGCCCATGTCGCTTCACCTTGTGTCCAGACTTCCTTCTTCCAGATGGGCACGTCGAGCTTGAGCGTGTCGATGATCCACCGGCAGGCGGTAAAAGCGTCGCCGCGGTGGGGGGCGGCCACGACCACGGCGACGGAGGTCTCGCCGACGGCCAACCGCCCGAGGCGGTGGGCCAGGGCGGCCTCCCAGATGGCGAACTTCTCCAGGGCCTGCTCGCGGATGAGGATCATTTGCCGCAGGGCCATGGGCTCGTAGGCGCTGTATTCGAGGGCCAGGAGCGGGTTGGCGGGCGGACCTTCGGCCCGTACGACGCCCTGGAACGTCACCACCGCACCGCACGAACGGTCGGCTACCAGTCGGGCCAGGGCGGGCGTGTCGATGGGATCAGTCGTCAGGACCACGGGATCCCAGTCGCCGCCGGACACGGGCGGGATGACCGCCACCTCGTCGCCGTCGGCCAGCGGGGCGCCCGGCTCGGCATAGGCTTCATTCACGGCGAATCGCAGGCTCGTTGCCCGACCGCCCAGGGCGGGGTACTTCGCAGACATCAGCTCGAGCAGGCCCGCCAGCGTGGCCGGCGGCGTGAGGGCGTACTCCAGCTCGGAGCACCCGACCGCATCCGCGGCGGGGCCGAACAGTTTGACCCTGACTTGGATCATGTCCTGCACCGCGATGGTCCTGTAAAAGTGGGCCGCCCGGAACCACCCCAGCGTATCGCACACCGGTGGCGAAGGTCAACGGGGCCGCTGCCCGCAAGGTCCGTTAACTCAAGTCGAGGTCAAGGTCCGTTAACTCAAGTCGAGGTCAAGGTCCGTTAACTCAAGTCGAGGTCAA
>CAZEEJ010000056.1:0-8152 GCA_964511155.1 uncultured Planctomycetales bacterium | reverse complement strand
GGTTATCCGACGATTGGGCCAGGATATTTCCTGCCGCGTGCGCGCGGGGTGTCGGGTCGCCGGGGGGGCGGGCCGGCGGCCTCGCGGCGAGCGCCCGCGCAGGTGACTGCGGACCTGCCGTCCGCGCTGAGGACTCGTCATGGCCCATGTTTGTCTGGTCAACCCGCCGGGGATGAAGACCACGAGCGGGCTGCAGATGCACACGCCGAACCCGCCGATCGGGCTGGCCTACATCGCGGCGGCGGTTCGGGCGGCGGGGCATCGGGTGACGGTGATCGACGCGACGGGCTCGGCGCTCGACCAGATCCGCCCGATGGCCGGTCGGCCGGACATTCTCGTGCAGGGGCTGACGCCCGCGCAGATTGCCGTGCAGGTGCCGGCAGATGCCGACGTGCTCGGGCTGAGCTGTCTGTTCAGCACGCTGTGGCCGATTTCCCGCCAGGTGCTGGAAGCGGTCCGTTCCGTGCGGCCCAGGCTGCCGTTGATCGTCGGCGGCGAGCACCCCACGGCGACGTTCGAGCACGTGCTGGCGACGAGCCCCGTCGACGTCTGCGTGCTCGGCGAGGGCGAGGAGACGATTGTTGATCTGCTGCGGGTACTTGACGGCGGCGGGGACTTGGCCGAGGTGCCGGGCATCGCGTTCGGCGACGGCGACCGCGTGGTGCGGACCGCGCCGCGGCAGCGCATCAAGTCGGTGGACGAGATCCCCTGGCCGGCCTGGGACCTGTTCCCGGTGGCGGAATACATCGCCCGGCAACAGATGAACGGCATCCACCAGGGGCGGGCCATGCCCATTCTGGGCACGCGCGGGTGCCCCTTCCGCTGCACTTTCTGCAGCAGCCCGCAGATGTGGACGACGCGCTACGCGATGCGCGACGTGTCGGATATCTGCGACGAGATCGAGCTGTACATCGATCGCTACGGGGCCACAGATTTCCACTTCCAGGATCTGACGGCGATCGTGAACAAGCAGTGGACCCTGGCCTTCGGCGGCGAGCTGATCCGCCGCGGGCTGCGGATCACCTGGCAGTTGCCGTCGGGGACCCGCAGCGAGGTCATCGACGACGAGGTCTGCCGCATGCTGGCCGCCACCGGGTGCAAGAACATGGCCTACGCCCCGGAGAGCGGCTCCGACGAGATCCGCCGCGTGATCGCCAAGCGGGTGAAGATCGACCACATGCTGGACTCGATTCGCTCGGCCCTGCGACACCGGCTGAGCCTGAGCTGCTTCTTTGTGATCGGTTTCCCGCAGGATACGCCGGCGACGCTGCGCGAGACGCTGCGGCTGATTCGGCGGCTGGCGTGGATGGGCGTGCAGGACGTGGGCGTGGCCAAGTTCGTGCCCTATCCGGGGTCGGCCCTGTTCGGTGAGATGCTGGCGGCGGGGAAGGTCCGACTCGATGACGCCTTTTTCCTGTCGCCGATCGACTTCTACGGCCGGGCCGGCGTGCAGGTCAGCTATGCCGACGCGTTGACGCCGCGCGAGCTGCACCGCTGGATGATCCGGTTGTTCCTGAACTTCTACCTGCTGTCATTTGTGCGGCATCCCGTGGCCACGCTGCGCACGTTAAGCAAGGCCGTGTTCAGCGGGGTCGAGGAGACGCGGTACGCGAGATGGTTCCGCGACCGGTTCAGCACGCGTCGGCGGTGGAAGAAGGCCACGCGGGGGTCGGCGGTGATGGCTGCGTCACCGGCCGCGGTGGTCCAGGTCCAGGAGTCCTCGGCGGTTCGGGCCAACAATGCGCAGCCAGGCATGCCCGTTGATTCTCCACGGCCGGGTTCGGACGTGCTCCTCTCGCTGCCGGTCTGCCAGCCGCGCGAGCCGGAGATCGAGGAGGCGACGGTCTGATGAGCAGCCCGGTAGCAACCAGTCTGCCTGCCTTGCCGGCCACGGGGGACCGTGGTCAGGGGTCGGGGATCGGGGATCGGGAGGCGAGATTGGGGAACGCGCGGTGCATGGATCCCAAATTGGAGATTGCAGATTTCAGATCGGGGGGCGCAAGTCGAGCCGGGGACGCAAGTCGAGCCGGGGACGCAAGTCCCCGGGTTAAAAGCTTGCGACGGGGGTCGGAGCTGGCGATCGCGGATCTGGCCTGGGGTGGGGGGCTGGCGACGCTGTTTGCGCTCGTGCTGGCGTTCACCTGGGGGCGGTGGACGGTGTTCGCGTTTCCGTTGGATGCCGGCCGCGAGCTGTTGTTGCCGCGTCTGATCCAGGAGGGGCATGTCCTCTATCGCGACATCCGCTGCTTCTACGGGCCGGTGGGCTATTGGCTGAACGCCTGGTTGGCCGCGTGGTTCGGCGGCGGCACGGGGGGGCTGTGGCTGGCCAACGTCGCACGATTCACGGTGATGATCGCGTTGTTGTGGTTCGTTGCCCGCCGATTGCTCAGCCCGTCACTGGCGTTCCTGACGCTGGCGGCGGGGTTGCTGCCGCTGTTCCTGTCGTTCATGGTTCCCTACTCAGCTTCGGTGGGGTGGGGGGCGCTGTTCATTGCCGCGGCGCTGGCGTGCGTGGCGAGAGGGACAGTCCCCATTTTGCCGGCTGCTCGCTACGGGAGGGAAAAAGGGACAGTCCCCATTTTGCCGGCCACTTTCCGCGGTGAAGGTTGCATCGCGACGGGGGCCGGGTTCTTGTCCCGGCGAAATGGGGACAGTCCCTTGCGGCGAAATGGGGACAGTCCCTGGGCGGCCGGTACGGGCTGGCTGATTGCGGCAGCGGTTTTTCTGTCTTTCGCGGCGGCGACGAAGCATGAGCATGCGCTGGCGGCCGTTCTGGTCCTTGGGCTGTTGACGTTGGAGGTGGTGGGCCGCGCTCGGCGTCGCGATTCCGGGCGGCAGCAGGGACGTGAACGGCCCCTTCAGGGCCGACCTTCCGAGGGACATTCGGTACCCAGGCCTTCGACCTGGGCTGACGGAACGAGCCCTTCAGGCTCGAAGCCGGAGCTTCAGGAAGGCACAAAGGCACAAAGGCACAAAGGCACAAAGAAGACAGAGCTTCCGGGCTCGAAGGACGACGGCGCAGAGTCTTCAGATTCGGGTTACTCACAGGTTAACGAAGAAGGACTCGCGGACGGTTACGCGGTGCATTGCGCCGGGGCTGTCGCGGTGTGGCCGTGGCTTCCTGTTGCAGGGGTATGGCTGGCGGCGGTGGTGCCGCTGGCGCTGATTGGCGCCCGCGTGTTGGCTGACGTGCCGCTGGGTGTGCTGGTCTACGACAACTGCTGGATACGCACCAGGGCGATCGGGGTTATGGCCTGCTGGCGAACCTCAACGTGTTTCGGACGGCGGCGCTGGTGCAGTTGACGGTCGGTTGCATGGTGGCGGTGATCGTGCTCGCGTCAGTACGTTCGTTCGTGCTCGCACCGGTGCGTCCGTTCGTGCTCGCGACGGTGCGTCGGCAAACGTGGCTGACGACGGTTGTGGTTGCCGGCGTGCTGGTCGTGCTGGCCGTCGAGGTCCTGACGCGGATGAACGGCTGGGCGGACAAGGGATTGTTCGCGTTCCCCAAGCCGCGGATCCGCGAACTGATCGAGATGCTGCCGCTGGTGGCCTTGCCGTTGGCGCTGGCGGCGTGGGGCGCATTCATCTGGAGAAGCGTGCGGTCGGGGGTCGGGCGGGCATGGCGGGAGACGAAACCGCGCGAGCGGCTGGGGCTGGCGTGCGTGCTGGTGTATCTCGCATTCCTGCCGCGCGAGGTGCCCGCGGGCGTTGACCTTGTTCGTCAGCCGCTGGGCGCACTGGTGCTGGCCTGGCTGTTGATCGGCTGGTTGCCACGGGCCATTCGGCTGGAGCACGGGGCGCGTCGCGTGTGGTCGGCCGGTGTGGCCTGTGTGCTGCTGGCGGCCACGGCCTGCGGCCTGGACAACCTGGCGTTTCATCAGCAGCGGCCGTCGGCGCTGATCGGTGCATCGGCCGGCAGCCTGTTTGCCTACCAGCGGCGCATGCCGTTCACCCCGCGGTATTTCGAGGATGCGCTGCGGACGGTGGAGCGCCTGCCCGGTCTGCGGGCGGGGCAATCCATCGCCTGTGTGCCGGACGGGGCCTGGGTCAATACGTTGTTGGGCCTGCCGTGGCCCACGCGCGATACGCAGTGGATGGTCTTCTGTCAGGACTGGATCGTCGAGGATCTGGCGCGCACGCCGCCCGACTATCTGTTGGTCATGGAACCGTTGAGCGCTTACCGGCTGGACCGCGTCGAGCACGTCGTCGGGCAGCAGTACGAACCGATCGAGGTCAATGCGTCAGGGATGACGCTTTATCAGCACCGTCGCGCGGGAGCCGCACAGGCCTCCCGCCACGGCAAAGGGAGTTGAATCATGAAACGTGTCCTGGTCACCGGCAGCAGCGGTCTTGTGGGCAGCGAGGCAGTCAAGTACTTCGACGATCTGGGCTGGGCCGTCGTCGGGGTGGACAACAACATGCGTCGGGACTTTTTCGGCCCCGACGGCGACACGACGTGGAACCTGCGTTGGCTGCGGGAGAACACGCGGCGGTTTCGCCACGAGGACGTGGACATCCGCAGTCGCCGGGCGCTGGGTTTGCTCCTGGCCCGCGAGCGGTTCGACCTCGTGCTGCATTGTGCCGCCCAGCCGTCGCACGACTTGGCGAAGCAGCGACCGTTCGACGACTTCGACGTGAACGCGGTCGGCACCTTGAACCTGCTCGAGGCCGCCCGGCAATCCTGCCCCGAGGCCCCGTTCGTCACCATGAGCACCAACAAAGTGTACGGCGACGCCCCGAACGAGATCCCTGTGGTCGAGTTGGCCACCCGCTATGAATACGCCCGGCCGGAAGACTACGACGGCGTGGACGAGTCCTGCCGCATCGACCAGAGCACGCACAGCATCTTCGGAGCGAGCAAGGTCGCCGGCGACGTGATGACCCAGGAGTACGGCCGATACTTCAACATGCCGACGTGCACGCTGCGCGGCGGCTGCCTGACGGGGTCGCGGCACGCGGGCGTCCCGTTGCACGGTTTCCTGAACTACCTGGCCCGCGTGGCCGTCCAGGGCGGGCGGTACACGATCATCGGGTACAAGGGCAAGCAGGTCCGCGACCAGTTGCACGCCCTCGACGTGGTGCGGGCGATGCACGCGTTTGCCGAGGCCCCGCGTTGCGGCGAGGCGTACAATCTGGGCGGCGGGCGCGGCAACAGCGCGTCGGTGATCGAGTGCATTGCCCGGCTGGAGGAGATGACCAGCCGGAAAGTCACCACCGATTACCAGCCGATCAACCGCGTCGGCGACCACATCTGCTACATCACGGATCTCAACAAGTTCCAGTCGCATTACCCGACGTGGAACGTATCGCGGAGCCTGGACGACATTCTGGATGAGATGCTGCGGGCCGAGTGGGCCACGCACGGAGAAAAGAGCCATGAGTACGCTGGTGACACCGATTCGGCCGGCCTCGCCGCCGGCGCCGGGACCCTATGAGCAGTTCATCGCCGAGGGCCGCGAGCAGGTCGTCGCGTTCTACGAGCGGCTGGGCGACCGCCAGCTTGCCTGGAACGAGCGGTTCCGCTACTTCCGCACGCGCCTGGGCAGCCTGCTGAGGCACTTCATCCCTCGGCGGGCGCGCGTGCTGGACATCGGCTGCGGCACGGGGGACTTCCTCGCGGAGCTTCAGCCGAGCGAAGGGGTGGGCATCGACTGCAGCCCGAAGATGGTCGAGCTGGCCCGTGCGCGGCATCCGCATCTGACTTTCGCCGCGGGTTTCGGCGAGATGCTGGACGAGGCCGGCATCCCGCCGGGACCTTATGACTACATTACCCTGGTCAACACGATCGGGGAGATGGTTGACATCCGGGCGGTACTGCGGCAGATCCACCCCTACTGCTCCTCGCAGACGCGGGTGATCATCGGGCAGTACAACTATCTGTGGGAGCCGCTCTGCCGGCTGGCGGCCCGTTTGGGGCTCAAACTGGACAACCCGACGCCGAACTGGCTGTCGCCGCGCGACCTCGAAAGCCTGCTGCATCTGAGCGGTTACGAGGCCGTCCGGCACGGCTCGACCATGCCGCTGCCGATTCGCGTGCCGGGCCTGAACTGGCTGGTCAACTCGCTGCTCGGAAGATTGTACGGATTTCGCGCGCTGGGCTTCCTCTCGTACGTGGTGGCTCGCCCGATCGTGCCGTGCGGCTCGCCGCGGCGTTACGCATGCTCGGTCGTCGTGCCCTGCAAGAACGAGGAGGACAACATCGCGGGGCTGGTCGAGCGGATCCCGGAGATGGGCTCGGGCACGGAGATCATCTTCGTGGACGACAAGAGCACGGACGAGACCGCGGAACGTGTGCGGCAGGCGATGGCCGATCGGCCGAACCGCAACATCCGCCTGATTGAAGGGCCGGGGCAGGGCAAGGGGGCCGCCTGCCGGGCGGGCTTTGCCGCCGCGACCGGCGAAGTGTTCATGATCCTCGATGCGGATATGACCGTGATGCCCGAGGAACTGCCCGCGTTCTTCGAGGCCCTGACCAGCGGGCGGGGCGAGTTCATCAACGGTTCGCGGCTGGTGTACCCGTTGGCCGATCAGGCCATGCGCCCGCTGAATATCCTGGGCAACAAGTTCTTTGCCGGCCTGTTCAGCCTGCTGCTCGAACAGCGCATCCGCGACACGCTCTGCGGCACCAAGGTCGTCTGGCGGCACGACTATCAGAAGATCCTCGCCACGCGGTCCTACTTCAACAGTTGCGACGTGTGGGGCGACTACGACTGGATCTTCGGGGCGGCCAAGAACAACCTCAAGATCGTCGAGCTGCCCGTGCATTACCGCGAACGCACCGCGGGGGCGACCAAGATGACCCGCCGCCTGCGCAACGCCTGGATCATGCTGCGCATGTGCGGCATCGCCCTGCGCAAGCTGCGGTGGCTGTGAGCGAGTGAGCGAGTTAGCGAGTTAGCAAGTGAGCAAGTGAGCAAGTTAGCGAGTGAGCGAGTGAGCAAGTTAGCAAGTTAGCGAGTTAGCAAGTGAGCAAGTGAGCAAGGCATCGTAGCGGCCACCCCCCGACTTCGGCGAGCTCAGCCGAGCCGTGGCGGCCGGTGCGTGTGATCGCCGTGTGCCACTGCTCTGTGAGCAGTGCGTGGGGTGCGTGGCTTCGACCACGAACAAGTTCGCTCGGTCCTGACACGAACAAGTTCGCTCGGTCCTGACACGAACAAGTTCGCTCGGTCCTGACAAGAACAAGTGAGTACACCGTTGAGCGAGTCAAACTATGCTACCGGCTTGCCTCTTCGCGACGAGAAAACGGAATCCCTCTCGTCGTGGACCCGCACCGCGCTGCCGGCGGCGGCCGCCATCGCCATCGCCATTGCCATTGCCCTCGTCGCCACCTTCCTGCGTTTCTGGAACATCTCCGCGACCTTCGAGAGCTCGGACCAGGCGGCGATGGCCTACCTGGTGCGGCACTCGTTCGGGTTTCGCTGGATCCTGGCCCACGACTACGGCCCGGTGCTGCCGCTGATTCACCTTGTCGTGGCGGGATTCTGTCGGCTGGCAAGCTGGCCGATGGGCGAGGCGGTCGCCCGGCTGCCCATGGCGGTCATCGGGCTGGCCCAGGTGGCTGTCACCTTCGCCCTGATGCGTCGGCTGGATCGCTCGCGCGTTGAGGGCCTTCTCGCGGCGGCGGCGTGCGCGGTCCTGCCGCCGCTGGTCACCGATTCGCACTACCCGTGGGGCATGCACGGCGTATGGCTGCTGGCCGGCAGTATTGCCTTGTGGGCCGTGTTGGCGTGGCTGGATGAACGCCGGCCGTGGCAATGTGCGCTCGCGGGCGTCGCCCTGTTGGCCCACTGCCTCAGCAGTGCCTACGCCTTCGCCCTGCCGGTCGCGATGCTGTTCGCCTTGGCGGGGTGGCCCAGGTCCTCTGGACCTGGGGGAGCGATTGCTTCGCTTCGAACGCGTTGTGCGGCGGGGGTGGTGTCCGGCGCATGGCTTAATCGCTCCCCCACCTCCCAAGGAGGTGGGCCACCCGAGCGCGCCGATCAAAGCCGCGCCCGTCAGGAAGCGGTTCTTCCGTGCCCAAAGCACCGCTCCCTCACGGTCGCGGCTCTGACGAAGAACCGCTCCCTTGCGGTCGCGGCTCTGAATGGCTCGCGCATGTCCGCCCTCATTGTGAGTTTCGTGCTGCCCTGCGTCTTGGCCCTTGCGGTGATCC
>CAZEEJ010000055.1:3055-30654 GCA_964511155.1 uncultured Planctomycetales bacterium | reverse complement strand
AAGAACGCCCTCCGGTCCGCCGAGGCTGCGGGCCGAGCAGCCGCCGAGGTTGTCCCGGTTGCTCGTCAGATCGCCGCCCTGCCCGAACACGCGCACCGCCCGGGTGGGTTCCGGACCCAGCGTGTCAAAGAGCAGGACGCGATGATTGTTGGTATCCGCCACCGCCAGCAAACCGTCCGGACGGGTGGTCACACCAAACGGGTAGCTGAGCGTATCGGCGCGCACGCCCACGCCGCCGTACTCGGCATTCCGGTCGAACTGGCCGCCCTGCCCCCAGACCACGTCGGCCACCGCGTCCGTCTCCAGCGCCCGGTTGAACCGCAAAACGCGGTGGTTGCGCGTATCCCCCACGTAGAGGTTGCCCGCCTCGTCAACGGTCAGCCCCTCCGGCCTGTTCAATGAGCGGGCCGAAATCCCGCCGCTGTTCGCCGCCGTCGTGTCGTAGTCCGGCTGGCCGAATACCCGGTCAGCGACCGTATCCGTCTCGAACGGCCGCTCAAAATAGAGCACGCGATTGTTCTCGCGGTCCACCACGAAGAGCCCGCCGTTCTTGTCCACGGCAACCGCGGTCGGCAGATTCAGCGAACGGCGACCCGCGCCGGGAAGTTTTGAGAATACATCCGGCTGCCCGATCACCAGCGTCGGCTCAGCTTCCGGACCAAGGCTCTCGACCGAGGCATAACCGAGCACGCGGTTATTCTCGTAGTCGCTCACGTAGAGGCGGTTCGGCTCGACCGACCGGTCGACGGCCAGGCAACGCACCCCCCAGATGCTCTGGCCGTCCAGGAAGTTCTCCGTGGCCCGCTCGAAATTGAGCTGCCCGATGACGTGATCCGCAAGCACGTTGCCGCGCAACGCGTTGCTGAAGCCCAGCACGCGATGGTTCTCGCGGTCGGCGAGCCACAGCGTCCCGTCCGGCCCGAGGGCCTTGCCCACCGGGAAGAACAGGGAGCCCGGCCCGACGCCCCCCCGGTTGGGTTCACAAGCGTGCAGGCTCCGCTCCTGCCCCCATAACCCCACCGGGTTCGGGTTCGCAGAACCCGGCGGCCCGAACATCATCACGCGATTGTTCATGGCGTCGCCGATCAGGAGGTTCCCCGCCGCCGTTTCCGAAGTGGCCTGTGGCACGACGATGACCGAACTTGGCAATCCCAACCGGAACGGCGCACACCCATCGTGGGCTGTCGTGAAGGAGCCGTCCTGTCCCCATACGTAATCGGCCTCCGCATCCGTCCCCAACGGGTCGCGGTAGAGCAGCACGCGATGGTTGGCACCGTCCCCGACCAGCACGTCCTTGCCGATCGTGGATAAGGCCAGCGGTCCGTACAGCGAGCGAGCACTGACGCCCCCAGGGTTGGCGATCATCGCGTTGAACCGCTCCTGCCCGATCACGAAGTCCGCCACCGTATCCGTGGTCAGCGGGTCGAAGTAGCACAGCACCCGGTTGTTCCCCGTGTCCGCCACCCACAGGTGTCCCGTCTCCGGGTCCGCCCACACGCCGTTCGGATAAGCCAATGAAGATGCGGAGATCCCCCCGGCGTTCGCCTCCGTCGAATCGAAATCGTCCCCCTGTCCAAAGACGCGGTCAGCCACGGTATCCGTCTCGAAGGGACGATCAAACTGCAGCACCCGGTGAAACTCGGCGTCCGCAACGTAGACGTTGCCCCGGGAATCGACCGCCACGCGGGTGGGAAACGCCATGTGCGTCCGTCCCGCCGCGTGCTCGTCGTGAAATGCGGTGTACAGGTCCGGCTGGCCAAGCACGATGTCCGCCTCCAGTGGTCGTTTGCCGGACAGCGGATTGCGGTAGCCCAACACACGGAAGTTGCCGGCATCCACGACATAGAGCCGATACGGCTCGACGCTCCGGTCGACCGCCACCCCCATCGGTTTGGCGATCCCTTTGGCGTCCGTGCGGTTCGCCGTCCAGCGCGACATGTCCAACTGCCCCAGCACAACGTCGGCGACGTCGTCCGGGACCTCCGGACGAGCCGGGGCATCGGCCGGAGACGTCGGCTGGATGCCGGCCGGTCGTGTATCCGGGAGGGCCACGCCTGTCGCCGGTCGCGTGGCCGCCTCACCGCCGCCCTCCGCCCCGTCGGCAGACACGGAGCTGGTCCAGCCCAACAGGCAAGCGACAGCCGTTGCGAGGCATCGGGTTCCCCGTCGCGTTCCCATCAGGCTCGGCAATAAACCGGCCCTGGTCACTACAAATTCAGATTGTTCGATGACCACAACTCCCCCAATCGCGAGACCCAGGACACAACCATGACACCCGGGAGAAAGGATGGATGTTACCGCAGAAAGCGATGGGCGGGCAAACTTCGCACACAAGTCGCACAGCCCCCTCTCCCGCCCGTGCGAAGCCGCAAGCGGCGGGACTTCGTGCGAAGCCGCAAACGGCAGCCTTCAGCCTTCAGCCTTTAGCCTTTAGCCTCTCTCACGGACAGGCCGGGGCGGACGTGTTCAGCACGTTGCGCACGGCCACGAGGTCCAGGACGTTGACGCCCCCGTCGGCGGTCACGTCGTTGCGGAAGCTGCCGGCCGCCGGTGTGCTGTTCAGCGCGTTCCGCACGCTCACCAGGTCGAGGACGTTGACCGTACGGTCGCCGGTCACGTCGCCCGCCAGCACGGTCATGCACACGGAGCCCGTGGCCGCCGCGCCCCCGCCGGCTCCGCGGATGCCCGGGAACCCGACCGTCAACGTGGCCGCGTTGGCCGCACCGCTCAGGCTGATCGTCAGCGTGCTCCCGCCGACCACCACACCACCGACCGAGCCGCTGGACACCGACACGTCCGTCGGCAGGCCGCTGACCCCCTCGATCGCACCGCTGAACGTCACCACCAGCGTCGTCGGGCCGCCCGAGCGGGATTCCACCGCGCCCGCCGCCAGCACGTTCACGTCGAACGTACCCGCCCCACCGTGCGTCTTGCGGCTCACCGCCGACGCCACCGCCGGCGCGGGGGCCGGGACACTCGCCACTGTCACCGTCTTGCGGAAGACCGCGTCATGCGTGTCGCCGTTGAACCACTCGCTGTTGTCCTTCATCTGCCAACTGATCTCGTAGTCGCCCAACGGGGCGTCGGCCGGCACATTGATGGCAAACGGGAACGTGCAAGTCGCTGCTGGCTGCGTGACGTATTCGTCGGGCAGACTGCCGCCGTTCTGTGGGATATAGATCTCGTGGAAGGGGTAAGGAATGAGCTTACATACCTCCGGCCCGTTGAACTGCCCCACGGTCAGCATGGTGCCCGTCGGCCAGGCAGCCCACAAGCCCACGCCGGTGTTCTTCATCGCCACGGTACAGTTGTACGATTGCCCACGGTACATCGTCGTTGGGATCGTGTTGCCGACGTGGTCCGCCTTGTTATTCAGGAAACCGCCGCCGATCGTCACGTTCTTGGTGAAGATCTGCCCGAACCAGCACCCGTTGTCCTTCATCTCCCATTTGAGCTTGTAGGTGCCGGCCGGGGTGTCCGTGGGCACGTTGATGGTGAATGGGAAGGTGCAGTTCTGACCGGGCTCGATCGCGGGTGGATTCACGTAGATTTCATAGAAGGGGTAGGGAATCAGTTTACAGACCTGCGGGCCCTCGAATTGTCCGACCGTCAGCAGGGTCCCACTCGGCCAGGCGGCCCACGTTTGGGAGCCCGAGTTTTTCATGGTGATCGAACAATTGTACGACTGGCCCGGTGACATGTTCGCCGGGATGGTATCGCTGACCAACTCGGAGAAGTTGTCGTGTACGTAGACCGTCTTGCGAAATACAGCGTTGTGTCCCTGGCTGTTGAACCACTCGTTGTTGTCCTTCATCTGCCAACTGATGTCGTAGTAGCCGACCGGCGCATCGCCAGGGACATTGATCGTGAAGGGGAAGGTGCAGTTCTGTGCAACCTCGACCACGCAGGGATTCGTGTAGATTTCATAGAAGGGATAGGGGATGAGCTTGCAGACCGCCGGCCCCTCGAATTGCCCCACCGTCAACATGGTCCCGAGCGGCCAGCAGGCCCATATTTCGCTGCCCGAGTTCTTCATGGTCACGCTGCAGTTGTAGCTGTTGTTCTTGCGCATCGCCGCGGGAATGGACTCGGCAACGAAATCGCCGACCTTGTTGGCCCCGCCACCGCCGCCGTTGATCTTGCCGATGAAGTAGCTCCAGTCCCATCCCGGGCCGGGATCCCAGTGATCGCCATGGCAGCAGCAGTTGTTGGCATCGACATGCCCCAGAATGCCGGGCCCGCCGTTGGGGGTGTGGGCCTTGGGGATGCCCCAGTTGTTGCAAATGTCGTTGCAGAGGGCTGCCGAGGCGTCATACAGGCTGTGCGGATGGCTGGGCGAGCCCGCGAAGCCCTCGTGCTCGATGCCGATGGATCGGTTGTTGTAGCAGCCAACGTGCCAGGCCCTGTCGTCCTCGCGTACCATCTGCCAAACTTGGCCCGATTCACTCACCACGTAATGCGCACTCACGTTCGAATTGCAGTTCTTGATCCAGGAGATGGCCCCCGCCGCGGAGCCTTCGATGGTGTGGATGATGATCGAGTCTTTGTTGTAGTTGCCGGCCGTGTAGTTGCAGGATGGCGCGGGATCCCAGATCGCCGGCGGATAATCCGGCGACTGAATGCCCAACGTGGCTGGCAACAGACTCTCGGGAACAATGGCCAGCGACTGGGGGGGGATAGCGAGGGTCTCGCCCCGGCTGCTGGTTAAACGGAACCCTGCCTCCAGCTTCTGGTAGACCTGCATGGCAAAGAACTGGCTGCACTCTTCATCAAGCCCCGCGTAGCGCTCGATCACCGGCCGCCAGCTTTCCAGCCCCCCCGAGCGGTCCAGGCCTAGCTCGCGGGCATATTCATCGAGCACGGCGGCGGCCCCGCGGATGTTCGCCGCGGGATCCAGTTTGAGCTGCTCCACGCTGGCGCCAGTGAGCGCCGACGCCTCGGCCAGCGAATCGCCGCCCAGTTTGTTCTGCCGCAGGGCCATGATGCCATAGCCGCCTTCAATCGTCGGGGCACCCTGACGGTTCTCAAACGCACTGCCCATCTTCCCCAGAATTAACAACAGTTCGATCGGCACCTGGTAGACCCTGGCGGCCGCCTCGAACGCGGGCTCGAGCGGTTGCTCCCATGCCGCGGCATACGACGCCGCGGCCGGATGCGGTGTGTGCAGGCATTCGTGAGCCGGCCCATCCAAGGCGATGACCGGAACCGACAGGATCGCACAGACGAACGCAACCCCCGTCCATCGCCCGACGCTGATTCCATGCCGCATGGGAAAGCCTCCATCGAAAAGCCTGTACTGACAACCGCGGGCAGCCAGCACGTCGCAGAAACGGGCTCAATGCCAAGCGACGTATTCGTGACTCGGATGCTGAGCTGAACGGGCCTCCGGACTCCGCCTCCTCATTCTACCGTATCCTGTCCGTTAACGCCTACTGTTTTTTTCTCGACTTTTCTACTTACAAAACAGCGTCCTCGGATGGACAACCACCCAAGTGACTTTCCGCCTTCATGGCGTCAACGACGTGGGCCATCGGCGCTGCCAGGGCGACGCTCTGTCCGGACGCCCCGTCATCACCGAACGCGCTAAACACGCGTCCTGTTACCTTGGTCTGAACTCCGCACTTCCATCCTCCAACCGCATGCTCCGGCGGTCACTATCCGCCGATCTGAGATGCCGCGACGCATTTCTGAAACGGCGTGGAGGCCTCGACGCCTCACGCCCCGCATAGGGGCGCAGGCTGAGTACAAGTGAGTATAGCACATTGTCACACGATATACAATACAACGCGTTATGAATCTTGAGCCCAGGGCCCCGCAACACTTTGGGCGGCCTGTTGAACTCGGCTGGATGGCATGGGTCGGTACCCAGACCCGTGGGGGGTTGGGGCAGGCCACGGGCCTGAGTACAGGCCCATGCCATCCAGTCGACCGCCGCCGCCGGAACTGTCGCGGATCAGCCGCGCACCACCAGGGGGGCGCGAGGGAACAAATCTACTTGGCCTCGTCGGTGCGCTTCTCGGGGTAATGGTAGTAGAGGTAGTTCATCAGGCCGTCGAAGCCGTGGCAACTGCTGCACAGGTTGGGGGCGACGTAGGGCCGGAGCATGGGCATCATCGAGCGAAGCTGGTCCTGGGTAACCTCGGTGGGTTTGACGTCGGGGAAGCCCATGCCGGGCGGTCGGCCGTGCGGCATGTGGCAGGTGACACAGGAAATCCGGCCCTCGTCGCTGATCAGGCCGTGCTGATTGATGAGCGGCATGAAACCCGGTGTACCCGGTGCAGTGACGTTGCGCAACTGGTCGGGGAAGTGCTGGAACACGCGTTCGCCACGCGGGGTCAGGCCCGGCGGATGGCAGACCACGCATCGTTGCATATCGGCGGAGAGGGCTTCGGTGCCCGGCGGCAGAGGCCTGGTGGTCAGGGGCACGGGGGCATCCGCGGGTGCGTGCACGGCGTGACAGGGGCCGCACTGGACCATTTTGACCGGCGAGGAGGGATCCTGGCGATCGAGGAACTCCTTCATGGCCGCGGTGTTGTGCAGGCTGGTGCCAATGAACTCGATTTCCTGGTGACAGGCAAGACACATGGCGCCGGGGTCGGCCGTGCCGCCGGGGCGCAGCAGGTGCGGCGGGCCGGCCGGGGAACCGTGCGGGTCATGGCAGGTCTTGCAGCCGATGCCGCCCTCGGACTTGCCCGGTCCGGTGGGCACGAGGGGCAGGCTGTGCTCACCGCTGGCCATGGCCGCCAGCGCGTGCGGCTGGGTAGCGGGGATCTCGGACCGCCGGCGCGTGCCGTGGCCGGCCCACTCCACATGCTGGTGGCAGCTCAGACACACGCCGTCTTCGAGGGCATAGGCGGTCAGCGGGGCAGACGTCCAGAGCTGGTGGTTCGGGTCGTTGCCATGCGCCTGGTGACAACTCAGGCAAAGGTCGTTGCTGCTTTGGGACTCTTCCGGCCACTTTCCGGACTTGCCATGGTAGTCGTGCAGCCCGTCCCGCAGTTGAGCGAACTCGGCATGACAGGTCGTGCACAGGGCAGCGGCGGTCGGCCCTGTGCGCAGCATGGCCGGCGAGGCGACGGGGTCGGCATGGGGGTTGTGGCAGGATGCGCAGGCTACCCCGCCGTCCGCGGCCCGCTGGCCGTGTCCATCAAACAGCGGCAAACCGCCGCCGAGCTTGCCTGCCGCCTCTGCGGTGGCGAGTCCGGTGGGATGACGGTACTTCGTACCCGGCTTGGCGGACGCCAGACCGCCATCCTGGTGACACTGCAGGCAGAGCGCGTCGGCGTCGGCAGGCCGCGCATCGGTAGCCGCCCACATGACCGGGCCGTCGGCCCCGTGTACGGCATGGCAGAAGCCGCATTTACCCGCCTCAGCGGCCGTCCGTCCGCTCGCGTTGACCGCCTCCGGGTGAGAGGTCATGTCGTGCGCCCCCATCAGGGTCCGGGCCAGATCCCCGTGGCAACTGGCGCACAGGGTATCGCGGTCGCGCAGCAGGAAATCCTCGTGGCTGACCATGTGGGGATCGTGACAGGTCAGGCAGGCGATACTCCTGCGCTGGTCGTTGAGCCCGGGGTAAAGCTTCAGCTCGTGACCGGCGGGCAGATCCTCCTCGTGCACATCGCTCGGATGGCTGAAAGGCTGGCCGCCGGCCTTTTCCGCACACTGCCCGACCTGATGGCACGTGGTGCACAGGCCGGTGGGGTCACCCGGCCGGGGGTCCGGCCGCCGCGCAAACTGGTGGAAGGTGTGGCACGCACCACACGGCCCGCTCTCCTGCGGCGTTTGGCCGCGGCGGTTCCGCTCCTCCGGAGCGGTGAGCCGCAGGTCGTGCCGGCTGTCGAACATCTCCGCCCGGTCGGGATGGCAGGTGATGCACAACTGGCTCTCCGCCAGCGGCGCCGCCAGCATGTACCGCCCCGCCTCACCATCATGCAGCTTGTGGCAGGAAAGGCAGATCAACGTGTCCTCCGGTCCGGCCCGCGTGCCCAAACGGTGAATGGCCTCCTTTTGGGCGGCGGTCTGAAGCGGCGGGTTCTGCGGATGCTCGACCTCGTGATCGGGGACCCACATGCCCGGGCGCAGTTTGCTGTGGCAAGTCAGGCAAAGCTGGCTGCTCTCGGTCCCCATGACCAGCAGGTGCTCGTGTTTTGTCCCGTGCGGCGTATGGCAGGTCTGACAGGTAAGCAGACGCGGATTCGCGGCCCGCTTGGCACCGGCGGCGACGAGCTCGTCCGGGACGGGCCAGGGCATGCCCCCCACCGGGTGCGTGCCCATCGTCGGCCCACGAGCCATGTCCGCATGGCAACTCATGCACAGCTCACCCTCGGGATTGGCGATGCGCAGAAAAACCGCTTCGCTGACCCCGCCGGTGATCGGCCCGCCCGTCACATGGGCCGAGTGGCACGTGCGGCAGTCCAGCTTGCCGTCCACCAGGGGAAGGATATCCGGCACCTGCATGGCGGCCGGCGGCTGGGTACCCGTCAGGTGGCCATGCTCCTGCCAGACCTGCCGCCGCGAGTCCATCACCGAGCCGTCGTGGCACGACAGGCACATATCGCTTCGACTGGCCAGCGGCAGTTCCGGCGTATGCTCAGGCACGTCCATCAGCGCGGTCGCCCGGCCCGAGGCCACCGGCTCCATCCACTCCAGGTGGCAGATCGTGCAGTCGTGAGGCTGGCGGTCGCGCGGACGGGGACCGGGCGCGACGGCCGGTGGTCTGACCCGCGACCCGGTGCTGATCTCCAGCTTGAGCACCCGGTTCGCGCGCAGCTCCACCACGTACAGCAGTCCTTGCCCGTCGAAGGCCAGGCCGGTGGGAGCCTCGAAACGCATAATCCGGCCGGCTTCGTCACGCAAGGCGTCGAGGACCAGGCCGCGGGAGCTGAAAACCTGGATCACGCCCAGGGTTCCGTCCGCAATCCAGATGCGGCCCTCGCCATCACAGGCCACGCCCTTGGGGCGGTAAAGCTGCCCCAGGTCGACGCCATACCGCCCGATGCCCGCCAACGGCCGGCCTTCCGCCGAGAATACCTGCACGCGGCCGTTGATCCCGTCGGAGACCAGCACTTCGCCGTCGCGCCCGGCGGCCAGCATGAACGGGTAGACGAATTGCCCCAGTGACTCGCCCCGCCCGCCCACCACATGCGGCAGTCCCGGGTCGATCGGCACGCGCAGCAGCCGGTGGTTGTCGTTGTCCACCACCCAAACGCTGAGCCCGTCCGGTGCGGGCAGGACATCGGTGATATCCAGGGCGTGTTTGGCGGCGCCCTGCTCAACGGTGATGGTGCGTTCGAGCTCGCCCGCCGCGTTGCGTACCAGGATGCGGCGGTTGCCGGTATCCGCAATCCAGAGTCGGCCGTCGGCGTCGACCTTGAGTCCGAGAGGCCCGGAGAGTGTTTCACCGCCAACGGTGCGGATCTCGGTCGCGAGCCCGCCCGACGGGTCAAAGTGCAGGATGCGGTCGTTGACGCCGTCGGCCACGAACGCGTGGCCCCGGTCATCGGCGGTCACGGCGGTAGGCAGATGCATCGCCGGCTCGTTGGTGTGGACCAACTCGCCAGCCACGCGGCCCACGTAGCCGTCGGCCGGACTCGGCGCCGGCACCGCGGCGCAGACGGCCAGCGTCAGGCTCGTCAGCCATGCCGCCCGGTTCTTGCTCCTCGGCTGCTGCATCACCCACTCCGCGATCAACACCACGTTGCGGAAGCCACGCCACTATGCGATAATACCTTCTATCGGCCCGGCAGGTTGGTCGATATTATACCTGCCGGAGCCGGCGTGTCGCCCTTTTTGTTCGGGCCGGGGCGATGTTTTTTCCTTCCTGCCGATCGCGAGGTTGCTCAATATGGACGAGGCGAATCCAGGGGCCAGTTCCCCCGATCAAGCAGATTCCGCAAACATTGGGGCATCTTCCCCCGGCCCGCAAGGCAAGCGCCGCCTGTTGCGAAAGCTGGGCATTGCCGGACTTGGGTTTGTTCTCTTCATGGGCCTCTCCCTGGGAGTGGCCGAATACTATACCTCGCAGCCGGAGTTCTGCGGCACCTGCCATATCATGGTGCCCTACTATGAATCGTGGAATCAGGACCTCCATGGTACGAAATTGGGGGTCAAGTGCGTGGAGTGCCACTATGCTCCGGGCGAACAGCATACGCTGATGGCCAAGTTCCGCGGTTTTTCACAATTGACCAGCTATTTCAGCGGGCGCGCCGGGGCCGGCCGACCGCGGGCCCACGTGAACGACGCCAGTTGCCTCACCTCCGAATGTCACGGCGACCGCGCCCATGTGAACAAGTCGCTGGCCATCGGCGAGGTGCGCAAGGAAAAGCGGATCGTCGGCGATCAAGAGGTGGAGATTGAACGTCGGCCTACGGTCCGGTTCGTGCACACCAAGCATCTGGACGTCGGCGACCGCCTCGCCGACACCACCCGTCAGCTCGAGGCACTTCACGCGCAACTCGGCAAACAGATTCCGGAGCCCGTCTTCGGCCGCCTCACGGAGATCGCGGTGTCCGTGGCGCCGGCTTCCGACCGTGCCGGCATGATCCGTGAGTTACTCGCCACCGCCGACCTGCAGAGCGTCGAGCCGGCCGTCCTGGAGATGGACCGGCTCCAACACCGGGTCACGCGGTTGCGGCAGTTGGCCGGGCTCAACTGCGCCGCCTGCCACAGTTACGACGCCACCGGCAAGAATCACCTCGCGGTCAACCCCACGACCTGCTTCACCTGCCATTTCACCCATCAGACCTTCAACCACGACACCGGGGCCTGCCTGACCTGCCACGAGCCCCCGACTCGCCAGATCATGGTGCACGAACAGGCCAGCGCTCAGAAGGCCGGGCCGGCGCTCATGAACCATCAGGAAGTCGTCGAGCGCAACATCGACTGCGCCAGTTGCCACCTCGACGTGATCCAGGGCCAGGCCCGCGTCACCGCCCGCGACTGTGAGAGTTGCCACGACCAGCAACGGTACCTCGAAGGCTTCGCGACCCGCACCCTGGAGACGGTCGAGGAGTATCACCGCGTCCACGTGGCGGCCCAGCGGGCCCGCTGCGAGGACTGCCACCATGTGATCGAGCACCGGCTGATCGAGCCGACGCTGGTCGCGACCGACTCCGGCTTCGTCAAGCCCGTCCTGGACAACTGCCAGTTCTGCCATCCCAATCACCACCACCAGCAGGTCGACCTGCTCATGGGCACGGGGGGCGCCGGCGTGGCCCATACCATGCCCAACGCGATGTTCGGCTCACGGATGAACTGTCGCGCCTGCCACTCCCAGCCCGGCTCCGACTTCAAGGGCGATCCGCTGATTACCGCGACCAGCGACACCTGCGTCGCCTGTCACAGCGAGGACTACCGCGAGCTGTTCAAGCAGTGGATGAGCGAGATGGAAACCTACTTGAGCGAGCGGACCACCCTGCTGGAGCAGGTTCGACTCCAGATCGCCGAGCTCGAGGCCGCCGGACGCACGATCCCGGCCGAGGTCCGCGATCGGGTCGCCTCCGCCGCCCACAACCTCGAACTGGTGCGCTCGGGCAACGGTATCCACAACAAAAACTACGCCATTTATCTGATGGACCTGTGCCTGGTCGAACTCGACCAAGTGCGCAAAACACTGGCCGGTTCGCAGTGAAACCGCCGGTCCCGATGAGACCGATGACTCACCCGGCCGTACGCCGTCGCCGGACGCCCAAGGCTGCCGCGCCGCCTAGGATCAGCAGGATCAGCGAGGCCGGCTCCGGGACGACGATCGCCTTGGCGTAAAAGCTGATCGTCGGATCAAAAATGGACTCCCGCAACCGGACCGCGGGGTTGGGAAGCGAAGGCGTGTCGAACGTTGATACGCGCACCCATCGCGTAGTGGTGGCATCGACGAACTGAAAGTTCATCTCATACGACTGCGACCCGCTAAACGCGGTTGCGTCGGTGACCGCCGAAGTGCTGCCCGGCAGCAGGTTGGCCGCGGTGGAACCGGAGAAACTCGGCTCCTGGAACATCACTTCGTTCCCGGCCGCAAAGGTCTCGAAGCCTTCGGTGGTCGGGCCGCTGCTGGTGGTGTTGGTGACGTTGTCCAGCCACAGGCGAATCGGCAGGGTGATGCCGTCGATGTTGCTGACGCGAAGCATCTCCAGCGTGCCCCACTCGCCATCCAGGATCGAGTCGGCCGTGGTGCCGGCAAACGCGGTAAGCGTATCGACCTCGGGGGTGAACGTGAAAAGCTGCCAAGTGCCGTCGGCTACCAGCGTCTGGCCGTCCAGGTTCACGAACTCAATGCCGCCCGTATTTCCATGGTTGGAAAAGATCGGCCCGCCAGATGCCCCCCCGTCTGCCTGTGTCTCACGGACACCGATCGATATTGCCAGATCCGCCGCCGTCAGATGCCCGGCGCCCAAGGCCAGCAGGCACACGATTGCCACAGTGCATCGCTTCATGATATCCCTCTCTCTACTTGCAACAATGGGCAGGGCGATCCACCCTGCCGGATTCATTACACGCCGGACTATAGGAAGGAGCAATAGCTGGGACCATGCAGCGATACTGGAATCGCGACAACCTGAGCCTTACGGAGCACCCCGCATGCCCCCGCGAAGTGTCACGGTTCACCCATGAAACCCGGCAGATGAAACGGCTGCCCCTCGCGCATGTTCTGGATCATGCGGGGAATCGGAGCGGCCCGCAGCGCTGCGGACCGGGTCGGCGAGTAACCGGCAGCCTCGAAGTCCAGGCGTGGCGGATCCTCGCCGTGGCAGGCGAGGCAACTGTCGGGCTTGGCGACGATCCGACGGTGAATCTGTTCGTGCATCTGTCGGCGCTGGCGACTCTCCGGAGCGGCCGCGTGATACTGCCGGGCGAGGTCCTCGAGTTGCTCGATCGACCGGCGGTGCTCGGCGTCTGAGGTTCGCGGCGTCAGCTTGGCGGCATAGTCGCCGCGCGCGTGCCCGGGCAGTTCCTCCGTCAGTTGCCGCACCGCCTGCCGCCAGACCGGACTGCCGGGCCGCGTGGTGTTGAGTTCCACGAGCAGGTGCTCGAACACCGGATCGCCATGGACAACTTCCAGCATCTCGCTCAACAACCGGACCATCGCCGGATGGATCTCGGCCGGCCGGTCGGCGAGCTGCTCGGCATTCACTTCCAGCAGACGCGTCAACTGCAGCAGGGCCGGCGGGTCCTGGAGCGTGCCGCTCGCCGTGCTCACCCACATGGCAGGGGCCGGATGCGCGGCGGCCTCCGCGTGACACATCCGGCAGGTCATGAACGTGGCGTGCAGATTGGCAAACGCCCGGACCTCCTTGCGATCGCCGTGCGGCAGCGGGCTGTGGCATCCGCTGCTCGAGCACCCATTGTGCGGGTCGGGCTGAAACCACCGGTCGATGCCATGGTAGTGATCCAGCGGAGCACGGGGAGCGGGGACCGTCACGCCCGCGGCCTCGATCTGCCTCAGCGTCTCGTCATCGATTCTCGCCTGCCAGTGCAGGAACTGCTCGGGAACCGGCGCCGGCAGGAACACCGTTCGCACCAGGTAGACTACCGCCGCGTAGCCGGTCCACAGCAGGACCAGCAGGATCACCAGCGCATACCCGCGCACGGTCACTCGGCCGGCGCCGCGCAACAGCCGACGGGCCCAGGGGGGCTTGGGAGCATGCACCGGCGCGGGGGTGGAGGCGGGCGGCGACGGGGATTGGTCAGTCATGATGACCCTCCTTCGGGAGGCCGATCTGCCCGGCAGCCGCCGTGAGCATCGCGCCGTGGGCCTCGGCCATTTCCTCGGCCGGCGTGTCGCCCGTGAACATCGCCCGCGACATGGGGAAGACCGCGGGTCCAAAAATCACGCCGACCAGGTGAACCACGCCCACGTGCAACAGTGCCAGGAACGCCTCGAAGGTGTGCACGATCATAGCCACGGTGAGCACACGTCCCGTGAGATACTCACTCGTCCAGGCGTTGGCCCACATGAGCAGCCCGGTGAACCCGAGCAACATGCTGCCCCAGAACACGCCGAAGTACTCGAACTTCTCCTCGGCACCGAACCGCCCCGCTTCCGGCCGGGTCTTGCGCAGGAACAGGAGATAGGCCACAAGCTGTCCCATGTGCCGGGCATCGGTGAGGCTCATGACCATCGGGAGCTCCAGGACGACGCTCAGCAGGCTCTTGTTCTCCGCACGCCGCTTTCGCCAAAGGAAGACGGCCACGTAACCAAGATGATAGAACATGCCGATCAGCAGGATCAGGCCCGCGTAACGGTGGATCATCCGCGCACCGCCGAGGCCGCCAAACAGCCCGATGAGCCATTGTGCCCAGTCGCGATCGGCGAACTTGATCGGGAAACCGGTCAGCACCAGGAGCGTGAAGCACACAAACAGCAGCCAGTGCTGCACGCGCTGGTGGGGAGTGAAACGCTTCAGCGCCCGCCGGCCGCGTTCGTCCGCCATCAGTCGCTGGGCCAGGCGAACCCGCTCGTGGTGTTGGGGATCGTGTCGGCCCACCACGATCTGCAGCATCTCCAGGGCGGTCAGCAGCAGGGACGGCCCGAAGGTAAACAGAATGAGCAGTATGAACAGCGCTCCGATGAAGTACTCGACGCCGCGGTCGCGGGCCAGGTCGAGGTGCACGGCGGCGGTGCTCACGCGCACGCCGGCCGACGGGTGGCAGGCGGCACTCCGGCAGGTGTCCGGCAGGCGGGCCTCATGCGTCACCGACTCCGGATCACTGTGGGCCTGCATGAGATGCACGTTCTGCATCTCGGCGGCGTGACAATCCAGGCACCCGGCGGTCTGCTCGCTGCCAAGCTGCATCGCTTTGCCGTGGAAACTCGCCAGGTAGCTGGCGGTGGTGTCGGGCAGATCAAACGCCGCCTTGATCCCTTCGTTACTGTGGCACACGGCACAGACGCGCGTGACGTCGGCGTTCGAGCGGGCCGGCCGGCTGCGGGCGTGCACGTGCCAGTACATGAACGCCGCGTCGATCTCCATCGAGCCTTCGTGGCAGACGGTGCACCGCCCGACCGGAGTCGCGTGGGCGACCCAATTCTCGTCCGGGCGGCGAAAGACCGGCTCGTCATGGCAGAGCAGGCAACGCGACGCATCCGCCTTCAGCGGGTCGCCCAGCAGGCTGTTCGAGCGGTCCAGCACCTCCCGCGGGTGCACCGACGCTTCGAGCAGGTCCGCGATCCGTTCGTGCGAGAAGTGCATCTCCGGCCCGCGCGGGTCCGCCAGGTGGCAGGTCTGGGTGCAGTTGACGGGGCTGACCGGCCGGTGCGGGATGACCCCCACCTCGCCCCGCGCGTGGCAGTCGGTGCAGCGCAGCCGTGCGTGCGGGCCCAGCGCCCGGTCGTAATAGTTCGGGTCCACGTAGTACAGCCGCACGGCGTCGCCGTCGTCGCTCATCCGCGCCAGGCCGCGATACCGATGGCAGCTCAGACAGTTCTCGGGATCGGCCGCGGTCGCCGGCGCGACCTGCATCGCGAGGATGCCCACCGCGATCAGCACCAACAGCCGGGCCAGCGGGCGAAGTGAGAAGTGGGTGGTCAAAAGTGAGAAGTGAGAAGTGAGAAGTGAGAGGCGCAGATGGTCGCCGGGCGTTTCCTGCCGATGACAACGATGCAGGCGCTGAGGATGACGGTACGGGCGGCGAGGCCGCCACGTATTCATACACGTTCCGAGCTCAGGTGTTCTCACTTCTCACCTCTCACTTCTCACTTCTCACTTTCTGCTCCTCACTTATCATGGCACGCCCGGCACACGTCCTTGCCCAGCCCCCGCAGCCGCATCCGCTTGTCGTGCCCATCCGGATCCATGGCCCCCTCGCCCAGCGTGCTGCCCGCCGGGAAGAGCCCCTCCTGGTGCGGATTGTGGCAGGTGGCGCACACGATCCGCCCATCCTCCGCCAGCGGCAGGAACAGCGCCGCATCCGCCGGCTGGGTCTGCGGAACGGCGGACTCGCGGGCTTCCTTGGCCGCGTGCAGGCGCACCAGGCGTTCACGCATCTCCGCGGGGAGAGGGTGCCCGATGTGCCCCGGCTCGAAGTAGTCCACGTGCCGCGGATGGCATACCACGCACAGCCCAACCGGATCGGCCCGCAGATCCGCCTCGCCCGTGCGGACCATCGCCCCCGCGGCGCTGGTCGTCGTCTGGTGACAGAACGTGCACACCGTCTCCAGCGGCCGGCCCTGGCCGTCGAGCATGATGTGCGGGCTGTAGCGGCGCTGGGCGTGGTCGGTGGACGCATGGCAGTGGCCGCAGAACCGGCGCGGCGACTCGCCCGGCGTACCACGAAGGAACGCACTGTTGATCGTCGGGCGGGCCTCCGCATGGTCGCAGGCCGAGCGAATATCGTGGCAGGTCACGCAGGCCAGCTTGTCGTCCGGCACCGGCCAGCCTTCGGGCTTGATGACCTGGCCCTCGATGAACAGTCTGCCGACGGGGTGGACCTCGCGATGGGCCCGCTGCCCATCGTGGCAACTCCAGCAGACCGGGTCGATCTGCTCCATGGCAATCGGCTGCAACTTGTCGTCGACGTACGCGTGGCAGGCCCGACAACCCGTACTCCGCCAATGTGGGTTCTCGGCCCGTGCGGGCTGCGTGGTGGCGGCCGGTTGAGTAGCGAGCGGTCGGGCGGCAACGCCGCGGGGCGACCCCGTCTCCGAGCCGGGCTCCTGCGAACCGACCGACCCGACGACGGCCAGCATTGCGAGCATCGCGATTGCTGCCGTCAGCGCAGAGCACGACAGGGCCATGCGGTGTGGCACCGGACCTCGGCGCCACACCTCATGGTGCGCTGCGGCGCCGCCGTCATCGGTCGAATCTGTGCGGGAAAACCGCAACATCCACACGCTCCGCGTTACCGCTCAACGATCCGCAGCAACGTCAACGAGTCACCGCCCAGCGAATCCGAAACGATCACGTAACCATCCGCATCTGTGCCGCTCGCGGCCTCATCCGCCTCGACTTCCGGCTGCCCGCCGCTTGCGGCTTTATCCCGAGGCGAAGGATTCGTCGCCGCCCGCCACTGGGCCCCATCCATCGCCAGCAGCCCCATCGGCAGCGACCAGCCCGGCCAAGCGGCATTCTGACCATGAACCTCCGTCACGTATCGGCCGTCAGCATCGAACACCAGCACCGACTGACGGCCGGCATCGCTCACGAGAATCAACCCCGACGCGGTCACACAGACCTGCTTGGGGCGGACAAACTGGCCCTCCGCACGGCCCGGCCGGCCGATCGGTTGCAGCCACCGCCCGTCCGTGGCCATGCGGTGGACTCTTCCACCGATCGCATCGACGACCAGCAGAGTGCCATCCGCGGTCATCGCCAGTCCCGTCGGAGCCAGCAGGTGCGGACCGCCCATGGGCACGATCGGCTCAAGCCACTGCCGCCGGCCGAGGTCGAAGCGATCCACCCATCGGTCTCCCAGGTTGCCCACGTACAGCAACTCGCCGTGGACCAGCACCGCCGCCGGGCGAAAACGACGATCCGCCGCCTGGCTGGGGCTCAGTTCCTCGATGAACTTGCCCAGCGGGCTGTAGACCAGTACCGAGCGGAACGTCGTGTCCGCGATATAGACGCGCCGGGCGTCGTCGGTACAGATGGCGACCGGACATCGCGGGCGATGATCGCCGTCGCACCAGAACGTGCTCTTGCCCGTCGCCGGGTTGATGGCCACCACGTCGAGGTGCCCCTGGTCGCAGACCAGCAATCGCTCACCGGCCAGTACGATCCCCTGCGGGTTGCGCAGGACGGTCTTGCCGTAGGTGTTGGGGCCATAGAGGAAGCGCTCGATGGCCGGTGTCTCGTCAAAGCCCGGCAGGCCGTGCGGGAGCGAGCCGAGCACCTCCACGCGCGGCACACGCTCGCCGTCCGGAAAGCTCGCCAGCCGCCGGAATCCTCCGCCGTCGGTTCCCGGGCCGGCACATCCCGCCGCCAACAGCATCCCGAGGGCCGCGATCGTTATCGCCGGCGGCACGACCCGTATGCCCAGCGCCGCCCGCGCGCGGTTACATCGCGAAGAGGCAAGCCGGTAGCAGATTTTTACCCGCGAATCCCTCACTTCTCACTTCTCACTTCTCAATTCCCAATTCCCAATTCTGTCTTCTGTCTCCTGTCTCCTGTCTTCTGTCTCCTGTCTCCTGTCTCCCTCACTTCACATGACACGCCAGGCACAAGGCGCTTCTCCTGTTCGACATCACCAGCATGCCGGGCACGCCGGCCGCATTGTGCGGGTCGTGGCAGGAGATGCACTCGATTCGGCCGTCGGGGAGCGCGATGCCCCGCCGGCGCACGAACGACTCGGGGCGAAACTCCCGCCGATCGTTTGAATAGGGCACGCCGATGGGATGGTCGCGCCAGGCGACGCCTTCCGGCAGTCCGAACCCCTCGCGCACGCCGGCCAACAGGGCGTGTGACGACCCGACTGTCGAGGTCGCCACCGTCCCGTCGTGGCAGCCCAGGCAGATCAGGCTCGTCGGGCCGGGGGTGAAGCGCCCGGGCACAAACACCTGCCGCTGCTCGGGTATGCGGTACATTTCGAATGAGGGCTGCGTCGTCGGTTGCGTCGTCGGCCGCAGGGACTGAATGTGCGGCACATGGCAGGCGTTGCACGCCCCCCCGCCGCCGCGGGCCGGGTCGCTGAAGTCATGCGCACTGCCCGTCACGCCGCGGGTGTACCCGTCCAGCAACTCAGAAGGCGAGGTCGGGCGTGCGTCGGGCGCAGCATCGTCCCGCGCCTCCGACAACCACGCAGCCGCAGTCACCGCCACACACGCGATCACGATCCGCATGACCGCCTCCTCTTCTTCTCACTTCTCACTTCTCACTTCTCACTTTCTCCCCTACCTCCCATACTCAAACCGCACGTGCACCACGCCGTGACACGTCAACGTGCAGCTTCCGCGGTGTCGGCCGAGGTCTTCGAACTCGATCCGGGCGCCCAAGCCGCCCGAGGCCGACTGAACGATCGAGCGATCGAAGTTGATCAGGTTGCTGTGGTTGCGGTTGTTGCCCTGCGACCGACTGATGCCGTGGGCATCGTGGCAGGCGGAGCACGGGGCCCGGCCGCGCACGACGTGCGTGTTGTGAAATGGGAAGCTCTCATCGCCCAGGATGCTCTGACGGTCGTGGCAGCGGTAGCAAAGGGCATAGGCCCGCGGGCTTTCGCTGGTGAAGTCGCGCGTGGTGTAGTTGTCGATGAGCAGCGGGCTGTAGATCGAGCCATGCGGCCCGGAGGGGCCACCGCCCACGCTGGCCGACTCGCGGTCGGAGTTGTGGCAGTCGGTGCAGCGCATCATTGACCCGACGCGCCACGGCGGCCGCAGGCTGACCACGTCGCGGTTGTTCCGCGGCCCGACGACCGGATGGAACGAAGGGTTGTTCGTCTGGAACTCGACCCGGGTATTGGTCTGGTGAATCTGGCGGCTGACCTCCGTACGGATCGGTCGACGCGGTCCGTCGGAGTGGCACTTGAAGCATACCTCATACTCCGCGGCCGCACGTTCGACGGGCCGCCCCATGCGGTTCACCCCCGACACGAACCGCATACTGCCGGTCACCAGCCCAAGCGACGGCTCGCCCGGGCGATCGATGCGCTCCGGAGCGGCGGCGTGCGGATTGTGGCAATCCACGCACTCCACGTGAATCGGCATGAGCCGCGGATCCTCCGTCGGATCGTGCACCCCGGTGCGCAGATGGACGCGGTGGGCGCTCGCCTTGCGCAGGTCGCTGGCGATGTTGCTCAGGGCAACGCTGCCGTTGTGGCAGTTGAGGCAGTTCTGCTCCTCGCGGCGAAAGCGCAGCAGCCGCTCGGGCTCCTCGGCGGAGTGAATCTTGTGGCAGTTGGTACAGGCGTTGTCCGCCACCGTGTGGTACGGCAGGCGCTCGCGAGGATCGACCGACCGACCCGTGACCCGGGCGCTGCTCCGGGCATGACTGGAAAGCTCCCACCCATGCATGTCATGGCACGAAAGGCAAATGGCCGAACGCACCGTCGGCATCCGCAGGAAATCGCCGAGATCGTTGTTGTGCGGATCGTGGCAGGTCGTGCAGTGCATCTCGTTGTGCTTGCCCAGCGGCAGTTCCTTCGAGATCAGGTCGGGGTTGCGGAGCTGCGGATCGCGGGCCGCCAGGGCACGATCAAATCGGAACCCGATGGGGTGATCGTCGGACAGGTCCTGCGTCAGGTCGCTGGGGCCGGGCGGGATGGTGCGCTGGGTCATCTCGACCGGATCGTTGGGCGATCGGCTGGCGAGCAGCCCCAGGGCCAGGGCCCCGTCATGGCAGCTCAGGCACATCTTCGACGGCCCGCTGGGCTGCCCGATCCGGGCACTCGTCGTCGAGCTCTCGTAGATGCGGTAGTGGGTCGGCGGCATGTGCCGGTTCCACAGCGGGGCCTGTCCCGTCGAACGGTGCGGCGCATGACAGAAGATGCAGACCTGCTCCTCGAAGAGGGCGTGGATGGGACCGGGGCCGGTCACGCTGAGGTCGTGCGGCGAACCGACCACGCTCTGCCGCCCCGCGAGGCCCGCGGTGAGATCCTGGGCGACGACAGACCCGGTGCCAGCCAGCACCACCACGAGCAGCCACGCTGTTGGAGTCATGTTTCTCATGGCGTCAGCAGTTCGAATACCTGCACTCTCCGGTTATAGGTATCGGCGACCCACAGCCTGCGCCGGTTGTCGATGCAGGCGCCGGCAGGCAATGAAAACTCACCCGTCCCCTGGCCCTCGCCGCCGATGGCCAGCAGCAGTTGCCCCTCGGCCGTGAAGGCCTGCACGTTCTCAAAATGTGCATCTACCACCCAGATGTGGCCGTCACTGTCCACCGCCACACCCTTGGGCAGCGCCAGATCGCCCGCGGCATCCCCCTTGCGCCCGAACAGACTCAGCGGTGTCCCGTCGGGGCTGAGCCGCTGCACGCGGAAGTTCAACGAGTCGGCAACCACGAGGGTGCCGTCCGGCCCGCAAGCGATATGCGAAGGATAATTGAACTGGCCGGCGTCCGCACCCTGCGTGCCGAATTGCCGCTCAAGCCGGCCCTGTTGATCGAAGACCAGGATACCGTGCAGGCCGGCGTCAGCGACGTAGATGCGCTCGCCTTGCGGACTGCACGCCAGACCCGCAGGACGCTTGAGCACCTCCTCGCCGATCCACCGTCCCGCTCCATCTCCCAACACACCGATCGCGTGCAGCCGGGCATCGACAAACCACACCTGGTCGCCCACCCACGCCACCGCCACCGGTGACTCGATGCCCCGCGGCGGACTGCCGCAGGCCCTCTCCACCCGGTAGGTGTGGTCCTGCAAATTGAGCACGTGTACGCAGCCGGCACTGGTGTCCGCGACGGCGACCCGCCATCCGTCGGCATGGACCGCCACCGCGTGCGGGTTGAGCAGCAACACCGGCTGACCGGGGCCATGCACAAGTTCGTCCCAACTCTGAGACAAAGACTTGGCCGGCTGAAGATCCTTCGATCCCGTGATCTGGCCCAGGTAGCGCACCCGCGGAGCGTCCGGCGGTTTCGGCCAGACGACGGCCGGACCTTGCGGCGCCAGCGGATCCACACGCGCCTGGCTGCAGCCGACGTTCGCCAGCGCAGCTCCCAGAATGAGCATCGGGATGCCGCGGCCCATTCTCATCCGCCACCTCCCTTCGAGGATGGCAGCAGGTGCGACAGGTTGCGGCGTACGTTCAGGAAGACGCCGAAGCCCGCCTCGCGGTTGCTCGCAATCGACAGCAGGTCGTACTCCAACGTGAGGTCAACGGTCAGGTACCCGCGGGTGTACTGCAGGCCGCATTCGACGTCGACGCCGTGCGTCTTGCCGTCCACCGAGTCATCCTCCCAGCGGAAGGCGGCTCCCGTCAGCAGCGACAGAAACGGGTTGATCTGCAGCCGGTCCTTGAGGTCCATGTCCAGCCACCAGACCCGGCGGTCATTCACCCCACCCTCGAACCAGTAACGCGACAACTCGCCCGACAGATCGAGCGAATGGTTCGGCTGCCGCAGCAGGTTGGCCCGGCCGGTCAGGTGCCAGGCGTCGTAGGGTTCGACGGTGTCGTCGAAGAGCTCCAGCTCCGTGCCCACCTCCCAACGGTCCCGCACGTAACGCACACCCAACCGGTGGCGATGCGTGTTGTCCCGCTCGCGGGGATCGCCCCGGCTCGAATTGACGTCCTGGCTTCGCCCCTCGTACCCGTAGTAAGGCGTCAGCCCGAAGTTGAAGGTGTGCTCGATCAAGAAGTCGCCGCGGAACGTGCGGACCGAGCCGTGAATCGGCACGGTGTACTGGTAGTCGAAGTAGACCGCCTCGTTCTCGGTGATGCGGCCGGTGGGCACGCGACGAATGCGGATACGCGGCCCAACGCGGATGATCTGGTAATCGAGGACGGGCAGGTAGTAACGGCCCCGGCGGGCATCGTGGGCCACGATGGTGCCCGACACGATGTCCCGCTGCCGCAGGTAGGTCGGCCTCGCCCCGCCCATCGCGTGGGCCTCGCCGCGCACCCACCGCCGCCCGGCATCACCGGTGGTCCGGGCGGAGTCGAAGCCCAGCCCGGCATTCATGTTCAACTCACCCATCGACGTGGCCCGGTGGTACGTCGTGCTGGCGCTGCCGCCGAACTCGTACGTCTCCGTGTCCAGGTCGGCCTGCTCATACAAGCCGTAACCGTCCACCGCAAACCGCAGGTCGTCGGTCGCCTTGTACAGCGCCTGGATATCGAACTTGTGCTGGGCGACCTCCAGGGCATCCTGCTCGAACCGGTAGAAACCGTAGCGGTAGATGGTCTGCAGCTTGTCCGTGTGCTGCAGCGCCAGGCGGGGCACCAGCTCGAGCTCGTCGCGAGCCAGGTCGCCCTGCTCCTCGTTGTAGCGGAAGAAGGTGTCGAGCCGGTGCTTGCCGCCCGGGCCGAAAGTAATCTCATCCTCGAGGCGCACTTCGTCCCGCCGCGTGTCGAAGCGAAATCCGCTGCCCTGGTAGGTGCTCTCCTCGCGGCCGTGCTCAAACTGTGCACGCAGCCGATGATTGTCCGAGAAGACCACCGTGTGATCGAGGTAGAAGCGGGTGACCTCCAGCTCTTCGTCGTCCGCGTCCAGCCGATTGCCCGTGCGCTCCACGTTCCGCCAGGACAACCCGATCTCCGTGGTCGTGGAGCCCGCGACGATCAGCGCCGACGCCCCGGCCTCGGTCTGCATCTCGCGCAACGACGGCAGAAACCGCCGCGGGATCCGCTGCTCGAACCGGCGGGCATAACCATGCAGCGAAATGGGCTTGGTCTGCAAAGCGTCGAAGGTCACGTCGTACTCGTGGAGGAAACCGTCGTCGCTCTCACTTTGTCGAATGCCGCCGAACCGCTCGTCAAAACGCGTCTGCTCGAGCCCGAACCGCAGGTCCGCCTGGTAACTGAGCAGGTTGGGATCGTAGAGGTCGCCGTCGAGCGAGAGCCCGACGACCTCACGCAGCCGCAGATCGCTGCTGCGGTGGGCGCTGTTGGGCCGGCGAAAGCCGGCGGAACGCACCGTGCGGCGCTCGTAGTCGCCCTCGATTCCCACGTAGAGGTCCGAAGGCCGAAGATGAAACGGCTGCCGGCCGGTCGATGCCTCGCCGCCGTCGCGAGCCGCCGATGCCTCATCCTCCGCCGGTGCGGTCGCCGGTGGGCCGGCAGTCGATGCCTCATCCTCGGCCGACACGTTCGCCGATGGGCCGGCGGCCGAGTCCTCCGCCGGTACGTTCGCCGGTGAGTCGGCGGGCCCGTGCCCCCCCCCACTCGCCGACTCCCCAGGGTCGCGGCCCTCGTCGCCTGCACCGGGCACCGCCGAAGCCGCCACCGTCGGCGAAGCGTACTCCTCAGCCCGCACGGGACGGGCCAACAGCACGCACCCGCCCAGCGCGATGAAACAAACCCCTGGAAGTACGCCCACCCAATGCATATCAATACTGCTGAACGCGCCCGATCACCCGCCTTGACTACTCTACGCCGCGAAGAGGCAAGCACCTCGCATACTTCTCACGCAATCCCGCATCCCCTCACGATCCGCGATCTGTCATTCTCCATTCTCCATTCTTCATTCTTCATTCTCCATTCTGTCTCCTGTCTCCTGTCTTCTGTCTTCTTCCCTTCAGCCTTCTTCTCACGGCCCCTCATGCATCCCGTCCGCGATGCTGGCCGCCCCGCCCAGCGTCAGCGGGAACGCATTGCCCTGCCCGTGGTGGCACCGCTGGCACACAAAATCCACCGTCACCGCCGCCTTGCCTTCACCATCCACCGCCACCCGCCGCCCATCCGCGGTAAGCATGCTCCGGTAGTCCCGCTCCACCACGTCGATGGACATGAGGTGTGAACGCGTATCGCCCAGCCGCCCTTCGCCGTCCGCGGGCACCGGGATCAGGCCCGTGACCGCGTTGCTCGCCGCCGGCGGCATGTGACAACTCCGGCAGTTCAGCGGCTCGACGTAATCGCCGAAGACGTAGATCCGCCCGCTGTGCCGCCCCATGTTCTGCATCGTGTGGCAGTCCGTGCAGTCGTTGCGGATGCCGTTCTCGGCATCGAACAGTGCGGAGGCGTGCGGATTGTGGCAGACGGTGCACGAAAAACCGGCATGAGGACTGGCGGCCAGCTCTTTGGACTGCTGGTTGCCCACAATGAAGCCATCGGTCACCCGGATCGCCGCGGACGCGTCGTCGCCGCGATGACAGCGGTCACAGGCCGTGGCCGTCGCATCGATCACGATGTTGCCCGCCGACGGGTTCACAATATGCTGACTGCCCGGCCCGTGGCAGGCCTCACACTGCACGCCGGCTTCCGCCCAGCGACCCTCGACGCCCGGCCGACCATCCTGCCGCCGACCGCCGCTCGCCTCCAGCGTCATCGCCCCCGTGGTGTGGCAGTGGAAGCAGTCGTAAGCATAGGGAGTTTGTGCAATCGCCGAGGCCAACGGTGCAAAATCGGCAGGACGATCCGTCGGCGGATGGGCCAGGTTGTACTGCACAAACGGGCCGCCGACGCCGTCCGTGAGCAGAAAGCCGTCCCGATCCACGAAGTTGGCTGCCTTGCTGTATCCCCCGATGACGTAGCTCAGGTCGCCCCACCCGTAACCCGGCGGCGGATCAGGCACCCCCGCTAGAATCGAGCCCGACGAATAGACGGGCGCCCGCGCATCCACAACCTTCAACGCCTGGCTATGACCGTGCGCCGCGTGCAGGTCGCCAAAAGAAGGGTGACACGCGCGGCAAGCGGCGGAGCCGATGTAGCCGGGCACTCCCGGTCCGTCGGGATCTTCGTCAGGACCACCGCTCGGGGTGCAGCCAATGCCACAGAACACGACGGCCGCGGTCCAAGCCGCGCACAACTTGATAGAGCATCGCCATCGACACATCGGCTGCTCCCTGCCGGGCAGTTGGTGGCGCTTCGTTGCGTCAGTTACTCGAATGCAATCCGGCCGCTTTTCTTGAGGCGGATGCGGATCATAAGGAATCAGCCTGCAGGACACAAGACCCGGACCATGCCAAATACCATGAAGGCCGCGCCCGCAGCACAGTATTCATCGAAGAATCGCGCGAAAACGCCGATACAAAATGCATCGGGCCATCGAGTGTACAACACCGAGCCGGCAAAGCCACAGAGGCGCCCGCTTTCAGCGCATCGCCTTCGCCGGCTGTCGAGTTCGCTTTCCGCCACCGCACCTTAATCGCATCGTTTGGGTGCGGTTTATGTGTCCTTCGTGACACAAGAACGGAATCCTCGCTTGTGCGGAGATCCAATGAACCTGCTGCCGGCGACCCGTATGCACTCCAGGAGAAGTGCCCAGCCGTACGATCCTCGAGCGGAAACACGCAGACCGGCACCTTATTCGTATCGTTTTGGTGCTGTTTAGATTTCTGTTCTTTTGGGGTAGAAACGGTAACTTCTATGTAGACACGGCGTTGATGGAACGGTATCCTCGCCACTATTGCAGACTCCATGAGTTGGATGGCTGGCAATCGGGCGCCGGCAGATCACAACAGAGAGTATTCAGTTGAGCGGACTGCGGGCGATACCCGGAAATGCCTCAGGGATTCTTGCGGGCGTGAACGGGCGCGACGGTCTCACGCGGGATGTGCTGATGTCCACGTTGCGACGGATGACAGGCACGCTGGTTGGTATGGCATTGCTGGCCCTGTGCATGGGCCAGGGGTGCCCTGTCGTGCCCCCGCCTGACGATGACGAACCTACGCCCCTCTACCGCAACACCACGGACCGAACGAACCGCGGCGCCGACTACGTCGGCTCGGCCACGTGTATCGCCTGCCACCAGTCCTTCAGCCCGGACATCGTCGCCGGGCACAGGCTCCACGGACACAGCCATGCGCTGAACCGCGCATCCGGAGCACCGCCCGTCTATCCGACCCAGGCCACCCCAGCCCGCGTGCCACAGCCTCCCAACGGCAAGAACTGGAGCGACGTCTCCTACGTGCTGGGCGGTTACCTCCGCCGGGCGCTCTTCATCGACCAGGACGGCTTCCTCATGACCGACGATGCCGAAGGCGTTCACACCCAATGGAATCTGGCCTTCCCCGCCGGCGGCACAAGGCCCGGCTTCATGCCGCACGAAGATCAGGGCCACTTCAGCGCCGATCATCGCAAGCCCTACGACCACGCCTGCTTCGTGTGTCACACCACCGGCCCGCTCAGCCTGGCCCAGAACGGAGGCCGCTTCCAGGACAGCCGGCCCGGTTTCCGCGGCACCTGGGTCGAGGACGGCGTGCAATGCGAGGCCTGCCATGGGCCCGGCTCACGGCATCTGCCCAATCCCGCCGCCCGCGACCTGTTTGTGGACACCCAGGCCACCACCTGCAACGCCTGCCACAACCGCCCGTTCGGCCAGGATGGCAGCGTCATCCAGGCCCGTGACGGATTCATCGAAAACTACGAGCAGCACTCCGAACTATCCGCCAGCGGCGGCCATGCCGGCTTCAAGTGCACCACCTGCCACAACCCGCACCACGGTACCAACTTCGATCGGCAAAACGCGATCGGCACGCAGTGCACCGATTGCCATGCGGACAAGAACATGGCCATCCATGAGAACTTCGTTTATGTGCGGGGCGATTACGTCGAGCCGCTCACGTGCGTGAGCTGCCATATGCCCCTGGCGACAAGGAGTGCGGCAGCCGCCGGCGAGGACGTCGTCGGCAGCGTGGCCCGCGTCGGTGACATCCGAACGCACATCTTCCGCATCAATGTCGCCAACACCGACTTCAACGCGATGTTCACCGCTGACGGCCAGGAAGTGGTCAAGGACAACGCCGGGCATGCCGCGGTAACGCTCGATTTCGTCTGCCTCCGCTGCCACAACGGAGCGGGCAATGGTTTCGAACTGCGCCTCCGGGCCGCCAGCGAGATTGGGCTGCGCATGCACGGTAAATGAGTCGCGCGAAACGGGGACTGGCTCCGCCCCAGTGATGCTTGATGAGGGAAGTACCCTCGGATACGAGCCAAGGTGAGGACCGGTGGCCAATCGCCCCAGCGGTGCCTGTCCCCGTTTCGCCCCGCAGGAGGCGAGTGACGCCCAAACGAGGGCGAGATGGGGACTGGCTCCGCCCCAGTGATGCTTGATGAGGGAAGTACCCTCGGATACGAG
>CAZEEJ010000055.1:0-2955 GCA_964511155.1 uncultured Planctomycetales bacterium | reverse complement strand
CCAAGGTGAGGACCGGTGGCCAATCGCCCCAGCGGTGCCTGTCCCCGTTTCGCAGGAGGCGAGTGACGGCCGGACGCGATGGAATATGCCGGTGCAAGACAACCGGCAGGCAAACGGAAGAGGGCGATGGATGCCCCGGGTGCCCCGACTGGAGGGCACCCGGAGGGCCACGAAGACTGAACGTGACGCTCCCTCGTTGCGGGTGAGATGCCCGGGGAGCGACAATGGAAACGTGCTCGTACGTTTCAGGTTTCGTCCGTCTCCACGAGCGGGACGGATGTTGGGCCGGGGAGACTCGACCAGGAATACGGAGGACCACACATGAAGGCGCGATGGGTTGGATCGGTTGGCTCGGGAGGGGCGATGCTGGGCGTGCTGCTCATCATCTGCTTCGGCGTGATGGGGCAGGGGTGTCCGCCGCAGAATCCGACGGTGGATAGCGACAACGACGGCATTGTCGACGTCCTGGACAACTGCCCGAACACCCCGAACCCGGATCAAGAGGATTCAGACGGCGACGGGGTCGGCGATGCCTGCACGATCCAGCCGGGAGCCAACCGCGGCAACAGCCGCGTGACCGGCCCGTACGTGTCCGCCCATGCCCAGGTGGTGGTGGACTCCGCCAATGACATCGTCAACCTCGGTTGCGGCTTCTGCCACCCCAGCGTCCACTCTGAATGGGAGACGACCGCGCACGGCCGTGCGCTGGAAACCCTCGAGGCCGTCGGGCAGGGCACGAACCCCGCCTGCCTCCCGTGCCACACCGTCGGTTACGGCGAGCCCGGCGGATTCATCGATCGGGCGACCACCAACGCCCTGGCCGGTGTGCAGTGTGAAAGCTGCCATGGCCCCGGTGGTCCGCACGTCAGCAACATCCAGGATGCCAGCCTGCGCCCGCCGGCCAGCATCAAGATGCTCGACCCGAATATCTGCGGCAAGTGCCATACCGACATCCACCATTCGACCATCGACGAGTGGAGGGAGTCGGCCCACGCCGGCGGCGAATTCTGGGAGGCGGATTCCGCCGACTTCGTCGGCGATCCCCCCAGCCGATTCGGTTCCTGCGGCGAGTGCCACTCGGGCGACCACCGCCAACTCCGGTTCGTTGAAGGCCAGACCGTCACCGATTCCACGCTCAAGGACATGGGCGTGACGGTCGGCGAGTTGCATCCCATCGTGTGCGTGACCTGCCATGATCCGCACCTGGCCACCGGGCTCGGCAGCGAACTGAGCGGCCATTCGGATACCCAGTTGCGCTACCCCTTGGTCGTGAACTCGCCGCCGTCCGACGTGCTGGCGGCGGCCACGAACCCCAACCGGTTCGACCTCTGCGGCCAATGCCATCACGCCCGCAGAGACTCGGCCGGAACCGGCGAGGGCAGCGACACCTGGGCGCGGACCAGTCGTCCGCCGCACCACAGCCCCCAGGCCAACGTGCTCAACGGCGAAATGCCCATTCCGCCGGGTACAACCTCCATCCGGCCGAACGCGCAACACGCCCACTCCTTCACCACGAGAGGATGTGCCACCTGCCACCTGCGCGTCGCCGAGTTCCCCGATCCACTGGCCGGAAGCCCCACCGACAGCGGCCATCGCTTCGAGGTGAATGTCGGAGGCTGCGCCGAATGCCACCCGGCTTCGCAGAACATCGTTGCCCGCCTCGCCTCGCTGCAGACCAGCATCACCAGCAGACTGGCGGGCATCAGGAGCCGCCTCGATGAGGCCGTCCCCCCCACGGAGAACGGACTGCCCGGCTGGGAATACGCCAGCACCAATCGGGAAGCCAGTCAGGCCAGCCTGAGCGACACCATCAAGAAGGTGCGGTTCATCTACTACTACGTGAGTTACGACGGCAGCCGCGGCACCCACAACCCGGCCTACGTCAAGGATCTGCTCACCTATGCCGAACTCGTGGCGTTGCCGTAACCACGCAGGCTCAAGCGAGCCGTAACGGCCGTTGTGAAGTGGGATAACCTGGGGACGGATCGGCGGGAACCACCCTGCCGCTCCGTCCCCGTTCTTTGACCTGCACAGCGACGTTTTCTTTAACCTGCACCGCGACGTTTACTTTGACCTGCACCGCGACTTGCAACCGTTGGAACCAACCCATACAAACAGCGTGCCACCGCACGCACGTTTGTGCTGCGGCTTTGGCCTTCAGCCTTCAGCCGTGTGCCCCTGCTCTTCGACCAGTGCCGCCCGCGAGCATCTACGGGACAGGAGGCGCACGGTCCGTATAGATGGAGGTGTTCTCGAACAACGCCGCTGTGGCAGGCGGCAAGCCGTACCAGGGCGGCGAATTGAGCAGCGCCTGGTGGTAACGAATGCTGCCGTCCAGGAAGAGGATGTTCTCTCCGCCTAAGCCACCGCCGCGGTGCTGAATCTGGAAGCCAATCTGGTTATTCGGGAAAGGCGGCCCGTTGCGGTCGCGCATTTCCCACGGCGTTCGGGCCAACCCAACCACGTCGTCGCCGACCTCGGTGATCAGCATCTTGGACGATGGTGGTTTGACCGACGACTGTCTCCGGATGGCCCTGACCCGTCGGGTGTCGTCGAGGTCGTACGCGACATCCGCCGTGATGCAGTAGCTCAGCATGTACTCGATCTCGGTCCTGCCGCCCGGGAGGCCGGCCTTCTTGATGTTGGAGGTGTGGTAGTACTGGTCGCTGGGACAGGTGTACCACTCCAGCCAAGCGTAGTACTTGGTCGGGTCCGGAACGGTCACGACCGAACACTTCGACCAGTTCTGGAATTCGCTGGGATTGCCCTTCTGCACGTAGCGATGGAAGAACTCCCAGGCATTGATTCCGAGGTTGCTCAGCGTGGGGTCGCCCGGGGTGTTGCTCTGGGAATGATCGTACGGGAAGTAATCCTTGTTGCCCTGGCCGTAAAAGACCATGGCCTGAAAGCACGTGCGCATGCTCGTGCCGCAGACCACCCGTCGGGCCTGCTCCC
>CAZEEJ010000054.1:29030-30676 GCA_964511155.1 uncultured Planctomycetales bacterium | reverse complement strand
GAGGGCGACGCCGATGCCCGTATTGCCCCACGTGGGCTCGACGATGATGGAGTCGGGTTTGAGTCGGCCGTCGCGCTCCGCGCCCTCGAGCATGGCTCGGGCGACGCGGTCCTTGACGCTGCCGCCGGGGTTCAGGAACTCCGCCTTGGCGAAGATGTTCTCGCCCTTGAGCTGGATCAGCGGTGTCTGGCCGATGAGGTCCAGGATGTTATTAGTCAGCATGCAGGCTCCTCGGATGCCCAATCTGTCCGGGAGCATAACACGGACGGGAGTCCGGGCTCAAGAGGCGGATGCCATGACGACGAACCGGTAGCGGGAGCCGTCGGTATCGCGCCCGCCTGCCCTTGACGTCGCGCAGTGAGATCAAGGGTCAGGAAGCGGACCTCTTGTGCGTAGCATTCTCACGCAAAGCCCGTTCCCTTGCGGTCGCGGTACGAAAATGCTGAGCGCAACGCCTCTGCCGGGGCCACGCGGCCTGATCCGGGGCCGGGGCTGTGGGCCGCTGTGGGCCGCCGCGGGGGGCACATACGCCTCGTGGGGCACGGCCGCCGCGGGGGGCGGCCGGTACAGGCCGTCAGCAGGGGGGCCAACATCGCTGAAATCCTGGAACCGGCCCTTGACGGGGTGGGGGCGTCTACCCTATGCTCACCCGACCTGCGGTGAAGCCAGGACTGCAGTGCCGCGTATGGATTGCGGATGCCCGGAGGCGCGTGGCCGGGTGTCACGGCCCAGCGGCGCGAGCTGGGCCTGCAAGTCCATCGCCGTGTTTCATCTGGCCTTCGTTGTATCGGAGGACGCCATGACAGGACGACGTGCAGGCTGGCGAAGGTGGGGCGTGCTTGTGGGCCTCGGCGGCCCGTTGGTGGTGTTCCAGCAGGCCTGTCTCCTGAGCGACCCCGACATCGCCTTCCGGGCGTTCCTTCAGACGCTGACGGAGATCGGCATATTCGTGTTGGACAACCTGCTGGTGGGCATCCGCTAGCCGGGGCAGCCCGGCGGGCGCGAGCGATACCGGCATGTCCCGACACCCTGGAGGTGCGGCCAGCCAGGCGGCTGCCGGCGGGCCGGGGGCACGCGGGTTCAAGACAGACTCTGATGAGGATTTGAGTATGCAACGGCTGATGTATTTTGCCATGGCGACTCTGCCGGTCACGCTCTCGGGCCTGGCTTGCGGCGTGACCGATCGCCAACTGCAGGACTTTGCCTATTCGACGGCAGTCCGAGTGTTCGTGCAGACGGCGGTAAGTATTCTTGAGGCGGCGATCCTGCAGGGTGCGGGTCAAGGCTGACGGTGCGGCCCGGCGGAGACGGCTCGCCCGAGGGCGGGCCCGCTCACGTGGGCGAGAAGCGCGACCGGCGGCGGTGCCCGGCCCGGGCGCAACTGAGTGTTTACACGAGGGTTCAGGATGAAGGCGACCCGGCTTAGCGTGCGTCCTCAAACCCTTCCATCACACCGGCCAGGGGCGTCTGGGTGTGGCCCCGCACGGGCTTGTGCCCGTGCCGGATGGCGGCCGGGACGCGCCCTCATCGCGTTGCTGTTTTTCCTTCCGGCGGGCACCCGGGTTACGGCCCAGGATGCCGCCCCGGCGGAAGATGATCCCCTCCTGCTGCTCAACCGGGCGATGATGCTGTACAACGCCGGGGAG